>CAJANL010000140.1 GCA_903941105.1 uncultured Rhodospirillaceae bacterium
CCAGGCAGTAGGCCCGCAGCGGCGCCGCCCGGTCGGCATGCCTCACTGCCCGTGAAAGCCGCTCGACATACGCCTCAAACCGCGATTCACTGTCGGCACCAAAATCCTGGAGACCCATGCTCGCCCCCTTTCGAGCAGAACGAATCTCCATCCATACCACAAAATCGCATTCTATGACACAGTAAGATTAACGGGATGTGCGGGGTAGAATTCTATGAGTGGCTGGAAAATGCTGATGACCGCACGGTGCCCGAAAGGCAGCCCATGGGGCTAGGTGCCGATTGCCATGGGGTAATCTGAGCCCGGTGTGCCCGGACCGCGCTCCGCGGGACCGGGCGTTGTCATTTCCCCCTCGCATGCGTATGCAGCATGGCTGGGCATCAGCCCTGGGCAACGGTCCGTCATAACCGCATAAGCGTTTCGGTTGGCGTGCGACAGGCCATTCTATATGTTGCTGTCCGGCACCGGAATTGCGGCCCCAGTCTGCGCGCTTTAGTTAAGCAAGCACAATCTGCGCGGCCCATTTTGATGCACAAAGAATGCACAACACGTTTTTCGCCCTGTAAGTGGTTTAAATACAATGGAAAACAGCTCAAGGGTTTATATCTACGACACCACCCTGCGCGACGGCGCCCAGACTCAGGGCGTCGACTTTTCGGCCGCCGACAAGGTGCGGATCGCGCGTGAATTGGATACCCTCGGCATCGACTATATCGAGGGCGGCTGGCCCGGCGCCAACCCCACCGATGACGCCTTTTTCGCCGAGCCGCCGCCGTTCCGCACCGCCCGCCTCGCCGCCTTCGGCATGACGCGGCGGGCCGGACGCTCGGCCGGCAACGATCCGGGGCTCAATGCCCTGCTGTCGACCTCGGCCCGCGTCGTCACCATGGTGGGCAAGAGTTGGGACTTCCAGGTCACCGTGGCCTTGGGCATCGAGCTCGACGAGAACCTGCGGATGATCGGCGATTCGGTGGCCTATGCCCTGACCCGGGTCGACGAGGTGATGTTCGACGCCGAGCATTTCTTCGACGGCTACAAGGCCAATCCGCAGTTCGCCCTGGCCTCCATCCGCGCCGCCTATGAGGCGGGTGCCCGCTGGATGGTGCTGTGCGACACCAACGGCGGCACCCTGCCGCACGAGGCCGAGCGCATCATCCGCGAGGTCATCGACGCCGGCATTCCCGGCAGCCATCTCGGCCTGCACGTCCACAACGACGCCGACACCGGCGTCGCCACCTCACTGGCGGCGGTGCGCGCCGGGGTGCGGCAGATCCAGGGCACGCTGAACGGCCTGGGCGAGCGCTGCGGCAACGCCAATCTGGTCTCGATCATCCCCGCCCTGATGCTGAAGATGGGCTACGAGACCGGCATTGCCCCCGACAACCTCAAGCAGTTGGTGCGGGTATCCCGCGTGCTGGACGAGGTGCTGGACCGCATTCCCAACAAGAGCCAGCCTTATGTCGGCGCCTCGGCCTTCGCCCACAAGGGCGGCCTGCACGTCGCGGCGGTGGCCAAGGACCCGCGCTGCTACGAGCACATCGATCCCGCGGCAGTGGGCAACCTGCGCCACATCGTGGTGTCGGATCAGGCGGGGCGTTCCAACATCGTCGCCCGCATGTCCGAGATCGGCGTCGACATGGCGGCGGTCAAACGCCAGTCGCTGGTGGACGTGGTCGAGCAGATGCAGGTCAGTTTCGACCCCCAGGACGTCACCGATCTGGTCGATCTGGTCAAGCGGCTGGAGCACGACGGCTATGCCTACGACCAGGCCACCGCCAGCTTCGAGCTGCTGGTGCGCCGCGCGCTGGGCGAGGTACCGCAGTATTTCCGCCTCGAACGCTATCGCGTCATCGACGAACGCCGCCGCGACCAGGAGGGCGAGTGGCTCACCCTGTCTGAGGCCACAGTCAAGGTCGAGGTGGCGGGCCGCGAGTACATGGAGGTCGGGGAGGGCCTGGGGCCGGTGCACGCCTTCGACGTGGCGCTGCGCAAAGTGCTGACCGGCGCCTATCCCGAACTGACGGCGCTCGAACTCAAGGACTACCGGGTCCGCATCACCGAATCGACGGTGGGCACCGGCGCCAAGACCCGCGTCACCATCGAGAGCGAGGACGGCAAGGGCCACCGCTGGACCACCATCGGCGTCCACACCAACGTGCTCGAAGCTTCGCTTGAGGCGCTGCAGGACAGCATTACCTACATGCTGTTCCGTTACCGCGACGCCGAACCGGCGGAGTAATTTACAAGGCCCTCTCCCCTGGCGGGAGAGGGTTGGGTGAGGGAGCTTCCGGCAGTTCCCCCCTCACCGCAGCCCCCTCCCGCCAGGGGAGAGGGAGAATGAGGCGGAGTGAATGGCAGGCACCGATTCCACCCAAACCGCCGCCGCCCCGGGCGGACCGGCGATCATTCTGGTCAAGCCGCAGCTGTCCGAGAACATCGGCACCGCGGCCCGGGCCATGCTCAACTGCGGCCTGACCGATCTGCGGCTGGTGGCGCCGCGCGACCATTGGCTGGAGGAGCGCGCCTTCGCCGCCGCCAGCGGCGCCGACCGGGTGCTGCTGGCGGCGAAAGTCTTCGACACCACCGAGGCCGCCATCGCCGACCTTCACCGGGTGTGGGGCACCACCGGGCGCAACCGCTTCATGACCAAGGCGGTGGAGACGCCGCGCCAGGCGGCAGCCACCATGCGCTCGGCCACGGCCGGGGGGCTCGCCTGCGGCGTGCTGTTCGGCCCCGAGCGCACCGGCCTGGAAAACGACGACGTGGTGCTGGCCGACACGGTACTGACAGTGCCGCTCAACCCCGCCTATGCGTCGCTGAACCTGGCCCAGGCGGTATTGCTGGTGGGCTACGAGTGGTTCCAGTGCGATGCCGCCGACACCCTGCCCTCCATGACCAAGGGCGCCGAGCCGCCGGCCGGCAAGGACAAGCTGGTGTTCTTCTTCGACCACCTGGAACGCGAGCTGGATGCCTGCGGCTTCCTGCGCAATCCCGAGAAGCGCCCGGTGATGGTGCGCAACATCCGCAACATGTTTCAGCGCGCCGAACTGACCGGGCAGGAGATCCAAACCCTGCACGGGATTGTCACCGAACTGGTGACCTACCGGCACCGCAAGGGCGGATCACATACGTAAGTCATAGTGGATTTCCGCAATTGAAATAGTGGACGGCAAATGCTGATTTAGCCCGGCACCAATAGAAGGGTGCCGGAGGCACTTATGTTGCATCGCATCAATTTTGGCGCACGTCTTGCCGTGTTGCTGACCATTGCCGCATTGCTTTTGGCAATCGTGGGCGGCGCCGGCATCATGGGTGGGCGCAAGACGGCCAACAGCGCGCGGGCAGTCTATGACGAAGGCGTCGTTCCGCTGGGACAGCTCGGTCGCATCCTTGATTCGGTCCACCTGATCCGCGCCACCGAGACCTTCATCGTGCAAAGCGAGAGCCGCCTTACCCTGGAGCGGCTGCGCAAGGACATCGACGCCGCAGACGCCACTGTCGAGGGCCTGTGGAAAGGATACGCCAAGGGCGGCCACACCGCCGAAGAACACAAGGTCCTCGACCTCTTCGAAGCAGACTGGAGCGCCTACCGCCTGGGCTACCAGGCCACCCTGGAACGTATGGCGGCCGGCGACACCTTCGGCGCCAAGGAGACCTTGGCCGAGTCCTCCCTGCCCCCCTACGAGGCCGCCATCGCCACCCTGCGCCTCGCCATGCAAAACGAGATCGCTCAGGCCAGGCTCCAGTTCGAGTCCGCCATGGAGTCCACCAGCACGACGCAATCGACCACCATCATGGTCATCATGGCGGGGCTGGCGGTGCTGGCAGGGCTGGCGGTGTTGATCACCAATTCCATCACGGTGCCGATCCACCATACCATCGAAGTGATGGGGCGGCTGGCGGGCGGCGATATCGCCGTCGAGATCACCGGCACCGACCGCAGCGATGAAATCGGCAAGATCGCCCGGGCCGTCCTGACCTTCAAGGACCACGCGGTGGAAATGGACAACCTGCGCCAAGCCAAGCAGGTGGCCGATCAACTGGCGGGCGAGGAGCGCCGCCTGGGCCGCATCCGCATGGCCGACGATTTCGACGCCAGCATGCGCGGCGTGCTGTCCACCGTGGTCACCGGCGCCTCGCGCATGGAGGAATCCGCCCGCTCGTTGATGGAAGTGTCGCAGGAGGCGGCACGCGACGCCGCCATGGTGGAGGACTCGGCACGGCGCGCCGCCACCAACGTCGACTCGGTCGCCGCCTCCACCGAACAGCTGAGCAGCTCCATCAGCGAGATCAGCCGGCAGGTGACGGAATCCACCCGCATCGCCGACGAAGCGGTATC
Source organism: uncultured Rhodospirillaceae bacterium (assembly GCA_903941105.1). GTDB lineage: Bacteria > Pseudomonadota > Alphaproteobacteria > Rhodospirillales > Magnetospirillaceae > CAJANL01. The sequence goes on from CAJANL010000140.1 coordinate 4,340, forward strand.
GGAAGCGACCCGCACCGACGCCATCATGGCGCAGTTGTCCGCTGCCGCCGGGCGTATCGGCGCCGTGGTGAACCTCATCACCGACATCGCCGGCCAGACCAACCTGCTGGCGCTCAACGCCACCATCGAGGCGGCCCGGGCCGGTGATGCGGGCAAGGGCTTCGCCGTGGTCGCCAACGAGGTCAAGCACCTCGCCAACCAGACCGGCAAGGCCACCGACGAGATCAGCCAGCAGATCACCGCCGTACAGGACGAGACCGCCAAGGCGCTGGAGGCCATCCGCCATGTGGGCGACACCATCCGGCGGATGAGCGAGATCGCCTCCTCCATCGCCGCCGCGGTCGAGGAGCAGTCGGCTGCCACCCGTGAGATCGCCCGCAGTGTCGAGGAGGCGGCCAACGGCACCCGCGACGTCAGCCGCGGCCTGGAAAGCACCTCCCAGGCGGTGGGTCTCGCGCGCGAAGCCTCGTCCGAGGTCCTGGCCACGGCGCAGGGCATGGCCCAAGGGGCCGGCGAACTGTCACGTACCGTGGTCTCGTTCGTCACCAGCGTCCGCTCGGGGCCGCCCAAGGGATGACGTCATTCCCCTGAGCGCTTTCCTTGACATCGGGCGCCGCATCCGTATATTTCGCCCCTTCATTCCCGAGAACGCGGGTGACGCGGCCGTTGGCGCGCCCACCCCTCCCCGGCAGAGGCCGGACCAGGACTATCGGGACACACACCAACCGGCACAAGCCGGGACAAAAGGATCGACATGACCAAGCGCCTTGAATCCAAGTACAAGATCAACCGCCGTCTCGGCGCCAACCTGTGGGGCCGCGCCAAAAGCCCGCTCAACCGCGGCAAGGAGAACCCTCCCGGCCAGCACGGTCAGCGCCGCAAGAAGCCGTCCGACTTCGGCACCCAGCTGATGGCCAAGCAGAAGCTCAAGGGCTACTACGGCAACATCAGCGAGAAGCAATTCCGCCGCCTGTATGACGAGGCCGCCCGTCGTCGTGGCGACACCTCCGAGAACCTGATCGGCCTGCTGGAGCGCCGGCTCGACGCGGTGGTCTACCGCCTGAAGTTCGTGCCGACCCCGTTCGCCGCCCGTCAGTTCGTCAACCATGGCCACATCCAGGTCAATGGCAAGCGCGTCAACATCTCCAGCTATCAGGTCAAGGACGGCGACGTGATCTCGGTGAAGCCGAAGTCCAAGGACCTCGCCCTGGTGATCGAAGCCGTCCAGTCGGGCGAGCGCGACATCCCCGATTACCTGGAAGTCGACCACAAGGACATGAAGGGCAAGTTCGTCCGCGCCCCGAAACTGGCCGATGTGCCCTATCCGGTGCAGATGGAGCCCAACCTGGTGGTGGAATTCTACTCGCGCTAATCGTTCGATCCAGCTTTTCAAACAAATACAACGCGCTAGCCAAAAGGCTAGCGCGTTTTTGTTTGTGACTTTCCCTGAGATTCTTTGAATTGCTATGCTGCTATTGCGGGAACGCAACGGCGCGAATGCACTTAGAATGCACTGGGGCAGCGATGGACGACATTGGCTTTCAGCAGAATACAGAGGCGATTGCAGACGGGATCGTGATCTACAGGCGCAGCGATCACAGGGACGCGCGCTGGCAGATGCGCATGAAGCTTGAGCGTGGCTATTGGCGGCAATCGACGGGCAAACGGGACAAGGACGCAGCACGCAACGCAGCATTGGCCATTGCATTCGAAATTGGCATTAAGCTGAAACACAATTTACCACTGCGCGACACGGTGCTGAAGGTGGTGGCGGAACAGTTTATTGGCCATATGCACAATGAACTGACGCGCAAGCACATGAAGCACGACCGGGTGAAGTTTTTGGAAGGCACGCTGCGGCGTTACATTATTCCGTACTTTGGCCAGATGATGCTTGCGGACATTACAGTACGGGACATTGATCGCTACAGAGAATGGCGAAAAGACGCTGGTCGGAAAGGTAACGCTGACCGGCGCAACATTCCGAAAGGTAACACGTTACGTTTTGAGGAGAGCACGCTGCGGCAGATGTTTAAATTTGCTGTGCGGGAAGGCTTGGCCGACGCGGCGAGAGTGCCGGCCTTTGAAAGTCCAAAAAACAGCAGCGACCGGCGGCCAGGCCTGACGGCGGTACAGCTGGCGCACTTGCGGTCCATGATGGACACGATGGTCGCTGAAGCGACGCATGGCCATGTGAAGCGCAAGCGGCAGCTGTTGCGGGCTTACGTGGATTTTATGGTGGAGACAGGGCTGAGGGTTGGCGAGGCACGCGAGCTGAAGTGGCGCGACATTGAGGCGTTTACGACACGGGACGGCGTGCAGACATTGCGGCTGTGGGTTAGCGGCAAGACCAAGAAGCAACCGGCGATAGCGCAACCGAACGCGATGTTGGCTTTGGACGCGATAAAGGCGTTTGGGCAAAAGCTGGATCAGGATGACTACGTGTTTACGCTGGACGGCGCGAAGGTCATGAATTTTGGCAACGGCTTTACAGCGGTGCTGAAAAGGGCCGGTCTGCTGCATGACACGGACGGTGCGAAGCGGACGGTCTACAGCTTGCGGCACACGTATGCGACGCTGCGCTTAGATCAGAGTGCTCCGATTTTTTGGCTGGCGGAGAACATGCGCACGAGCGTGGCGATGATCGAGAAACACTACGCGCACACGAAGATCGGCACGAACGCTGATGCTGGGATTGGGGTGCGGATGGGCGGCAGCTGATTAATTATCTAGTGACAGAAAAACTTGCAGCTATGACCTATGTATGAGCTAAGTTATCCTAATGGTTAACGCAGGGTTAAGCGTGGATGGCTGGCAAGGTCAAAATTCTGCTGGTTGAAGATAATCCGGGTGACGCGCAGCTGACGATTATGGCACTGCGCGAGGCGGAATTTGACTGCGTGGTTGAGCATGTGCTGAATGGAGTTGAGGCATTAGAGCATTTGCACGCGGCAGCAGATGCTAAAGACGAAAATAGGATTGATTTAGTTTTACTTGACATAAACATGCCAAAATTAAATGGCCGCGACACTTTGATACGAATACAAGGCAGCGACGAGCTGAGAAATATTCCGGTCGTCATGCTCACTACAAGCGCCAATGAAGATGAGGTTGTTTTTTGCTACACGCACGGGGCAAACGCGTACCTGAATAAGGTGCATGACTTTGATGCGTTTGTTGAGATGATCCGCGGATTTAAGAACTTTTGGATCGGCGTTGTGCATGGCGATAGACGCAAATGCGATCGCTTGGAAGGAAGCGCTGCTGCAGAATACGAAGCGGCCAATTAAGAAAACACACATAACCTTAGATAACGCGCTAAGTCGTTGGCAATCATGGAAAACATGATTGACTGTGACTAGGCGCTATTTTTTTATATAATGTCTTGTGGAGACTAAGCACATTTTATTAGGTGCGGCGATGAAGCAAGCGAAGGTCTTGAGCGAAACTGAAATGAAGCGCGTGCTGGGCATGGTGGCGACGATGCGGCACGCAACGCGTAACAGAATGGCGTTGATGCTGAGCTACTACGGCGGCATGAGGGTCGGCGAAATTGCTGCGCTGATGGTGGGCGACGTGATTGACGGCACGGGCGCGGTCAAGGATCGGATCGTGCTGCGCGGCGCGATCACAAAATCGGGCGAAACGCGGGCGATCTTTGTGGGCGAGAAATTGGCCAAAGAGCTGCAGCGCTACGCGGACACGCTGACCGGCCGAGCGAAGGCTGAGAAGGCAGCGCTGATTGCGACACAGCAAGGCGGGCACTTTTTGGCCAACACGTTGACGCAGCTGATGGGGCAGATTTACAGGCTGGCGGGTATTGACGGCGCGACAAGTCATAGCGGCCGGCGCTGGTTCATTACGAAATTGGCGCACAGCGGCGTGAGCGCGAAGGTGATTATGACGCTGGCCGGGCACAAGAACTTGAGCACGACGCAGCGCTACATTGACGTGAACGACGAGATGATGCGGGCGGCGGTGGCGATCTTGTAGGTTGATCGGCTGCAGATTTTTGAAACGGATTGGCGGGACGCTGCATAAATAGTGGGATGAGAATTTTCGAAATTTTGGACGCGGAAACGTGGGTGCAGAAGAAGCGGCAGCGCAGAGGGCCGACGATTGGCGCTGAGCGGCTGGAAATGCTGGGTCTGATATACGGCGACGTGCAGCACGATCTTGATGACGTTGCGCTGGAGAGAGCAAAGCTGGAGCTTGAGCAGGTGAAGGCGGACACGTTGAAAGCTAAGGCTGACGCGGCCGAAAGCTTTGCAAAGGCAAGTGGAGCTTTGGCGGCAGACAAGTAAACGCTGATACATTGGCAATTGGCCGTTGCGGCGATTTTTACTTATTGCGAAAATCAAATATTCAAAATAATACGCGAAATATGGCGGAATTGCTGCGGTTCTACTGAAGTAAAGCTAAGGGCGGCCCTGGCCTAGTTAGTGTATTATAATAGTAATCGATTAACAGCATCTTCAAAATGAAAAGCTCTTATTGATACAAACGGCACGAACGATCGCAACGATACGATCAATGTTTTACTAACATTCATGATGATCATAACGACTGACAAACTATGCTATAGAGATTTGAAGATCAGGCCATGAAAGCTGTTGCATGCGTCAACGGCCATTACGACAGCTTTGGCAATGGCTGGATCGTACAGGGATTGGTAGACGCTACGCTGATAGGGCTGATTGTCGATTTGATCGAATTTTAAACGGTCGCTGTGCTGAAGACGAAACTTGAGCATGTAGCTGGCAAGTTGTTTGAGATTTTCTTTTACGGATTTGTCAGAATGTAGCTGCTGGATACGGACTTGGTACGGATGAGGGAAAATATTTCTTGTGAGCAACTTACGCAGGTGAGCGTCGGTCATTGAACCAAGATCTATAACCGCATGAAAATGCAGAAGATAGAACGGCAAATCTGACGATGGGTCGCGGCCGAGTGGGTCGAGAGCAGCAATTTTATTCGGCGTGGTGATCGACTTGGCTAAAAGCGCTTCAATCTCGAAAGCGCCGAGAAAACGCAGGTCGGTATTGGCCCAGTTGGGCAAATGATTGATCACGTTGCGGAATTGCTTTTTGAGGTCGTTGATCACGTAGAGGGCGATTGCAGACGGGTCGTAATGGACGCTGTAGAGGATCGTGATGAAGCGCAGCTGATTGACCGGAACGTGGCCAAACGCTTTGACCATTTTGCGTGAGAATTTTGCTTGCTGCTTGTGGCGGCACATTGGGCAATAGGGCTGGTTGCACGGCGTGCGAGGTACGCAGTGATACAAGCGGCCGGCGAGAGTACGTGCTGGAATGTCGGTAAAATCTTTGCAAAGAGATTCGATGACGTACTTGCGCTGATGGATTTTGCTTTTGATCTTGTCGCCGATTTTTTCTGAATAGCGGTACTTAAGGTCGATGGCTGTTCCATCTTTGATTAAATCGAAGATCGGCTGAGCGGTGGTCATGACGATCTTATTTTGCAAAACGAGCGCGAAGGGTCATGAAGACGGCGTATAGCGCAAGGTCATCGATGTGAATAACGCGATCGCTAAAACCGACGGAAATATATTGACTTGATGGCATAATTGAAACTCCTTGAAATTATTGGCGCTACATAGCAAGCGTATTTATGACTGAGGCGGATAAATAGTGACGGAGAAACAAAATTATTTGAGGTGCAGCATGGACACATTACAGAACACATACTTGGAACTTACGGAACGTGGCTTGGCAAAGGGGCAGTACGACTTTAGCAGGCATTGGCTGGGTCGTGATCGCAGCTACTTTTCGAGTTTGAAGGCACGGAAGCAAGAAGCAGGCGCACGCACGATGCTGAAGCTGGCCACGAACTTGACGAAGGCTATGGTGATGGCGAGGGCCGAACGACGCAACAGTGATGCGGCACTGCTGGACCGGCTGAGCAGCAGAATTTGGAACAGCGTGATGGCGGGCTGATGCTGTGGGGCGCGCGTTTTAAGCGCGGCTACAGCGTAGAGGCAAGGCGAGCAGCTACTACGGCAGCAAGGAACAGATCGGGCGCTGTATGACGCTTAAATCTGGGCCGAAGACGCGGCCAGCACGGCTACATTTACACTATATAGAATGAGCGACAACAGGACAACGATTGCGCTTATTTGCAGATAATCAGGTCGCGATGCTGGTGCTGGGCCATTTACTGTTTTTGCAGGCAAATGCTTGGAGGAACGGAAAATGGCAACTTTGGCGAAGCTTAAGCTGAGCACGGTGGCGCGCAAGGTGGAGCAGGTCACGGCTGAGCAGCACATGCGGCAGCGCATGTTGGGAAATTTGGCCGAGCAATTGGGACTGGCGAGGGCGCTGGTGGACAACACGGTTTTTACGGTCACGCAGACGCGCTACACGACCGATGAGAACGGCCAGCGCAAGGCCGTTGAACACAGCAAGCGGCTGCGGTCGTGGTTTTGGCACGACCTGAGCGGCAAATGGTACTTGGAGTTGCGCTACGGCAGCAGCGTGCTGAACTTGGCCGGCGACAAGAGCAGCATTGAGGTTGGGTTGAAGGAAAAGCTGGTCGAGACAATTGAGACTGTCATTGAAGCGGTTGCGGCTGGTGAACTGGACGCGGCGATGAAGAAGGCGGTCGCGGGCAGAAAAGTAAAGAAGGCCAACGATCTGACGTAAATGCACTACGAATGCACTACGTAAGCTTTGGCACGTTTTTTCTACGGTTATCAATGGTTGGCATGGTTAGCAGTTTGACTCGCGCTAAGCTCTACTTCGCGAAAATGGACAAGGCCCCGGCAGCGATGCCGGGGCCTTTCTTGTTTTGTCGCCCCGACCCGGCATTTTTTTCAGATCGTTACAAATTGTTTACTCCTATTTATCCTGCATTTGCGCCTGATGGGCATGATGTCGGCGACACGAGAGACATCACCAATGGGGTGGGGTGGCATGGCAGACCTCGACTACAGCCAGGTAAGGGCCGTCGTGGCCGAGAGCAACGTAATGATTCGCCAGGGCGTCCGGTACGGCCTGAACGCGATGGGCGTGCGCGAGATCGCCGAAACCGGCTCCCTCACCTCGGCGCACCAGATGTGTCGCGAGAGCGAGATCGACGTTCTGGTGCTCAACAGCCTGCTCGAAGAAAACGACGCCACCTTCATAGTCCGCGACATCCGTGCCGGATCGCTGGGCAAGGATCCCTTCCTCCTCACCATTCTGGTGCTCGCGCATCCGTCAGAGCCGCAAGTCAAGACGGCCATGAGCTGCGGCACCGACGATCTCCTGCTGGTGCCCTTTGCTCCCGAGCAGATGTCCAATCGGCTGCGCGGCATTACCGAGCGTCGCCGTCCGTTCGTCGTCACCCACGACTATATGGGCCCCGATCGCCGCAAGGCACAGCGCGAGGGGGTTGCCTCGGCCACCCAGTTCAACGTGCCGCACCCGGTGCGGGCGCGCGCCACGGGCGTCCCGTCTGGGCGCTATTTCAACCAAGTAGACCAATTCAAGGAGACGCTGGGCCGCGAGCGCATTCGCCGCCTCGCCCATGCGGTGGAGTATGAATTCCGCGACATCTGCGGTGCCGGCCGCGATGGCTCGCTGACCGCGGACATCCTCATTCCCAAGCTGTTCAAGCTTGAGTCCATCTGCGAGGAACTCACCGCGCGCCTGCCCGGCGTGGGGGCCTCCGTCGAACTGATCACCGGCTTCCTGGCGGTCTGCAAGAAGATGAAAAACAACGCCAGCAAGGTGGCCTACCCCGATCTGGAGGCTGCCTACAACGACGCAAAGCGGATCACCAACACCTATATGTCGTTGCCCGATATCCAGCGGATGGCCGCGAGCGCCTGATAGCTTCGCCGATCGGCTGCAATCGGCGAGCTATGATATCATGCTGCGAGCCGTGAAAGCAGGCGCAGCCGCTGTCTTCCTTATGGGTGGGAGTGATCAGACCCTTGCAATGGCAGAAGCCATTGAAGCCCGGGATATCGCTGCGCGCCTGCCCGGTCGCGTCGGGCCTCACCAACCCGCACCGCAATAATACCCGTTTCAGGAATTTCTGAGTCCTGAAGCGGGTATCCAGCGCCCTTTGAGAGAGCGGCCAAGGGCGCGGATGCGCCCGCCCGGCGAGGGCCTGAAAATTCCGACCACGGGGCATGATTTTCTGGAAATGGTAGCAGACGGGGAACAGAGTCGTCGCACTCTTGGCGTTCCGACAGGGCGATATCTCCCCGGCATGGATCGTGGCTGGGATATGCCGACGCCGTTCATCCACGAGGCGGAACACACCGACGATGGGCCAAGTTCCCCCACCAACCGGGTAGAACGTCGCCCCTCCCCGTCCGGGGAGGGGCGGTGCCGCAGCGAGGAGCCGTCAGGCGCCGACGGCGACGCCCTTGTCCTTGAACAACTGCTGCAGTTCGCCGCTGGCGGCCATTTCGCGCACGATATCGCAGCCCCCGACGAACTCGCCCTTGACGTAGAGCTGCGGCAAGGTCGGCCAGTTGGAGAACTGCTTGATGCCGTCGCGCAACGACGGATCGACCAGGATGTCGACGCCCCTGAACTTGACGCCGAGGTCGGACAGCACCTGAACCACTGCGGCCGAAAAGCCGCACTGCGGGAACATGGGGGTGCCCTTCATGTACAGCACGACCTCGTTCTCGGCGATGTCCTGGCTGATACGTTCGAAGACGGGATTGCTCATCGGGAAGAGTCCTCTGGTGTTGGATGTCTACTATCTAGGCTGTCGGCCGCAATGGTGCAACCGCCTGAACACTATGCGGCGTCCCCGCCGCAACGGATGGCCTGCCACACCCGCATCGCCTGGAGAGTCTCGGCAACATCGTGGACGCGCAAAAGGTGGGCCCCGGCGTCGAGGCCGGACAATTCTGCGGCCAGGGTACCGGGCAGGCGCTCGCGGGCCGGCTCGCCACGGCTCATCTGGGCGACGAAGCTCTTGCGCGACACCCCCAGCAGCAGGGGGCAGCCAAGCCCATGATACAGCGCCAACGCCCCCAACACCTCGGCATTGTGCCGCATGGTCTTGCCGAACCCGATACCGGGATCGACGCAGATGTTCTGGCGCGGAATGCCAGCGGCGACACAGGCGGCGACGCGATCGGCCAGCATGTCGTAGACGTCGAGTGGCGCACAGGCGTAGGACGGTGCCGCCTGCATGGTCTTGGGCTCGCCCTGCATGTGCATCAGGCACACCGCGGCACCGGTGCGCGCCACCAGGGCAAGCGCCTCGGGATCGGCCAGGGCGGTGACGTCGTTGACCATACGGGCGCCGGCCTCCAGCGCCGCCGCCATCACACGGGCATGGCGGGTATCGATGGAAACGGTGATGTTCCGCTCGGCCAGGGCACGCACCACCGGCACGACGCGGCGCTGTTCCTCCTCGTCGGACACCGTCTCGGAGCCTGGGCGGGTGGACTCGCCACCGACGTCGATGACGGCAGCACCGGCCTCGGCCATGGCGACGCCACGGACAATGGCCGCCTCGGGCTCGTAGGCCTCGCCACCGTCGGAGAAGCTGTCGGGAGTGACGTTGACGATCCCCATCACCCGCGGCCGGTCCAGCTCCAACCCGCCCCACGGCTTGCGGGCGCCGCCGATGCGGTGGATCAGGCCCGAGACATGGCGGGCGGTCACCAGCCCCTCGTCCTCGGCCCAGGAGATCGCCTCGGTGAAGGGCAGCACGGCCAACGAGGCGCCGGCCGCCTCGCGCGACAGCAGCCCCACCGCGGTGAAGGCAAGCAGCCCGTCGGCAATGGGCCAGCCCTGCCCGGCGATCACCGCCGCCGCTGCCGCCTCGCCGCCGACCACGCCGGCCGGAAGGACGTAGAGTCTCCGTTCCAGCCCCTCTGGGTCGATGCCGCGCGGCGGCCCGGGGATACGGCGGAAGGCAGTGGTCATGAAAGGTCCCGGAAAATGAAGCTCCCCTCCCCCAGCGGGGGAGGGGAGCCTTGCGTTACGCTCCGGGCTGCGGTTCCGGCCCGGTGCCGAAGCTACCCGGCTGCGGCGTGCCGGCGCTGGGCACCGACGAGCGGCGCGGCGGGTCCTTGGGCTTGTCGCCGCTGCCGTCACGCACGATCGGCTCGCCCCGCATCAGCCCCTCGATGTCCTCACGCGACAGTGTCTCGAACTCCAGCAGGCCCTTGGCCACCGCTTCCAGATCGGCCAGATGCTCGGTGATGATGCGCCGCGCCGACTCCTCGCCCTCATCGACGAAAAGGCGGATTTCTTCGTCGATGATCTTGGCGGTGGCATCGGACATGTTCTTGTGCTGCGTCACCGAGTGGCCGAGGAAGACCTCCTCCTGGTTCGCGTTGTAGCGCAGCGGCCCTAGCTTCTGCGAGAAACCGAACTCGGTCACCATGCGGCGGGCGAGATCGGTGGCGCGTGAGATGTCGTTGGAGGCGCCGGTGGTGACGTTGTCGTGGCCGAACACCAACTCTTCCGCGACACGGCCACCGAACAGGCTGGCGATCATCGCCTTGAGCTGGCCGAGCGACAGGCTGAGCCGGTCACGCTCGGGCAGCGACATGGTGACACCCAGGGCACGGCCGCGCGGGATGATGGTGACCTTGTGCAGCGGCTCGTGACCGGGGGCATGCAGCATCACCAGGGCGTGGCCGGCCTCGTGATAGGCGGTGAGCTTCTTTTCGTCCTCGCTCATCACCATGGAGCGGCGCTCGGCGCCCATCATCACCTTGTCCTTGGCCGACTCGAACTCGGCCATGGTGACCACGCGCTTGCCGGCGCGGGCCGCCAGCAGGGCCGCCTCGTTGACCAGATTGGACAGGTCGGCGCCGGAAAAGCCCGGAGTGCCGCGCGCAATGATGCGGGCGTCCACGTCGGGGGCCAGCGGCACCTTGCGCATGTGCACCTTGAGGATCTTCTCGCGGCCGAGGATGTCGGGGTTGGGCACCACCACCTGGCGGTCGAAGCGGCCGGGACGCAGCAGAGCGGGATCGAGCACGTCGGGCCGGTTGGTGGCGGCGATGAGGATGACGCCCTCATTGGACTCGAAGCCATCCATTTCGACCAGCAGCTGGTTCAGCGTCTGCTCGCGCTCGTCGTTGCCGCCGCCCAGGCCGGCGCCGCGATGGCGGCCGACCGCGTCGATCTCATCGATGAAGATGATGCACGGCGCGTTCTTCTTGCCCTGCTCGAACATGTCGCGGACACGGGAGGCGCCGACACCGACGAACATCTCGACGAAGTCCGATCCCGAGATGGTGAAGAACGGCACGTTGGCCTCGCCGGCGATGGCGCGCGCCAGCAGCGTCTTACCGGTGCCGGGCGGGCCGACCAACAGGCAACCCTTGGGGATCTTGCCGCCAAGGCGCTGGAACTTCTGCGGGTCCTTAAGGAACTCGACGATCTCCTCCAACTCCTGCTTGGCCTCGTCGATACCGGCGACGTCCTCGAAGGTGACGCGCCCGGTCTTCTCGGTGAGCAGGCGGGCGCGGCTCTTGCCGAAGCCCATGGCCTTGCCGCCGCCAGACTGCATCTGGCGCATGAAGAAAATCCAGACGCCGATCAGCAGCAGCATGGGGAACCACGACACCAGCACGCCCCACAGGGTCGGCGTGTCGTCGGCCGGCGGCATGGCGGTGATGCGCACGTTGGATTCGCGCAGCTTGGAGACGATGTTGGACTCGGCCGGGAGATACGAGGTGAAGGCCCGGCCGTCGGTGAAGTGGCCGCTGATCTGAGAGCCCTGGATGGTGACATCGGCCACCTGGCCGCGCTCGACGTCGGCGACGAAGTCTGAGAATGCCGTCTGGCCCAAGCCGCGCTGGGGCGAAGAGGTCTGGAACAGGTTGAAGAGCATCACCAACAACAATGCGATGATGACCCACAGCGCCAGATTCTTGCTGAAATTCAAGTTCGGGCCCTTCCTCGTTTGCCCGCTGTCGAACGCGTCAATGCGCCCGGTCCGCGGCCGTAATACGTTGCCCTACAGATAATGCCCGCCCGCGCCTAAACAAGGCAATGGCCGGCCACCGTCAATGGATGTGCCGGTGCCAGCACCAACGACTGCAGAGTCCTGCCTACGAGTCCAAGGTTATAGCCCAGGTGCGGCACCGCGGAAACACCATCATCGTCATAGAGCGCCGGCAATACCGAACGGACCGCTGCCGGCAGTCCGCTGCCCGCCTCCCGCCACCCCCGCCCCAGCGCCCCGAGCCGCAGCCCGGGCGGCGCCGATTCGGCCACCCGCACGGCAAAGCGCCCATCCCAGGTCACCTCTGCGCCGGCGATCAGTGCCAGAGGCGGCGCCACACGGGCGGCCTCGCGGCTGACCACCAGACGGCCCCGCCACGGCGCCACCCGGCAACCGGCCAGGGTCCGTGCCGCCGTCAGCCCGGCTGCCACCGCCCCATACAGGCCTTCGAGGCGTTCAAGGCGCGGGGGGTAATCGCCACCACCGACGGCAAGCAGCAGGCGGGAAAGCAGACGCAGGCCGATCTCCTCGGGGACCTGGCGGAACACCTCCGGCCGCACCTGGGCGAAACCGCCGGGATGCAGTTCCACCGCGCCGACTGCCGCCGCGGCCGACGCCTGTTCCAGCGCCGCCCGGGCCCGCCCCAGCCGCCGCGCCGTGGCGGCCAGGCGCTCGGCGGTCAGTCCCTCGGCATCCAGGGCGCCGGCCAGGTTGCGGAGACGGACACGGGCGAAGGCGTCGTTACAATTAGAGGGGTCCTCGACCCAGGCCTGCCGGCGAGCGGTCAGCGTCGCCGCCAACCGGCCGCGCGGCACGTCCAGCAGCGGCCGCAGCAGACGGCCCCACGGAGTCGGCTGAAGCGCGGCCATGGCGGCGAGCCCATCCACCCCGGAACCTCGCCCCAGTCTCAGCAAAAGCGTCTCGGCCTGATCGTCGCGGTGATGGCCGAGCAGCAGGTGAAGCACGCCCCGGCCGCGACACCAGTCACCCAGCAGGCCATAGCGCGCGTTACGGGCGGCGGCCTGCAGGTCGGCGGCAGGCTTGGCGCCCTCCCAGCGCAACACGTGGTGCGCCAGCCCGGCCTCGGCCAGCCAGCCGGCGACACGGGCCGCCTCCAGGGGCGAGTCGGGACGCAGTCCATGATCGACGGTGAGCGCCACCGCCTCACCGCCCAAACGCCCTGCCCACTCGCCGGCCAGCAGCGCCAGCGCCAGGCTGTCGGCGCCCCCGGAGACGGCAACGGCGATCACCGGCCGTGATTCGTACGGCCCCAGCCGGGCCATCAGGGCGGAGAACTCTTCGGCGGCAAGCGGCTGGGCGGTCATGCGAAAGCGCCGGTTCATCCCTCCCCCAGCGGGGGAGGAAGACATTACTGACAGCTCAGCTTCTGGCGTTCCGAGGTGGCGGCGCGCTTAAGGCGGTCAGGCATGTCGGGGTGCTCGCTGAGCAGCAGGTGATAGGCCTTGCAGGCTTCCCTGGTCTTGCCCAGCTGGCTGAAGGAGCCCCCCAGCTTGTAGAGCATGTCGGGCGCCTTGTTGTGCTTGGGATATTTTTTGTACGAATCGGCGAACAGGATGGCCGAGTTGGTGAAATCCTTGCGCACGAACGCCGTCTCGCCCAGCCAGAAGGCGGCGTTGCCGGCCAGCTGATGGGTGGGATACTGCTGCAGGAAGGCCCGGAAGCCGGCCTCGGCCTCGGCGAAACTCTGCCGTTCCAGCGCCCGATAGGCCTCCTCATAGGCGCCCTGCGCATCCTTGGGGGCAGCCGTTGCCACCGGCTGTGCCGCGGCGGTGGCCTTCTTGAGGTCCTTCTCGGGCATGCTGCCCAGGGTCTGCGGTCCCGGCGCCGGGCCATTGCCCTCGGCTGAATTGCCGCCGACATTGACGCCCTTGGGCGGAATCAACACCGGCGCGCCATTGGCGGTAGTGGCGCCCGGCGGCGGAGACTGGGTCGCCGGCATGCTGAGCTGTGGCTGGGCGTGGGGCGCGGCGGTGGCGAGATCCTTGAACCGCATGTCGACGTCGGCCTGGAAGCGCTCCAACTGCTTGATGGCCTGGCTGGCCTTGTAATTGGCTTCTTCGAGCTTGCCGGTGAGCTGGCGGATCTGCTCCTCCAGCTGGTCGACCCGATCATACACGCCAGCGGGCACGCCAGCGGGTGCGGCCTCGCCCGACGATCCGCCGCCCAAGGCGGGGGAACGGATGATGGTGGGAGCACCCGAGGCGCCCCCCCGCGACATCTGCTGGTTCATTACGCCGATGTCGCGCTCCAGGCGGTCGATGCGGTCATAGAGGGCACGGGTATCCGACTGGGCGGACGCCGGCAGAGCGGCGCCGGCCAGGGCGCCGGCAAGCAGAAGAACGGGAGCGATGCGACGCACGACCAACCTCATTTGCGGGACCATGCTTAGTTAGGTGAGCATCGAGGCAAAAATAAGGCGCCCAACCCTTCCGAAGGGCCGTTAGGCCTTTCGGAAGGGAGGGCGCCTCACTTTAAACGTTCATGAACGGCTGGATTACTTACCCAGCACGGTCACGCCACGGCGGTTCTGCGACCAGGCAGCCTCGTTGGAACCGAGGGCAACCGGGCGCTCCTTGCCGTAGGAGATGGTCTTCAGACGCGAGGCGGGAACGCCGTTGGCCTTCATGTACTCCTTGACGGAGTTGGCACGACGCTCGCCCAGGGCGAGGTTGAACTCGCGGGTGCCGCGCTCATCGGCATGACCTTCGACGGTGATCGAGTAGGTCGGGTACTTCTTCAGCCAGGCAACCTGCTTGTCCAGGCTGGCCTTGGCGTCGGCACGCAGAGCGTACTTGTTGAAGTCGAAGAAGACGCGGTCGCCGACATTGGCGATGAAGTCTTCCATCGAACCGGGAGCAATCTGGGCAGCCTTAGCGGCAACGGGGGGGGTAACCTGACCACCCCCAGCCTGACCACCGGTGCTCTCGGGGGCGGATTCGCAAGCCGCGAGAAGGGCGGCGGCGGCAACAACGGAGAGGAAACGCAGCTTCATAGGTGAGGACTCCCCCTCAATGGAACGCAAGTGTGGAATTAAAAACGACCGGACCCTAGAGACACAGCGCCAACCTTTCAGCCAACGCATCCCTCCGATGACAACGAAAAACGGTTTCGTCGTCACCGGGTAAAAATCCTAATCGGCGCGGACTATACTAAGATAGTTTTAGGGAATCAAGGGGGACCACGCAGGGTCGGAACCATCCAGGGGTGTTACCATCTGCCTTTCATTGAATCCGGTGAGGTCGATGGAGTACAGCTTGGCGGTCGCCCCCCTTCCCCTTTCGTCGGAACGGGTCTCGCGCCAATAGGCCAGGACACGCCCATTTGGCGCCCAAGTCGGGCCTTCCACCAACCACCCTTGCGCCAACAGACGCTCATCGGAACCATCGGGGCGCATGACGCCGATATAGAATTCGCCCCCCTTCTGCTTGGTGAAAGCAATGAGGTCTCCGCGTGGGCTCCATACCGGAGTCGCATAGCGTCCCTCACCAAAACTGATGCGCTGGGCATTGCCGCCGCTCGAATCCATCACATAGACCTGCTGACTGCCGCCGCGATCGGACTCGAAGACGATGCGGCTACCGTCCGGCGCATAGGACGGTGCCGTGTCGATGGCGGGATTATCGGTCAGGCGCCGCTTCTGCCGGGTCAGCAGGTTCATCTCATAGATTTCCGTGTTGCCCTCAGTGGCCAGGCTCATGATCACCTTGTTGCCGTCGGGCGAGAAGCGCGGCGCGAAGGTCATGCCGGGAAAATCGCCCAGCAGTTCGCGGCGGCCGGTATCGATCTGGTAGACATAGACCCGCGGCGTGCCGCGATAATACGACATATAGGTGATTTCGCGGGCGGTGGGCGAGAAGCGCGGCGTCAGCACCAGATCGGCGCCGTCGGTGAGGAACTTATGGTTCTCGCTGTCCTGATCCATGATGGACAGCCGCTTCTTACGGTCATTCTTCGGCCCCGACTCGGAGATGTAGACCAACTGGGTATCGAAATAGCCGTCTTCACCGGTGATGCGCTTATAGATGGCGTCTGAGATCAGGTGGGCGATGCGGCGCCAGCCCTGCGGCGTCGCGGTATAGGCCTGGCCGGTCATCTGGCTTTCCGAGAACACGTCCCACAGCCGGAACTCGACCCGCATGCGCCCGTCCGGGCCGACCTCGGCCTTGCCCTGGACCAGGGCCTCGGCGTTGATGGCCTTCCAGTCGGCAAAGCGCGGTTGCACCTGCAAGGACGCCGCCGTCTGGATGAAGGCGCGCGGGTCGACAGGCTTGAACAGCCCCGACCGTTCGAGATCGGCCGAGATCACGCGGGCGATGTCCTTGCCCAACTGCGCCTCGGCGGCGCCCCCACCGACGAATTCCGGAATGGCGATGGGCAGCGGCTTCATGTGACCGCGCGTGATGTCGATGCGGACTTCGGCATGGGCGCCCACCGCTGCGAACAGCAGCGTCAGGGCGGCCAGGGCACCCGCGAGGAAGCCGGACCGGCGGTGGGTTTTCATCATCATCTCTTTCCCAACATCAGGCGTGGATCGAAGCGGAAGACGAGCTGGCCGTCGCGAAGCGACTCGAACTTGTCCTTCGGAATGGGCAGCGGGCTGCAAAGACGGACGGCCCGGCGGGCGCTTTCCGCGGCGGCGATGGTAAAGCTGTCGGAACCGGCCGGCACCTGGGCACGGGCGTCGGTCACCGTGCCGTCGGCCTGCAGGAAGATCTGCACATCGACGATCAGGCGTTCCGGATTGGGCGCACCGCCGGGCGGGCTCCAACAGTTGGCGATATGGGCGCGCAGGCGGTCCATCTCGGTCATGGAGACCTGCTCGTTGGGATTGTTGAGCGCCGAGCCCCGTACCGCCTGCGGCTGGGGCTGGGTCCCTTTCTCCTGCGTCACCGGCTTGAGCTTGGTGGCGGACTTGAGCAGGTCGTCGAGCTCGTCCTTGGGCTTCGGCTTCATCTTGTCGACCGACTTCAACAGCGAGTCCAACTCGTCGCGGTTGTCGGGCCGCGCCTTGGGCTTGACGTCGGACAGCCGAGGCTGCAGCTCGGGCTTCGGTTCCGGCTTGGGCTCGGGCTTGGGCTCGGGCTTGGGCTCGGGTCGCGCTTCCGGCTTGGGAGGGGCGGGTACCGGCTCGGGCGGCTTGGGTGCCGCGACCGGCTTGGGTGGCTCGGGCTTGGGTGGCTCGGGCTTGGGTGGCTCGGGCTTGGGCGGCTCCGGCTTGGGAGGCTCGGGCTTGGGCTCTTCCTTGGCCGGCTCGGGCTGCGGCTTGTTGTCCTGGATGGGAGGCGGATTGGTCTTGTCGCCGATCTTGACGATATCGACGATGATCGGGACCTCGACCGTCGGCGGCTCGCGCAGGAAATGCGGCAGACCGAACAACGCGAGCAGAACCACCGCCGCGTGAAGGCCGGCCGAAAATGCATAAGAATCGCGCCGCATTTCCATGGAAGATTCCTAGCGCCGCTTGCCCTTCGGGGGCTCTGAACCCTTGATTTCGGTCACCAGCGCCACCTTCGAGAATCCGGCGGCCCCCAGCGTGCCCATCACCTCCATGACGCGACCGTAGTCGATGGTCTTGTCGCCGCGGATGAAGATGCGGGTGTCGGGCTTCTGGGCGGTGACGGCCTTCAGCCGGGCCACCAGATCCTCAAGCGCCACCTCGGTTTCCTGCAGCCACACCTTGCCATGGGCGTCGACCGTCACCGACAGCGGCTGATCGTCACCCTTGATGGGGGCGGCATCGGTCTTGGGCAGGTCGATCTGCACCCCCGCAGTCATCAGCGGCGCGGTGACCATGAAGATCACCAGCAGCACCAGCATGACGTCGACCATGGGCGTCACGTTGATCTCGGCCATGGGCCGGAAGCGCTTGGAGTGGCCCTTGCGGCCCCCGACGGCGGCCCCCATCAGACCTTCTCCTCCAACTGGCGCGACAGGATGGCGCCGAATTCACCGGCGAAGTTCTCCAGCCGCTTGGAATAGCGGTCGAGGTCGCTGCTGATCTTGTTGTAGGCGATCACCGCCGGAATGGCGGCCACCAGCCCCAGCGCGGTGGCGAACAGGGCCTCGGCAATGCCGGGGGCGACCACGGCCAGCGAGGTGTTCTTGGTGGCGGCGATGGACTGGAAGCTGTTCATGATGCCCCACACGGTGCCGAACAGGCCGATGAACGGCGCCGTTGAGCCCACCGAGGCCAGGAAGCCCAGCCGGCGCTCCAGCAGCTCCATCTCGCGGCCGAGGGTGACGTTCATCACCCGGTCGATGCGCTGCGGCAGGCTGGCGCGCACCGTCTCGCGGTCGGCCATGCCCTTGGCGGCCGAGCGGCGCCACTCGCGCATGGCGGCGACGAAGATGGAGGACATGGGATCGAGCGGGCGCGAGCCGATGCGGTCGTACAGCTCTTCCAGCGAGCCGCCCGACCAGAAGCTCTCCTCGAACTGCTCAGCCCGGTTGTAGAGCTGGCGGATGCGCATCAGCTTGTCGAAGATGATGGCCCAACACCAGAACGACGCCAGCACCAGCGAGATCATCACCAGCTTGACGATGATGTCCGATCTGAGGAACAGCGCCCACATGGACAGGTCGTGCTGGGCGACCGAGCCCGCCAGCGCCACCGATTGAACGGGATCCATGACTGTTACCGCCTTTCTTTCAATTTTTTCAACAATGAATCCTGATAGCCGGCCGGCAGGCGAACCGGCCTGCCGTCGAGGCTGATATACGCCAACCGGACGTTGAGACGCACCAATTCGATGCCGTCGTCAAGGCGGCGGATGACCTGCCGCACCTTCAGCGATGCCCCCTTGACCTCCGTCACCTCGCTCTCGACTTCAAGCCGGTCGTCCAGCCGGGCCGGCTTCCTGAAGTCGATCTCGGCATGGCGCACGGCAAAAGCAGTGCCGCGGCCCTCGGCCAGCAGCGCCGACTGACTGACGCCCATTTCACGCACCATCTCGGTGCGGGCGCGCTCGGCGAAATTCAGGTAGTTGGAGTGATAGACGATGCCGCCGGCGTCGGTGTCCTCGTAATAGACGCGGATGGGGAAGATGTGACTCATTCCCCCTCCTCCGGCATCCCCGCCAAAAGGTCGAGCTGGACCAGCACCTCCTTGGGCGGGTTGAGGCCGATATGCCTGAAGCCGCCGGCCGACAGCATACGGCCGCGCGGCGTGCGCTGGATCAGCCCCTGTTGCAGCAGGTAGGGCTCCACCACCTCTTCCAGGGTGTCGCGGCTTTCCGACAGGGCGGCGGCCAGCGTCTCAACCCCCACCGGCCCCCCGCCGTAATGCTCGGCGATGCAGGTCAGGTAGCGGCGGTCCATGGCGTCGAGGCCGAGCTTGTCCACCTCCAGCCGGTTGAGCGCCGCGTCGGCCACCTCGGCATCCACCGGCGAGCGGCCCGCGACGGCGGCGAAGTCGCGCACCCGGCGCAACAGCCGCCCCGCCACCCGGGGGGTGCCGCGCGACCGCTTCGCCACCTCGACGGCACCCTCGGGCGTCAGGTCAAAGGACAGCACGCGGGCGCCCCGCCGCACGATCAGTTCCAACTCGTCGGGGGTGTAGAAATTCATCCGGCAGGGAATGCCGAACCGTTCGCGCAACGGCGTGGTCAGCAGGCCGGACCGCGTCGTCGCCCCCACCAGGGTGAACGGTGGCAGGTCGATGCGCACCGAGCGCGCCGCCGGTCCCTCGCCGATGATGAGGTCGAGTTGAAAGTCCTCCATGGCAGGATAGAGCACTTCCTCTATGGCCGGATTAAGGCGATGGATTTCGTCGATGAACAGGACGTCGCGCGGCTCCAGATTGGTCAGCAGCGCCGCAAGATCGCCGGCGCGCTGGATCACCGGCCCCGAGGTGGCGCGGAATCCCACCCCCAGCTCGCGCGCCATGATCTGCGCCAGGGTGGTCTTGCCCAGGCCCGGCGGGCCGTGAAACAGCACGTGATCCAGCGCCTCGGCCCGGCCCCGCGCCGCGGCGATGAAAACCTTGAGGTTGTCGCATACCTGCCGCTGCCCGACGAAATCATCGAGCGTCTGCGGCCGCAGATGGGTCTCGGGCTCACCGGGAGCCTTGTCGGGGGAAACGATGCGGTCGGTCATGCGACGAAGCTCACCGGGTCAATTCCTTGCCCAGACGCTTCAGCGCCTCGCGGATCAGGGTAGAGGTCGGCGCGCCGTCACCCAGCTCACGGGCCGCCTCGCCCACCGCCTGGAAGGCCTCCAGCCGGCGATAGCCCAGATTGACCAGGGCCGAGATGGCGTCCTCCATGGGTCCCGACGCCGCCGGCATGGGCGCGGCACCGGCAATGGCGGCGGTCGCGGGGGCGAAGCCGCCCAGGGTGAGGCGGCCGGCCTTGTCCTTCAATTCGGCGAGGACGCGGGCGGCCAGCTTGGGGCCGACGCCGTTGGCCCGGGTCAGCGCCGCCTTGTCCTGCGCCGCGATGATCTGCAGCAACTGCTCGGGCGCCGCGATGGACAGGATGGACAGCGCCACCTTGCTTCCCACCCCCTGCACCGTGGTCAGCAGGCGGAACCACTCGCGCTCACCGGCGTCGAAAAAGCCGTACAGATGGATGGCATCTTCCCGCACATGGGTCTCGACGAACAGCGTGGCCGCCGTGCCCGCCTCCAGCCGCGCCAGGGTGCGGGCCGGGCACGACACCAGATAGCCGACCCCGCCGCAGTCCACCACGGCCCAATCCTCGCCGACGGAATCGATCAGGCCCTTGAGTTTGGCGATCATGGATGCATCCCTCGGCTCCCTCCCCTGGCGAAGCCGGGGGAGGGTTGGGGTGGGGGCCCAACGAGGCGAGAGCCGAGGCGGGAGTGTTGCCGGCGGAAGAACTCCCGCCTCGCTCTTCGCTCGTCGGGCCCCCACCCTGCCCGCCCCCGGCTTCGCCAGGGGAGGAGAAATTCGCTTGCGGCCCTCATCTCCCCACCGCCTGCGCCAGGCGGCGCGCGGTGGCCCGATGGTGGGCATGGCAGATGGCGACCGCCAGGGCGTCGGCGGCGTCGGGGCTGCTCACCAGGCAACCGGGCAACAGGGTGCGGACCATGACGCCGACCTGTTCCTTAACGGCGCGCCCGGTCCCCACCACCGCCTGCTTGACCATAGCGGGCGAGTATTCCCCCACCGCCAGCCCGGCCAGCGCCGGGGCGAGCATGACGACGCCGCGCGCCTGGCCCAGTTTCAGGGTGCTGGACGGGTTCTTGTTGACGAAGGTTTCCTCCACCGCCGCCTCCTCGGGCGTCCATTGGGCGATGACGCGGCCGACGCCTTCGTGCAACTGCACCAGCCGTTCGGCCAGGCTCAAGCCGCTATCCGAGCGCACCACGCCGTCGGCGATATAACGCAGGCGGTTGTCGACCATGTCGATGATCCCCCAACCGGTGACGCGCAGACCCGGATCGAGCCCGAGAACCCTCATCGTTCCCCCTCAGCCGGCGCTCAGTCGCTCCATCACCTCGTCCGGGATCTCGAAATTGGCCTGGACACGCTGCACGTCGTCATTGTCTTCCAGGGCGTCGAGCAGCTTCATCAGGGCGCGCGCGGTATCCTCGCTGGTCACCGGTACGGTGGTCTGCGGCTTCCAATCCAGGCGGGCGTATTCCGGGGTGCCGAAACGGGCTTCGAGCGCCTCGCGCACCGCACCCAGATCGTCGGGATTGGTGGTGATCTCATGGCCGTCGGCATCGGATTCCACGTTGTCGGCGCCGGCATCGAGCGCCGCCTCGAACATCTGCTCGGGGGTGGCGACGGCGGCGGGATAGCGGATGGCGCCGATGCGGTCGAACATGAACGCCACCGAGTTCAACTCGCCCATGGCGCCGCCGTTCTTCGAGAAGGCGGTGCGGATCTCGGGCGCGGTGCGGTTGCGGTTGTCGGTCAGCCCCTCGACGATGATGGCCACCGAGCCGGGGCCGTAGCCCTCGTAACGGACCTCCTCGTAATTGGTGCCCTCTTCGCCGCCGGCGCCGCGTTTGATGGCGCGGTCGAGCGTGTCCTTGGACATGTTGGCGGCCCGCGCAGCCTGAATGGCCGCCCGCAGGCGCGGATTGGCCGCCGGGTCAGGCAACCCCGAACGCGCCGAAACCGTCAGCTCTCGGATCAGCTTGGTGAAGACCTTGGCCCGCTTGGCATCCTGGGCGCCTTTGCGGTGCATGATATTCTTGAATTGCGAATGGCCGGCCATGTCTCGAAGAACCCTGGTGGATGGGGTACGCGCGGCTGTCTACCACATCTTGTGGCCTTGGGAAACCGCCGCCTTCTCTCTCTTCCCCCTCCCCCGCCGCAGGTGGGGGAGGGCCGGGGTGGGGGCCCGAGGAGCGTAAGCTCCGAGCGGTATTTCCGCCGGCATCACTCCCGCCTCGCTTGCGCTCGTTGGGCCCCCACCCTACCCTCCCCCGCCTTCGGCAGGGGAGGAGCTCAGGGCCAGCATTCCGCCAGCCGCCCGCCCAGCCGCACGGGCGCCACCCGCGCCGCCAAGCCGGTGCGGTCGTCGGTTTCCACCAGCAGGCCGCAGACGGTAGCGATGCCCTCGGCCGGCGACAGGCGTTCACCGGGAATCTTGCGGACGAACTTAAAGATGGCGGCGTCCTTCTTCATGCCGATCACCGAGTCGTAGTCGCCGCACATGCCGGCGTCGGACTGATAGGCGGTGCCGCCGGTGAAGATCCGGTGGTCGGCGGTGGGAACATGCGAATGGCTGCCCACCACCATGCTGACGCGGCCGTCGACCACATGGGCCATGGCCATCTTCTCGCTGGTGGCCTCGGCGTGGATGTCGAGCAGAATGGCGTCCATGCCGCCCGGCCCCAGCCGCACCTTGGCCAGTTCGCGCTCGGCGGCGGCGAAGGGATCGTCGAGCGGATCCATGAACAGGCGGCCCATCACCTGCATCACCATGACCTTGCGCCCGCGCGAGGCGGGATAGACCCCGACGCCCTTGCCCGGGGTGCCGGCGGGATAGTTCAGCGGCCGCAGCAGACGGTGGTCGCCGTCGATATAGGGCATGATCTCGCGCTGGTCCCAGGAGTGATTGCCCAGCGTCACCACATCCACCCCGGCGGCGTAGAACTCCTCGCAGATCTTGGGTGTGATGCCGAAGCCGTGGGCGGCGTTCTCGCCATTGACCACCACGAAATCGGTTTCGAGTCGGCGACGGATCTCGGGCAAGCGCTCGATCACCGCATCGCGCCCCGACCGCCCCACCACGTCACCCAGATACAACAGCCTCATGAAGGAATGGTCCTTGTCTCCAGCAGCCCGGCCTCGGTCGCCACGCCGTCGAGACGCTGATCGCGGCCGTCATGGGGGATCGCCGGCACCTGTTGAGCGGCGAATGCAATACCCATGGCTGACACATGGCGCTTTCGTCGCAGCATGTCCAGCGTTCGGTCATAGAATCCGCCGCCGTAGCCCAGCCGAAACCCCTGTCTATCGAAGGCCAGCAGCGGCACCAGCAGCAGGTCGGGCTCGACCGGAGCGGCATGGGCCAGCGGATGGGTGGTGCCGAACCGGCCGGGCTCCAGCTCGTCGCCCCAGGCCCAGGCGCGGAAATCCAGGGGTTGATTCGGCGCCGTCACCACCGGCAGCGCCAGACGGCGCCCGGCGGCGGCCAGGGCCTGCAGCAGCGGACGCGGGTCGATCTCATCACCCATGGGCCAATAACCGGCCACCACCGCGCCCGGGGGCAGCAGCGGCGCCAATTCGGCCACGGTGCGGGCGGCGGCCTCGCCCTGGCGGGCGGCCTCGGCGCGCACCGCCACGGCATGGGCGCGCATGGCTTTCTTGAGGGCGGGAATGTCGGGGTCGGTCATGGGGGAAAGCAGGAGCGGCGCCGCCTCGGCCGTTGGCTATTGCAAGTCCTCCGTGGCCTGCTGTTGCAGGTGGGAACCATATACCGAGACCACGATCCCGGCAGGGACAGCTCCCAAGAGGTAGATATTGGCCCCAGGGACATTGGCTACCTGACGCACCGCGCAGCAGACCGCTCCTCCAGCGAATCTAGGCTCTCTCAAGCCGATCCGCAATGCCTTCGATGCGCCGGGCCAACAGATCGATCCCCAGCGCCAGACGCCTGTCGCCATCGGCCGCCGCCGTTACCGAACCCGCGGCCTGCCGCAGCGCCTCGCGTGCCTCGGCCAGTTCATCGGCCAATTGCAGGGCCACCATCACCAGCAGACGGGAATCGCTGACATTGCCGACGCTGGCCAGCAGCCTCTGCGCCAGTTCGTCCACGTCGCGGCCCAGGTCATGGACGCGGGCGACATCGGCGTCGTCGCAGGCGATGTCGTAAAGGCGGCCGTTGATGGTGATGTTGACGTCGGCCACCGCCCTAGTCCTCCAACAGGCTGCGCAGGCGGTCGATGGTGGCGTCGAGCCGCACCGCCACCACGCGGGTGGTGTCCTGCAACTCGGCGTATTCCTCGCGGGCATCGCGCAGTTCGCCGGCCAGCAGCAGGTCGCCGGCACCGACGCGGGCGGTGGCCTGCTCCAGACGGTCGATGGCCGAGCCGAGGCGGCGGATGGCCTCCTCGGTCTGCTGCAACGCCCCGGACTGCTGCTCCAAAACCGGCCTCCCCCGCCGAAAGTCATGCGAGGCGAAGGTTAGGGCGCGAGGGGGGCCGAGTCAACGGAAGCCGCGTGAGCAGGCGCCTGGGCCGTTGAGGCCCCGCAAAGCGGGCCTGGAGCACAGCGAAAGGCGCATCGCGGAGCGCAGCCAAGCCACCGGAGGTGGCGCCCGGCGCCTGAGGGACAGGAAAAACAGGGCGATCGCCGTCAAGCGATGGCCCTGCGCGCGCCCCTTCACAGCCCACCCATGCACAGGTATTTCACCTCAAGGAAGTCCTCGATGCCGTATTTCGAGCCCTCGCGGCCGATGCCCGACTGCTTCATGCCGCCGAAGGGGGCGACCTCGGTGGAGATGATGCCCTCGTTGATGCCGACGATGCCGTATTCCAGCGCTCCGGCCACCCGCCAGACGCGGCCGATGTCGCGGGCGTAGAAATAGGAGGCGAGGCCGAATTCGGTGGCATTGGCCATGGCGACCGCCTCCTCCTCGGTGTTGAAGCGGAACAGCGGCGCCACCGGGCCGAAGGTCTCCTCGCGGGCGCACAGCATGTCGGGCGTGACGTCGGCCAGGATGGTGGGCTCGAAGAAGGTGCCGCCCAGCGGGTGGCGCTTGCCGCCCATCACGACGCGGGCGCCCTTGGCCAGCGCGTCGGCGATGTGGCGCTCGACCTTCTCGATGGCCTCAAGATTGATCAGCGGCCCCTGCTGGGTGTCGCCGCCTAAACCGGGGCCGACCTTCAGCCCGGCCACCGCCGCGGCGAGGCGCACGGCGAACTCGTCATAGACGGCGTCCTGTACCAGGATGCGGTTGGCGCAGACGCAGGTCTGGCCGGTGTTGCGATATTTCGACGCCATGGCGCCGGCCACCGCCGCGTCGAGATCGGCATCGTCGAACACGATGAACGGCGCATTGCCGCCCAGTTCCAGGCTGACCTTCTTCACCGTCTCGGCGCATTGGCGCATCAGCAGGCGGCCGATTTCGGTGGAGCCGGTGAAGCTGAGCTTGCGCACCAGCGGATTAGCGCAAAGCTCGTCACCCACCGCCGCCGGGTCGTCGCTGGTGACCACGTTGAACACCCCCGGCGGCATGCCGGCGCGCTCGGCCAACACGGCCAGCGCCAGGGCGGAGAGCGGCGTGTCCTCGGCCGGCTTGATCACCACCGGGCAGCCGGCGGCCAGGGCGGGTGCCACCTTGCGGGTGATCATGGCGTTGGGGAAATTCCACGGAGTGATGGCGGCGACGACGCCGATGGGCTCCTTGGTCACCACGATCCTGCGGCCGGGCGCGTTCTCGGGGATGACGTCGCCATAGGCGCGCTTGCCCTCCTCGGCGAACCACTCGATGAAGGCGGCGCCGTAGACCACTTCGCCCTTGGCCTCGGCCAGCGGCTTGCCCTGCTCGGCGGTCATCAGCACCGCCAGGTCCTGCCCGGCCGCCAGGATGAGATCATGCCATTTCCGCAGGATGACGGCCCGCTCCTTGGCGGTCCTGGCACGCCAAGCCGGCCACACCCTGGCGGCGGCCTCGATCGCCTGACGGGTCTCGGCGGCGCCCAGGGCCGGCACGTGGCCGATGACGGCGCCATCGGCCGGATTGGTCACGGCGAAGGTTCTGCCCGACTTGGCGTCGGTCCAGCGGCCATCGATATAGGCCTGGGCGCACAGCAGAGTCTTGTCGGCGAGGTCGAGCATGGTATCCATCCGAGAAGGGCGATTTTGACCGATGGGGCAAGATATACTCGCCGCGACCGACAACGGAAAGGCCGTCTCCGCCATGAGCAACCCTGCTTCACGTTCACGCTACCTCACCCTGGGCGGCCTGGAGACCCACTTCACCGAGTGGGGCGCCGAGGATGCTCCCGCCATCGTCATGTGGCACGGGCTGGCGCGGACCTGCCGCGACTTCGATACCGCCGCCGCCCGACTGTCGCGCCGCTTCCGGGTGATCTGCCCCGATACCATCGGCCGTGGCCTGTCGGCGTGGTCGGCCAATCCCGAGCAGGACTACACCGTCGCCGCCTATGCCGGCCACGCCCTGGAACTGCTGGAGAAGCTCGGCATCGAGCGGCTGCGCTGGGTGGGCACCTCCATGGGCGGAGTGGTGGGCATGCTGCTGGCCGCCGGGCCGCTCAAGGGCCGCATCGAGCGGCTGGTGGTCAACGATATCGGACCGAGGCTCAACCCGGTGGCGGTGGAGCGCATCCGCGCCTACGTCTCGGTGGTCCCCTCGTTTGCCACCATGACCGAATTTCAAGCCTTCATCCGCTTCATCTACCAGCCGTTCGGTGCGCTTTCCGAGGCGGACTGGACGCTGATGACGGAGTCCTCGGTGCGTCGCCAGGACGATGGCCGCCTCACACTGCACTACGACCCCAAGGTGATGCAGGTGTTCGCGGCGGCGGCGGGCGAGTTCGACCTGTGGCCGGTGTGGGATCTGATAGAGTGCCCGACCCTGGCCCTGCGCGGCGCCGAGTCCGACCTGCTGCTGGCCGATACCGCCGAGGAAATGACAACACGCGGTCCCAAGGCCCAACTCGTCACCATCCCCGCCTGCGGCCATGCCCCGGCGCTCAACGTGCCGGAACAGCTGGAGGTGCTGGAGGGGTTCCTGGGGGCGTAGAGCGTGGCATCTCGAAGGATGGGTCGCACTACGCCGCGTTGAATCGGTCCTTCGGTGCCGCCATCACCACCGCCGGACGTCCGACATCCTTCATCAGGCCGGGACCATTGACCATGGCGAAGCCGTTGCGCACCGCCCGGCCGACCACGTGGCGGCGGCGGGCGCTCCACAGGTAGCAGCTCTTGCCCGCCATGCCGACGTCGCCCCGAAGCGACTCCAGCGCCCGCAGCAGCGCCTCGTCGCCCATGCGTTCCGCCGGCGCCAATTCCGAGAGGTCTATGCCGACCATGGCGGCGCCGGCCGCAGCGGCGTCAAAGCCGTGGCTGGAGGACATGCGGATGCGCAACAAGGCCTCGCACCCCAGCGACCGCACCGCCGCCACCACCGTTTCCATCTCGGCGGCCGAGACTTCGTCGGGAATATGGAAGACCTCGACGCGGACCCGGGCGGCGCGGGTCTCGGCCGCCAGATCGGCGAAGGGGGCGATCACCGCCATGCGATCTTCGGAAATCAGCGAGTTCCAGCTGAGTGGAATGATGACCGAGGCTTTGTTGTTCCCCACCCGCATATGGCGCACCGCCGTCCCCACCACGAAGCGATCGAGCGCCAGCGCGGTGCCCGCATCGCCCTCGGGATAGGCCCGGCCGCCCTCCAGCGGCTCGAAACCCGCCCCATCGATCCTCATCACCCGGGCGGTATAGGCGGAGATGGACTCGCCCTCGGCCACCCAGGTCGGCCGCCACACCAATGACAGCAGAGCACCAGGGGGCATTGGGCCGACGTCCCCCCCTCCCTCGCGGCCGGTCCCGTGTACCGGCTGAATGGACTGCCAGGCGGGCTCGTCGTGCCCGGCGCTGCGAACCACCTCGATGGGCTCCCACCGCGCCTCGGCCGGACCGGCCGCAGCCGCGAGATGGGGAACGAAGGCCTCGGCATCGCATACCGCACGCCGCACCGCCGCCGCATCCACGCCACCGGCACCATCGGCAACCTCGGCCAGGGCGACATTGGCGATCAGCGCCAAGGGGCGCTCACCGCCCACCACGCCGTCCCCCAGCAGATGATGGCTTATCTCGCTGGCGATGACGGTGACACGCCGTCGCGCCTCGTCGCGTGGCAGCGCCGGAAATAAAAGCAGGTAGGTGTCGTCGCCCTCGCGGGAATAGACGTTGCCGGCACCGATATGGCGGCGGATCAGGGTATCGGCGATCAACGCCACCTTGTCGGCCAGCCGGGACCACTTGGCCCCCACCGCCTCGCGGAAATCAGCCACGGAAATGATGTGCAAACGGGTCCCCAGGCCGGGGTCAGCGGTCAGCATGTCCTGGACGGTGCGGGAAAAGGCGGCCAGCCCCCCTGAAACGCCGCCGCGCGAACTCCGCGCGACAGCTCGCCGCACCGGCGCTGCCCGCGACGTCAGCCGCCCGAGGATCCGCGATAACAGGCGCTTCAAAAAGCCAATCATGATCGGCCTCCCGCACTAGCCGATGCGATTTGGAATAGTACCAGAGTTCCGGCCGGCATTCAATCAAGCTCTCCCCTCACACAGGGCAATCGGATGAAGGAGAATAGTCCCGCAGACAAGGCCGTCATTCCCGCGAAGGCGGGAATCCATGGGGCCAGCAGCATGACTTCGAGCCATACGCACTCTTTGCCCCCGCCATGGATTCCCGCCTCCGCGGGAATGACGAAAATGGGGATGGACGACAAGCCTTCACCCGATTGCCCTGCTCCCCTCACATCTCCACCCTGATCTCAACCTCGCCCCGGCGATTGACCACATTGATGCCGACGCTGTGGGGGTGTCGGTTGAGGATAACATCCACCACCGCGTCGCCCACCGTCAGGCCGCGGATCTCCACCTGATCGAGGAAGGACGGCAGCACCGGCCGGTTGAACAGGATGGTGGACGGGCTGGCGGTGAGCTCGAGGCCGAGCACTGCCTCCAGCATGAGGAACGGGCTGGCCGCCGCCCAGGCCTGGGGGATGCAGGCAACCGGATAGAGGGTGGGGCCTTGTCCACCCTGGCGCGGGAAGCCGCAGAACAACTCGGGCAGCCGGTTGAGGTCGACGGCCATGGCCGCGTCGAACATGCCGCCCAGAATGCGCTGCGCCCGATCCGCCATGCCATAGCGCGCCAGCCCCGCCGCCACCAGCGCGTTGTCGTGCGGCCAGATGGATCCGTTATGATAGCTCATGGGGTTGTAGCGCCGTTCGCCCTCCGCCAGGGTGCGCACCCCCCAGCCGGAGAACATCCCTTCCCCCATCAACCCTTCGGCGACACTGTGGGCATGCTCCGGTGCGACAATGCCGCAGTAGAGCAGATGGCCGGGATTGGACGACATGACCCGGCAGGGCCGCTTCTCGCCGTCCAGCGCCAGGGCATAGGTGCCCATATCCGCCTGCCAGAAGGCCCTCTCGAAACGCTGATGCAGGGTGGCTGCCTGATCCAGCAGGTCGGCGGCCCGCTCCGGCATGTCGAGCACGCCGGCCACGGCGGCGGCGCCGCGCCGGGCGGCATAGACATAGCCCTGAACCTCGCACAGGGCGATGGGACCCTCGGCGAGGCTGCCGTCGGCGTGCATCACCGAGTCCTCGGAATCCTTCCAGCCCTGGTTGACCAGCCCCTCGGGCCGCTGACGGGAATATTCGACGAAGCCGTCGCCGTCGATGTCGCCCCATTGGTCGATCCAGCCCAGCGCCCGCTCGACATGCGGCCACAGGGTGGCGACAAAGGCGCGGTCACCAGTGCGCTCCAGATACTTGGCCACCAGCATGATGAACAGCGGCGTGGCGTCGGCGCTGCCGTAATAGCAGCCATAGGGCACCTCGCCCAGATTGGCCATCTCGCCTTCCCGCCACTCATGCAGAATCTTGCCCGGCTCGGCGTCCTGGCGGGGATCGTGGCGGTCGGACTGGTTGGCGGCCAGCGTCGCCAGCACGCCCTTGGCCATGGCGGGGTCGACCCACAGGTATTCCAGCGCGGTGATGATGCCGTCGCGACCGAACACGGTGGAGAACCACGGCACTCCGGCATAGGGATAGGGGCCGTCGGGGGTCTGGGTCACCAGCATGCGCAGGTCGGCGCGCGACCGTCCCAGCCAGTGATTGAACTGCTGGTTAGAGGTTTCGATCTGACAGGAGCGATGGCCGCCCAGGATGGTGATCAGGCGCTCGCGACTATGGCTGAACGCCTCGGCGGAGGGCGGCCGCTGGTGGCCGACGCCATCGTCCTCGAAATAGGCGTTGTGGTAGAGCTCGAACGATTCCGCCGGCTTCAACCGGGGCGAGAAGCGGGCGTGCTCGGGGCCGATTTCGGCCGGTGGTTGCGAGAATTCCAGACTGGTGCGCCGCTCGACGCCGTCGAGGCCCTCATAGGCCAGGATGGCCCGGCGTTCCTCGACGATGCTCCACGACCGGCCGCGCTGTCGCCGGGTCATGCCGCGCACCTCGAACACGTCGGCGAAATCGGCGTCGTAGAGAAAGAACAGGTCGGCGGCCAGTTCGATGTCGCCGTAATTGAACACCTTGGTGCGGCAGTACAACGCTCCGCGCCAGAGGAACTGCGAACGGAACACATGCACCGTGCCGCGCGGAATGATGCTGTCGCCGGTCAGCGGAATGTCGGGATTGGTGAGATCGACGGCCACGAAGGCATTATTCTCATGCACCGTCGAGGACAGCAGCAACGGCCGCTGGTGCCCGAGGTGGAACTCGTGGTGTGACAGCATGCGTGTGCCGCGATGATAGATCCCCTGCTCGCCGCCGCCCACCGAGCCCATGTCGCCATAGCGATCGAACACCGCGAAGGTATCGCCGTCCTTGAGGGTCAGGGTCCGCATGGCCACCCGAGGCGAGGTGGCGAGAACGTAGGCGTGCCCCTTGACGCGAATAATGTCGGTCATTCGGCGAGACCTCCCAAGGCGCGCCGCAGGCTTGGCCGGCGGGCGGCGGCGGCGGCGCGCTGATACAGCTTCAGGTAGTCGGTGGCCATCCGCCGGACGGTGAAACGCCGCTCGAAGGCCTGACGGCAGCGCTGGCGGTCGAAATGGCGGCAGCGCTCCACCGCCGCCGCCGCCGCCTCGACACTGTCCACCACATAGCCGGTAACCCCCTCCTCGATGACTTCCGGCACCGAGCCGCGCGACCAGGCGATGGTCGGCGTGCCGCAGGCCATGGCCTCGATCATCACCAGCCCAAACGGCTCCGGCCAATCGATGGGGAACAGATGGGCCAGGGCACCACCCAGGAAGGCCTCCTTGTCGTCCTCGCCGATCTCGCCCACCCATTCCACCAGCGGATCGTCGAGCAGCGGTCGCACCACACGGTCGAAGTATTCACCGTCATGGGTATCGGCCTTGGCGGCCGCCTTCAATGGCAGTCCGGTGGCCCGCGCGATGGCAACCGCCCGGTCGAAGCGCTTCTCCGCCGAGAATCTTCCGATGAAGGCGAGATAGCCCCCCGGCCGCCCAGCCGCCCGCAACGACCGCGCCGGCAAGCCATGGTGCACGGTGCCGATCCAATTGGCCCAGGTGATGGGACGGCGCTGGGCGTCGGAGATGGAGATCAGCGCCACATCATCGAATTCGCGATACAGTTCGCCCAGTTCGGGCAGGTCCTGTCGCCCGTGCAAGGTGGTCAGCACCGGAACGACGCTTCGTCGCGCGAACGGGTAATGAAGGATGTCCATATGGAAATGGATGACATCGAACTCGTCCGCCCGAGCCATCACCGATTCGATTTGCAGGATGTGCGGAATCATACTCTCGGCATCGGCGCCGTGCAGCCTCAGGGAGTCGGTGCAGGCGCCCACCAGGCGGGCCGAAGTGACCGAGTCCGCACTAGCAAAAAGGGTTACATCGTGCCCCATGGCCACCAACTCTTCGGTCAGGTAGGAGACTACCCGTTCGGTGCCGCCGTAAAGCTTGGGCGGGACAGCTTCGAAGAGGGGGGCGACCTCGGCAATGCGCATGACCATCCCTTTCCGCGAGTTTTCCCCAGACGAGAGGTGGGGCATACCGAGGGCGAGGGCAATTCGCCTTTGGAGAAGGGGAACAGGGCCGGACCTATGCTCAGGTGAACGCCTTAGATTGCAAACGCGTCCCCATACGATCAATTATCTGGCTAAGCCGGTCGTTCCGGACTAGGGTAAATCTTTCCCTATTCGGTTGCGCTGGCCGATGGATCATTGGGTTTCCGATCTCACTTCCCGGCTCTTGGGGGCGCAAGACATTGCCGCCGCCCAACGGGCGTTTCGCCGCCTCGCCGCCGAAGCCGGGGTCGAACGGTTCGCCTATGCCTTGGTCGACGGCAGGCGCGGCCTTCATGTCGACACTACCTATCCCGAGGCATGGACGACGCATTACCTGGCCAACGGCTATCAGAATTTCGACCCGGTGGTGCTGGAGTCGCGGCACAGCCGCCTGCCCTTCGCCTGGCGCTTCGTCACCAATCGCCCGGGCCTGACCGCCGATCAGAGCCGCCTGTTCGCCGAAGCCTCCGACTTCGGCATCCGCGACGGGATGACCATTCCATTCCACGGCGGCGGCAAAGGGTTCGGAATCCTGTCGCTGGCCTTCGAAAGCAACGCCAGACTGCGCGAGGTCATGGCGGCGCAGCCCCGCATGCGACTGCTCGGCATCTATTACCACACCGCCGTCGAACGCCTGCTTGAGGCGGAACGCGACGATGCCGATGTTACCAATGGCGGCGACGACGGATACGGCGGACTGGCCCCGCATGAGCGCCAGTGTTTGTCACGCCTCGCCGACGGGCAATCGTTGTGGGACATCTCGGCCGCCCTGCACCTGCCCGAGACGTCGGTGAGAAGCATCCTGCGCGCCGTGCGCGAGCGCCTCGGCGCCACTACGACCGCCGACGCGATCGCCAAGGCGACGGCACGCAGGTGGATCGGGTAGAAGGCGTCCACAAACCAGACCGGACGCCCGCGCCCCACGTCCTCTGCCCCACGTCGTCTCAGGTGATCTCGAACCTTGCCAAGGTCTCGGCCAGATCGTCACCGAACTGCGGCCCCTTGCGGATCAGGGCGGCACGCGGCGGCAAGCCCTTCAGCTTGGGACTGCCCCATTCATAGCTGGTCAGGACCGAGAACGGAATGGTCTGGGTCACCGGCATGGCGGCCAGGGCACAGCCCATGTCGACGCCGGACAACATGCCCAGCTCCATGGAGGCGATCACCATGTCGGGCTGGGTACGGACAATGGTCTCGATGGCCTCGAAACCATTGCGCACCGTCGAGGTGCGATAGCCGCAGGCGGCCAGTTCGCGCTCGACGATGCGCGACATGGCCTTCTCCGGCACCACCAGCAGGATCTCGATATTCTTCTTCTCGACCGAGCCGAAATCCACGTCGGCGGTACGCTTGGCCGGCAATGAGCGGACCATGGCCGGCATGTCGGTTTCCGGGACCGCTTCCCCGTCGGCCAGCTTCTCGATGCGGTCGACGAAGACCTGAACCTCATCCAGCTCGGCCGCCCCGGCCTCCTTCAACTCGGCGACATACTCGTCGAGGCGGTGGGTGACCAGCTTGATCATCGGCAGGCCCAGCATGTGGGCCTGGGTGCGTATGTTGCCGGCGGTGCGCTTCAGCGTCGCCAAACCCTCCTGCGTCGAGGTGCTGCGCGAGCGCATGTTCCCCAGCAGTACCTGGAGCTGGCTGGCGGTGTCGCGCAGTTCTTCCAGGAACTCGGCGATGACCCGCCGTTCGTTCTCGTTGTCGGTGCCGTCAAAAGCGGACATGACGCAAAACTCCCCAAGCTTCGTCGCGCCCATAGGGATACACTAGACCTCGACGGCAGGAAACCCCCGCCTAGGTCAGCCCATGATCGCGACGAGTGACGGAGCGGCGGCCCGGCGCTCGGTCTCCAACATGTCGGCCAGGGTATAGCGGTCGAGCACCGAGAAAAACGCCTCCAACCCTTCGCTCAAAGCCGACCGGGCGAGGCAACTGGCCGACAGGCGGCACTCCTCGCCCTCTTCGCGCTGGCAACGCACCAGCGAGAAATCCTCCTCGGTGCGGCGGATGAAATCACCCAGCTTGATGTCCTCGGGCGCCACCTGCAGCCTGATGCCGCCGTACTTGCCGCGCACCGTCTCCAGATACCCGGCGCGGCCCAACTGATGCACCACCTTGGTCAAATGGTTCTTTGAAATACCGTAGCACTCGGCGACCTCGTTGATGGTGACGAGCCCCCTTTCATTAAGCCCCACGTGAACCAATACCCGCAGCGCATAATCGGTATGAAGTGTCAACCGCATGAGCTTCCGACCTCGCCCGCAATTCTAGCCTAAAGTAGGGTCCGCCAATGCAGTGGAGACGTCAACCAGCGCCACGTCATGGCTCCCATGCGATGAACTTCCCGCTTTGTCGAAGGCGTGCGGAGGTTTACAAAAGGCGTTGGGGATTCACCACGAATACAAGAGGGAAGCCCAGGGAGTGCCCAGCGCAACACCCACCGCACGGCAAAACCAGCCATGACGGACGAGTCGGCCATAGCGAAGCGGGGGCAGCGCCGTGGACCACTGACCCGGTGGATGCGAACGCTGCCGATTGCCTGGCGCATTCCGCTGGTGGTGGCGCTCAATGCCCTGGTGGCCCTGGCCATGGGATCGCTGGGATGGTACGGCGCCGCCGTGGTGCTGGCCGATTTCGACGAGGTGCGCAACGGCCAGAGCCATCTCAGCGCCCTGGCTGATATCGATGCCCAGGCCGGCCGACTACAGAGTCTGATTCGCCAGTACCTCAACACCCCCACCGACGACGTGCTGAAGGAGACCGCGCGGCGCTCGGAGGAGCTGTTCGTCGCCATGGCCGCCACCACCGCCCGCGACGACCCCAACAACACCGACATCAACCGGCTGCATGCGGCGGCACGGCGCTTCGTCCAGGGCTTCCAGACCCTCAAGACCATCAACGCCGACGTGGCGCGCATCTATGAGACCCAGGTGCTGCAAGCCACCAGTGAGATTTCCGGGCTCTATGCCATCCTCAACGCCTCGACCCGGGTGCAGCCGGGCAACTCGCTGGCGCCCGCCCTGGTGCGCTCGCATGAGAACTTCGTGGACAGCCTGATCGCCATCAACCTGTTCTACTTCAACCACAACGCCCCCCGTGCCGCCCGTGCCCAGGCCAGCCTGCAGCGCGTCACCGATGCCATTCCCACGCTGGTGCAATTGGCCGGCAGCGACCTGCAGCGCGATTCCCTGAAGTTGATCGGCAAGCGCTCCCAGGCGCTGCGCAGCGACGTGGACGCCATCATCGGCGCCATCGAACGCCGCAACAGCGTGCTCGCCCAGGAGGTGGATGCCAGCCAGGAAGCCATGGCGTCGGCCATCGACCGCCTGCTGGCGGTGGGCCACCGCCGCGAGGAGGAATTGCAGCGGAAGTCGCATGAATTGCTGGTGCGGGTGGCGGCCATCGGCATTGCCGGTACCAGCCTGCTGCTGCTGGCCGGCGCCTGGATCA
The DNA here is from genome assembly GCA_903941105.1 of uncultured Rhodospirillaceae bacterium. Classification (GTDB taxonomy): domain Bacteria; phylum Pseudomonadota; class Alphaproteobacteria; order Rhodospirillales; family Magnetospirillaceae; genus CAJANL01. The sequence continues at coordinate 39,974 of CAJANL010000140.1, forward strand.
GCTGGACCATCGGCCAGTCCATCCGCCAGCCACTACTCCGCCTGCGCCAGGTGATGGAGGCCGGCGCCACCGGGGACTGGAGTCAGGATATCGAGGATCGCGACCTCGATGACGAACTGGCGGCCATGGCCCGCACCCTGGAAGTGTTCCGCCGCGATGCCATCGAGAAGGACCGTCTTGAGGGCGAGCGTGCCGAGGCCTTTGCTCGCGAGGAGGAAGCCAAGCGGCGCACCCTGAACGACCTTCTGGGGCAGATGGAGGCGCACGACACGCCGCAGACCTTCACCCACCCGGTGGCCGCGGCGCCGCAGACCGAGGCGGCCGAGATCGCCGCGGTGTTCAACCGCGTGCTGGCGAAATTCCATGAGGCGACGCGGGGGCGCGACGATGCCATCCAGCAGTTGACCACCTCCATGGAAGCCGCCGAGGCCGCCAACCAGGCCAAATCCGCCTTCCTCGCCGCCATGAGCCACGAAATCCGCACCCCCATGAACGGCGTCATCGGCATGCTGGAGCTGCTGGGCTACACCGACATCGACCAGGAGCAGCGCACCCTGATCGGCACGGTCCGCGAATCGGGGCTGTCGCTGCTGTCCATCATCGACGACGTTCTCGACTTCTCCAAGATCGAGGCCGGCCGCCTCGACCTGGAGCATACCGCGGTGTCACTGACGGCGCTGATGGATGGCGTGGTGCAGACGCTGGCGCCAGCCGCGTCGAAGAAGGGGCTGGCGCTGGGCAGTTTCGTCGATCCGGCCATCCCCGATGCCTTGATGGCCGATCCCTTGCGGCTGCGGCAGGTGCTGTTCAATCTGGCCGGCAATGCGGTGAAGTTCACCGAGCGGGGACACATCCGCCTGTTCGCCGAGTGGCGGGGCCGTGCCGGGGATGGTCGCGAGCGGATCGCCATCCGCGTGGTCGACACCGGCATCGGGCTCACTCCCGAAGGCAAGGCCCTGCTTTTCCAGCCCTTCGCCCAGGCGGAAACCTCCACCACGCGACGCTATGGCGGCACCGGGCTGGGCTTGTCCATTTCACGCCGGCTGTTGGAATTGATGGATGGAACGGTGGGCGTCGACAGCCAACCGGGCAACGGCTCGACCTTCTGGTTCACCGTGCCGCTGGCCTCGGCCGAGTTTGCGATGTCCGACGAACCACCGCCCGATTTCATGGGCCTACGGGTGCTGATCGTCCACCCCGATACCGCCCAGCGTACCCTGGTCGCCCGCTGCATAGAGCAGTGCGGCGCCGCCGTGGTGCGGGTGCCGGGGGCGGAAGGGGCCTTGGCCGCGTCGCGCAAGGCCTCGAATACCCATACCCCGTTCGACCTCGCGGTGCTGGCAATCGGTGCCATGACGGCGACCGAACTGGCCGCCCTGGGCGACGCGCCCCTGCTGTTCATCGACGGCGATCCACTGCAAGCCCCCTGCCCCGCCATCGGCAGTGACGGCGGGCGTTTCGAGCTGGAACGGCTGCCCAACTGCTATGGCTTTCTTGGGTCACCGGTCGACGCCGCCCCGCTGCTGAGGGCGGTGACCAAGGTGGTGGCCGGCCGCATCGGCACCCCGTCGCCGCCGTCTCCGGCCCAACACTCGTCCCTGCCGGCGGCGAGTGCCATCCAGGGCCTGAATATCCTGGTCGCAGAGGACCATCCGGTAAACCAGCAGGTGATCCTGCGCCAACTGCGGCTGCTCGGACACAGGCCCGAGATGGCGCCCGACGGCGCCGCGGCCCTGGCGGCATGGCGGCAGCGGCGCTTCGATCTGGTGATCACCGATTGCCACATGCCGGTGATGGACGGCTTCCAGCTCACCACCGCCATCCGCAGCGAGGAATTGGCCAGCGCGGCCGTGCGCGGCGAGGAAATCCTGGACGACCCCAACCGCACCCCCATCCTGGCTCTGACCGCCAACGCGCTATCCGGTGAGGCCGAGCGTTGCCTGGCGGCGGGGATGGACGGCTATCTCGCCAAGCCGGTGGAATTGGGACGCCTACGCGAGGCGGTCGACCGCCTGCTGCCCGCCACCCTCTTTCCGACGGAAGTGCCATGACGGGCGAGGCGCGTCGCATCGACGGTGGCTCCAATCGCCATCGCCTGCTGGTGGCGGTGCTGGCGCCAGCCCTGGCACTTCTCCTGTTCGGCGGCTTCATCGTCCTGGAAAAGTTGGAGAACTGGCGGCACTCCTCGCGGCTGCTCGCCACCGCCCAGTTGATCCGCACCGGGCAAAATCTGGTGCACGAGGTGCAGATCGAACGCCGATTGACGACGGCGGCCACCATGGCCGGCGAGAACGACGAAGCCCGTCGCGCCCTCGAACAGCAACGGACGGTCACCGACCACAGCCGCCAGGACTTCGAGGCGATTCTGGCGCGCCCGACATCCCCCGCCCTGGCCGGCAGCACCGGCGCCGAATTCGGCCTCAACGCCCTCAATGGCCTGCGCGTCGACATCGATGGCCGCGCCGACGACCTGTTCGTGTTCCGGCAATTCAACATTCTGATCAGCCGCATCACGGTGCAGTCGGCACGGCTGTGGGGCGACGACCTGGGCGGCGCCATGGCGGCGCGGCTCGACCTCGCCCTGGTCCGCGACCGCATCGATCGCAGCCGCGAAATTGGGTTGGCCATGCTGTCGCCGGCGCCCCGCCACAACGGACTAGGGACCCTGCTGTTCGAAACGGACGTCGAGCGCCGCGCCTTCGCCGAGTCGCTGCGCAGCCACCTGTCCCGCACCTCGGGCGACTCCGTCATCGCCGTGCTTGACGGCGCGGCCATGACCGAGATCGACCGGCTGCATGAATTAGCCTTGAACGGTCGCATCGACGCCGCCTCGGCCGTCGCCTGGGCCGTCAGCCACGACCACATGCTGGATGCCATCAGCAAGGTCGAACTCCGCATGTCGGCCAGCCTGGAGCAAGTGCTGCGGGACGACCTGCGCCACTCGAAGGCGGTGTTCTACGGGGTGGTGCTGGCCGGCCTGGTGGCCATGGGACTGGCGCTGGAGAGCCTGCGCCGCAGCGAGCGCCGCGCCTGGCTGGCGCAGGAGAAAGCCCGGAAGCTGTTCCGGGCGGTCGAACAGAGTCCCGTTTCGGTGATGATCACCGATGCCACGGGCATCATCGAATACGTCAACCCCAGCTTCGCCGGCATGACCGGCTACGGCCGCGACGAGGTGGTCGGCCGCTCGCCGCGCATGTTCAAGTCCACCGTCATGCCGGTGGAGTCCTACGCCGACCTGTGGCGCACCGTCAGCACCGGGCTGGATTGGCGGGGCGAAATGCTCAACCGCCGCAAGGATGGCAGCCTCTATTGGGAGTCCATGACCGTGGCACCGGTGCGGGGCGCCGACGGAGATCTGGTCAACTATGTCGCCTTCAAGGAGGACATCACCGAACTGAAGGATCTCCGCCGGGCACTGGAGCGCGAGCACGACACCCTGCGCGGCGTCCTGGCGGCCATCCGCGACGCCATCGCCCTGGTCGGCCCCAACGGACAATTCATCTACTTCAACCGCGCGCTCGAAGTCGAATTCGGCCCGATCCACAGCCTCACCTGCAGGGAATATTTTGCCGCCCACAGCTCCGACTGCCCCATCTGCGACAGCCGACGCGACGACATGCCGGCAAGATCGAACCGGGAATGGCAGTCGGATGCGACCGGCAAGATCTATGAACTGACCGAAACAAGGGTCGCCGACGCCAAGGGTGAATTCTCTGTGCTGCAGGTGTTCCACGACATCACACTCCGCAAGCAGTCCGAGGAGGCTCTGGACAACGCGCGTGTCGCCGCCGAGGTGGCCAACCGGGCCAAATCGGAATTCCTCGCGGTGATGAGCCACGAACTGCGCACGCCGCTCAACGCCATCATCGGTTTCGCCGAGATCCTGGAGAGCCAGTTGCTGGGGCCTCAGAGCGTGCCGCAATACGTCGAATTTGCCCATGATATCCACGACTCCGGCCGCCACCTGCTGCAGTTGATCAACGACATCCTCGACGTGGCCCGCATCGAGGTGGGGCGCATCGTGCTGAACGAGGGGCCGCTCGACGTGGCCGAGGTGGTCCACCTCATCATGACACTGGTCCGCGAGCGGGCCGAGCATGGCCACGTGGCGGTGGCAGACGACCTGCCCGATGTCCTTCCGCCGTTGCGGGGCGATGCCCGTCGCATCAAGCAGGCGCTGCTCAACGTGGTAGGCAATGCGGTCAAGTTCACTCCACCGGGCGGCCGCGTCGAGATTTGGGTCGGCTCGGCGCCCGACGGCGGCCTCGACCTGCGGGTCACCGATACCGGCATCGGCATCGCGCCCGAGGACATGGACCGCGTCATGCAAGTGTTCACCCAGGCGGAAACCAGCCAGAAGCGCCGCTATCAGGGCACCGGCCTCGGCCTGCCGTTGACCCGCCAGCTGATGGAACTGCACGGCGGCAGCGTCACCCTGGCAAGCGAGATGGGCATCGGCACCCGAGTCACCCTGCATTTCCCCAAGGATCGCGTCATTCCGACACAAATAATATGAATTCGGGGCTGTCGCGGTCGCCGCCCGCCCGCTAGAATCACTTGGCGGCTATAGTAAAGTGACATGCTCAGGGATAACGCCATCGGTGCGGTGCTCTCCGGCGGTGCGGGACATCCCGTCGACCGTGCGGCCCGCGTACGCCTGGTCGCCGACACCCTGAAGGGTCCGGTAGCCGAGGTGTTCCGTCGCCTGATCCCCGCCTTCGCGGCCTTCAGCGGCGAGCAGTTCTATTCCATCGCCATGAGCAACGGCACCATCCTGCATGGCTGCCTGCTGATCTTCCGCCACCGCCGCAACGCCTTCGCCCACCTTCTGGTGGATGCCCGGGGCCGTCCGGTGCGCGACGACTTCGTCCGGCTCAGTTGCGGCAAGACGCTGCATGACGTCATCACCCTCATCGTGCGGACCCATGCCAAGCGGCAGTTCCGCGCCTCGCTGGGGGGCGACCCCGACGATTGCACCAGCGAGGCCGGCCAACTCTATCAGGCCATCAAGGAATACCTGATCCACGAGTGGCAAGTGCCGCTGGTGCCGCATTACAGCGCGCTGCCGGTGGAAGCGGTGATGGACCTGGGGCCGGAATTGCTTGAGATCCGCGAGCCGGTGAAGCTTGACGCCATCGCCACCGCAGCGGCTCCGCCTCCCGCTCCACCCTCGCCCACCCGCAAGGTGGAGCCTGTGGCTGCGGTACCGGTGGCTGCGGTACCGGTGGCTGCGGTACCGGTGGCTGCGGTACCGGTGGCTGCGGTACCGGTGGCTGCGGTACAGGTGCCGCAGCCACATGCTCCGGCCAGGGCCGTGGTATCGGACAAGGACGCGGCGCCCTCCGACCTCAGCGAACAGGAGGAATTCTGGTGGGACGTGCTGCGGGACATCCAGCTCTCGGCCGTGCTGGGGCGTCTCGACGAATGGGAGAAGCGCGAGTTCGTGACGGCGCTGGCCTCCTGCAATGAAACGACCCACACCGAGATCTTCGGCGCCTTGATGCTGTCCATGCCTCAGGCGGCGGCGTGCATGATCGCCGCCTACCGGTCCTTGGGCGAGAAAAGCTTCAAGATGGTATTCGGCCCCCCGGGTCGGCCAAAGATGGTGACCATGGTGGCGGAGCGCATGCGGACGCGCAATCTCGGCTCCCGCACCGAGCTGCGCACCCTCTTCAAGGCCATGGACGGCCTGGTGAAGATGTAGGGGGAGAGCCCCCCCTACTCCCCCTCGACCCTACTCCCCTTCGAATTGCGGCCGCCGCTTTTCCCGGAACGCCGCCATTCCCTCCGCATAGTCCGCCGTCTTCAGGAAGCGGTAGCACTCGTCCAGCTCGGCTTCCGAGATCGGGCTGGGGCTGTCGAGGCGGGTGAGGAAGCGCTTGTGCCAGCGATTGGCCAGCGGCGCCCCGGCGGCGATGCGGCGGGCCGTGGCGTAGGCATCCTCCTCGGCCTTGTCGTCGTCGAGGACGCGGTTGACCAGCCGCTTGGCCAGGGCCTCCTCGGCATCGAACACTCGGGCCTCCAGCAGGATTTCCGACGCCACCGCCGGGCCGACCAGGCGGCGGATCACCGCCAGTTCGGGATAGGCCATCACCACCGAGATCTTGTTGATGGGCACGCCGAACTTGCCGGATTTGGCCGAAATGCGCATGTCGCAACAGCAGGCCAGTTCGAGGCCGCCGCCAACGCAGGGGCCAAAGACCAAGGCCACCACCGGCTGCGGGCAGGTGCGCACCGCATCCAGAGCCTTGCGCATCACCACGTCGTAGGCCTTGGCCTGGGTGGCGTTGGCGCGGTCGGTGTCGAACTCTTCGATATCCGCCCCCGGAGCGAAGGCCTTGGTGCCGGCGCCGCGCAGCACCACGGCGCCGATGGTCTTGTCGCCGGCGATGTCCTTGAACGCGGCGGCGAGCCCGCGCCACATGGGCAGGTTGAGCGCATTCATGCGGTCGGGCCGGTTCAGCATCACCGTCGCCACCGCGCCGTCGCGCATCACCTCGATCACCTCGGACATTCTCTCTACCCCGTCTCAGTTGTCTGCTTGCAGGAACGGGCGATTGTGCCTATACCGCCCCCAGGCGGCAAGGCAGACAAAGGGAACCCGACCATGGCACAAACCGTTTCCCGCACTCCCGAGCAGAAACAGGCGGCGCTGACCACCGCGCGCATCCTGCTTGAGATCAAGGCGGTCAATTTCCGTCCCGAGGAGCCCTATACCCTGACTTCGGGGTGGTCGAGCCCGGTGTATGTCGACTGCCGCAAGGTGATTTCCTTCCCGCGAGCGCGCTCCACCATCGTCAAGCTGATGACCAATGCCATCCTGCGCGATGTCGGTCATGAATCCGCCGACGCCATCGCGGGCGGCGAGACGGCCGGCATTCCCTATGCTGCGTGGATTTCCGACCGCATGGCGCTGCCGATGCTCTACATCCGCAAGAAACCGAAGGGCTTCGGCCGCAACGCCCAGATCGAGGGCGACTTCAAGGAAGGCGACCGCATCGTGCTGGTCGAGGATCTGGCCTCGGACGGCGCCTCCAAGGTCAATTTCGTCAATGCCATCCGCCAGGCCGGCGGCCACATCGACCACACCTTCGTGGTGTTCTTCTACGGCGTCTTCCCGGGCGCCCTGAAGTCGCTCAACGAGATCGACGTCGAGATGTCCTATCTTGCCAACTGGTGGGATGTGCTGGAGGTGGCCGAGCAGGAAGGCCAGTTCGACAAGCGCACCATCGAGGAGGTCCGCTCCTTCCTGCACGACCCGGTGCAGTGGTCGACCCTGCACGGCGGCCGCAGCGCCTAACAGGCTACGGAAAAACTCTTCCCGCCGCCCTTCATCTCGTCACCCCCGCAAAAGCGGGGGTCCATGTTGGGGTGAGATACGGTATCGAACGCTATATGTTGTGCCGGCGGATGTATGGATTCCCGCTTTCGCGGGAATGACGAGGAAATTTGGCCTTTTTCCGCAGCCTGCAAAAACTCCCGACCCCGGCAAAGCGGTGGAAAGGGCTTTATGTCTTCATCACGGCGGCGCGTGCTTGCCCAGGATGCGCTGCAGGGTGCGGCGGTGCATGCGCAGGCGGCGCGCCGTCTCCGAGACATTGCGGCTGCATTCCTCGTAGACCCGCTGGATATGCTCCCAGCGCACCCGCTCGGGGGTCATCGGCTGGTCCTTGACGTCGGCGAGGACCGGCTCGCGGCCCAGCAGCACCGCCATCAGCCGGTCGGCCTCCACCGGCTTGGGCAGGTAGTCGATGGCCCCCGCCTTCACCGACGACACCGCCGAGGCGATGTTGCCATAGCCGGTCAGCATGACGATGCGCATGTCCGAGGCGATGCCACGCAGGCGCCCCACAAGTTCCAGCCCGTTGCCGTCGCCCAGCCGCAGGTCGACCACCGCGTAGGCCGGCGGATCGGCCTCGGCCATGGCCAGGGCATCGGCGATGGAGCCGGCGGCGCGGACCGCGAAGCCGCGCCGCTCCATGGCGCGGGCCAGGCTGTTGCGGAAGGGATCGTCGTCGTCGACCACCAGCAGTGAGCGTTCGTCGGCGGGAAGGGAATTCAGTTCGCTCACCCGGCCTCTCCACTTGTCCACGTCACCGTCACCTCGGCGCCGCCCCCGTCGCGATTGGCGAAGTCCACCCTCGCGCCGGTACGGGCCAACAGGGTGGTGGCGATGAATACTCCCAGCCCCAGATGGCTGCCGTCGCCGCCTCGGGTCGAGATATAGGGCTCGCCCAGCCGCTCCAGCACCTGCGGCGAGAAGCCGGGGCCGTCATCGGAAATATGTACCATCAACCCGCCGCCGTCCCAACCGGTGACGATCTCCACCCGGGAATGGGCGAACTGGATGGCATTCTGCACGAAATTGCCGATGCCGTGCAGTATCTCCGGGCTGCGCTCCATCCAGGGCACGCCCCCGCCGGGCTCGGTCAGCGACGGGGCATGACTGAACACCACCTCGCATCGCGCTCCCTCCACGTGCGGATGCGCCGCCAGTTCCACCAGCACCGGGAAGGCGATGGTCTCGCTCTCCACCGCGGCGTCGCGCTCCGGGCTGCGGGTGAGGCGGGCCAGGGTGTCGCGACAGCGCTCGGCCTGCTCGATCAGGGTGCGGATGTCAGCTTGCAGCGGGCTGTCGCCGGGGAGTTCCGCCGCGATCTCGCGCGCCACCAGATGAACGGTGGCCAGCGGCGTGTTGAGTTCGTGCGCCACTGCCGCCGCCAGGGCGCCCATTTCGGCGAGCCGCTGCTCCTGGGCCAGGGCGATACGGCTGGCGGAATAGGCCTCGGCGATGGAGCGCGCCTCCTCGGCCATGCGCCAGGTGAAGAAGGCCACCGAGACCACGCCCAGGAACAAGGCCAACCACGTCCCCAGCAGGAAAAGCGGCGGCATGTTGAGCGGCCCCTCGGGCCACGGCAGTGGTTCGTGCCACACCGCGACCAGAGTCGCTGCGGCAATGGCCCCGGTCGCCAGGCGTACCGTCAGCCGTGCCGACAGTGTCGCCGCCGCCACCGTCACCGGCGCCAGCAGGAATAAGGCGAAAGGATTGTGCAGCCCGCCGGTCAAGCCGAGCAGAACGGTCAACTGCGCCAGGTCGAAGGCGAGGTGCCAGGCGGCGGTGCGCTCATCGATACGGTGCAGGAAACCACGGCTGAAGGTGAGCCAGATATTGAACGCCACTGAGACCGCGACGGCCGCCAGCACCCCGCCCAAGGCGAAGCCGCCGAAGGCGATGTCGACGATGACAATGGTGGCACCCTGACCGACGATGGCCAGCCAGCGGATCTGGACCAGAGTGCCGAGTCGGGTCTGGAGATGGGGGGCATCGCCCAGCCCCGCCGGTCCCGGCACTCGTTCGGCATGAGCGTCGGCCGTGGCCTTACCGTGTGATGATATGGATGCCATGGCCTTGATGTTCATCAATCGACATGAGCCTTGGTAGTCCCGACTATTGACAAAAGTCAAATGAAAAAGTCACACCTGAAAACAAAAGAGCCACTACAACAATATTAGATACAGCGTGTCTTTCGGGAAGAGTGCTGCCGCGCCCTCGGCCTAGGGCGACGCGGTTACCGATCTCCGGTGGCTCGACCGGGCTAGGCAGCCAAAACATCGGATGAGGGCATCGAACCATCCCCGCGGCCGGGCGTTGGCTGGTTGTCGCAACGCCAATCAGGAGGAAACTGCTATGCCCCTCGCCAGCCATTCGACGGCGACCATTGCCCAGGTGCTCAGCGGTATCGACTTCCCCGCCAACCGGCAGCAACTGGTCGACTACGCCCAAAAAAACAACGCCGACGCCGAGGTCATCGAAGCCATCAAGCAGATGCCCGAAAGCGAGTACACCAGCATGGCCGATGTGTTCAAGGGCGTTGGCCAGAGTCATTAGTCCTCGTCCTGCATATGGCCGGCAGAGAAAGGGCGGGAATTGCGAAGCGGCTTCCGCCCTTTCTATTTTGGGTGTAAAAAGAAACTGACCGGGGGGGTTCTTTTGGGGAGGACCAGCGGTGAATCCATGCTGCTGACCAACAGGCCCAACCAATGGCTGTACCCTTTTCGAATGAGCTGCGACTTATCGGCGGAAAATCCGACGACGGCTGGGATATCCGTCTCGATCTTCTTGACCGCATGCAGAACCTCATCATCCTGGCGCGACGACGCAGCATCTGCTTTGTCAATTCCGCCGGGCTGAACTGGCTGGGTTACAAGACTTCTGCCGATCTGCTGGCGAAGGAAGTCGGCCTGCTGTTCCATTCCGACTACACCGAGCTGGTGGCCATGGGCCTTGACCTGCTGGCCGAGGAACAGATGATCCCCCTGAAACTGCTGCGTCTGGACGACACCGAGATAGAGGTCGAGATGTGGGTCAACCGCCTGGGCACGCCGGGCGAGGAGATCTTCATCATCGAGGCGCGCAACATCGGTGACCACCTCAAGGCGGCCCGCGCGCTGCGTTCGCGCGAACAATGGCTGGAGGGCATCATCAACACGGTGGCCGACGGCATCGTTACCGTCGACAAGCGCGGTATCGTCCAGACCTTCAACCCGGCGGCCGAACGCATCTTCCGCTTCAAGGCCGACGAGATCATCGGCAAGAGCATCCGCCGCCTCGTCCCCACCCCGGTTGCCGAGAAACTGGGCGAAGGCGGCTCGGTCGCCTGGCAGGAGGTGATCAAGCTGGGCGAGGAACTGATGGGGATGCGCAAGAACGGCGATGTCTTCCCCATGGAGGTTTCGGTCAGCGAGATGCATCAGGGCGAAAGCATCTCCTACGCCAGCGTGGTGCGCGACATCACCGCCCGCAAGCGGGCCGAGGAGCACATCCGTCACCTCGCCCATCACGATCAACTGACCGGCCTGCCCAACCGTTTCCTGTTCGCCGACCGCCTGGAGGAGGCGTTGAACCGCGCCTTGCGCCACCACAGCCGCATCGCCCTGGTATTCATCGACCTCAATCGCTTCAAGCCGGTCAACGACATCTACGGTCACGCGGTGGGCGACAAGGTCCTGGTCGGCGTCGCCAGGCGGGTGCGCGCCTGCCTGCGCAAGACCGACACCGTGGCCCGTATCGGCGGCGACGAGTTCGTCGCCATCCTGGAGGAGATCACCGGCGAGAAGGAAGTGCGCCTGCTGGCGAGCAAGATCGTCGCCGCGGTGGCAACGCCCGAGGTCATCGACGGCATTCCGCACATCCTGGGAGCAAGCATCGGCATCGCGCTTTATCCCGACGATGCCACCGATGCGGTTGACCTCATCGACAAGGCCGACAAGGCCATGTACCACGCCAAGCACCACGGTGACGGTCGCGTCTGCCTGTTCCCCACCACACTGTGGAACCTGGACGAAGAGTAGAGTTTCGCCGCGCCTGGGCGTACACTGCCTCCATGATCGTCCCTCCAGAAGGAAGGCGCGCATGGTTACCATAGGCGCAATCGCCGCCCAGGCCGCCGCAACGGCCGCCAAGGGAGCGGACAGGCCGAAGAAGCCGGCACCGGACACAACCGACAAGGTTCTCGGCTTCTTCAAGGCGGCGCGCGACGCCGCCGCGGCCGTCCGCGTCGACGTCTCCAATCAGCGAAAAAGTCGTGCCCGCCAGCAGATCGAGGATATCAAGAAGCGGATCGCCGACCTGATGCTGGTGGCCATGGTCAGCCCCAAAGGGGCCGCCCGCACCATTGCCATGCTGGCCCGCCAACTGGGCGGCGCCGCCAAGGAATTCGCCGCCGCCGGTCCCGAGGCCCAGCCGGCCGGAGATCCCATGTCCGAGGACGCTGCCATCGCCGCCTACCAGCGGTCAGAACTCCATTTCGCCGACACCCGGTTCGCCGCCGACATTCGCCAAGTGCACCGGCAACTGAAGTCGCTGCTCGATTTCGACCTCAAGCGCGCCGCCGCCGAGGCGAAGACCAAGGGCGACGACAAGGATCGCGACGACATCGCGCGACAGTTCGGCGCGTCGAGCCGGGACATCGACAAGGCCGTCGAATCCATCGAGGGCTGGCACCAGCCCCAAGCCACCCCGCTGCCGCTGTCCGGTGCGGTGGACGTCAAGGCATAGCGTGTTCGATGCGAACAATGACGCTTGAAACGACCCGTTCGCCGGTATGATGCCTGACGGCGCGCGAGGCACAGCACGGCACAAAGCCCTCCCCGGTCAGGGAGGGCTTCATGCGATCGGCATTTTCCCTAGAGTACAGCGCCTGAAATCTGAAACGCCGCGCTCTTGCGAGCATCGAGCGAGCAGCCAAGGGCGGGGACGCGCCCGCCCGGCGAGGGCTACATCTTTCTAGGCGTGCACCGTCTGGTCGAGGACGGCATTCTTCATGGACTTCTGCAGCTTTTCGAAAGCACGGACCTCGATCTGACGCACGCGCTCCCGCGAGATGCCGTAGTGCTGCGACAGGTCCTCAAGGGTCACCGGATTGTCCTTGAGGCGGCGCTGGGTGAGGATGTGGCGCTCACGCTCGTTCAGGCTCTTCATGGCGTAGCCCAACATCTTGCGGCGCCGGCCCAATTCCTCGCGCTCGCCCAGTTCGGTCTCCTGGTCGTCGCGGTCATCCACCAGCCAGTCCTGCCACTCGCCCTCGCCGTCAGCCCGCACGGGGGCGTTGAGCGAGTGATCGGGGCTCGACAGGCGGCGGTTCATGCTGACCACATCCGCCTCGGCGACATCGAGTTCCTCGGCGATCTTGCGCACGTTCTCGGGACTGAGGTCGCCCTCCTCGATGGCCTGCATCTGGCCCTTGAGCTTGCGCAGGTTGAAGAACAGCTTCTTCTGCGCCGCGGTGGTGCCCATCTTCACCAGCGACCAGCTGTGCAGGATGTATTCTTGAATCGCGGCACGGATCCACCACATGGCATAGGTGGCCAACCGGAAGCCGCGATCGGGATCGAAGCGCTTGACCGCCTGCATCATGCCGACGTTGCCTTCCGAAATCAGTTCGCCGATGGGGAGGCCGTAGCCGCGGTATCCCATGGCGATCTTGGCCACCAGACGCAGGTGACTGGTCACCAGCTTGTTGGCCGAATCATAGTCGCCGTGCTCACGGAACCGCTTGGCCAGCAGGAACTCCTCCTCAGGTCCCAGCATGGGGAACTTGCGGATGTCCTGAAGATAGCGCGAGAGGTTGCCCTCGGGCGCCAGGCTCAGGCTGGCAGAAATGGCGGTCATCGCATTCTCCTCTCTCTCGGGAGCGCAGGGCTTTTGCCCGTCCGTGCAGCGGTGTCTCCCAAAGGGCAACCACTGAGGACTATCACGTTCCCACGTGATGAAGAATGTCACAGTCGTACAGTCAAGTATAGAGGCTATTTACAGGCCCTCTAAGAATTTAAGCAAGGTGCTGATATCAAAAGGTATACCACTCTCAAACCGCATACGCCCCCCCTTGGTCGGGTGTAAAAAACCGAGTAGGTAGGCGTGGAGTGCCTGGCGGGGGAAGGATGCTACCGTCCGGCGTGCCTCGATGGGCAGAGCCCCTGTCCGCCGGCTCCCCACCCGGCCATACAAGGTGTCGCCGACCAGGGGATGCCCCAAGGCGGTCAGGTGGACCCGGATCTGGTGGGTACGTCCGGTCGCCAGCCGGCATTCGACCAGACTGACGGCGCCATTGGCGTAGGACGCCAGCAGGCGATAGCGCGTCAGGGCCGTCTTGCCGCCGCCGCTGACGATGGCCATGCGCTTGCGGTCGGTGGGACAGCGGCCGATATTGCCCTCGATCTCGCCCTGGGTCGGGCTGGGGCGCCCCCAGACCACCGCCTGATAGGCGCGCTCCAGCGAATGCTCAGCGAACTGCCGCGACAGCCCATGATGGGCGGCATCGTTCTTGGCCACCACCAGCAGGCCCGAGGTATCCTTGTCGATGCGGTGGACGATTCCCGGCCGCCTCACCCCGCCGATGCCCGACAGAGAACTGCCGCAATGGGCCAGCAACGCGTTGACCAGGGTTGCGTCGGGGTTACCGGGTGCGGGATGGACCACCAGCCCGGCGGGCTTATCGATGACGATGAGGTCATCGTCCTCATAAACCACGGTCAACGGAATGTCCTGCGGCTCCGGTTCGGCCGGGGCGTCGGGCGGAATGGCGACGGCAAAGGCCTGGCCGGATTTGACCCGTTGCGAGGCGTCGGCTATGGTCGAGCCACTTGAGGTGACACAGCCGCCCTCGATCAACGATTTGACCCGCGTGCGCGACAGGTCCGGCAGCCGGACGGACAGCCACTTGTCGAGACGGGTTCCGGCCTCGTCCTCGACGACAGGTTCGGGTTCGCGGATCTCACGGGTGGCGGCGGTCATGCACTCCTCGGACGCAGTTGCAGCGGAGCGATCCTATCCTATGAAAGCGATCAAGGCCTTGGTGATCTTCATGGGCGTGCTGCTGTTCGCCGGGCTCGGCCTGCTGGTCTACGCCATGTCGACCAAAGCCCGCCAGGGCGCCTCGCCCCCAGCCATCGCCACAGCCGTCACCGCCGCCGAATTCGGCCGGGTCGAAGTGCCTGTGCCGGCCGGGGTCCGCATCGAGCAGATGGTGGCCGCCGGCGAACGTGTGGTGCTGCGGCTGTCGGGAGCCGGGCCGGACAGGCTGCTGGTGCTCGACCCCGCGGCGGGCCGGCTGGTGGGCAGCTTCGAGCTGGCGCCGCAACCGACGGCGCGATGATCGTCGTCGAGCCGACCCACCTCAAGGCCATCGCCGACGCGGCCGAGGCCGCCTATCCCAATGAATGCTGCGGCCTGCTGGTGGGCACCGGCCGGCGCCCGGTACGGGTGACACGGCTATTGCCGGCCGCCAATCTGGCGGGCTCCAGCGGCAATCGCTTCGAACTGGACCCGCGCGTGCGGCTGGACGCGGAACGAAGCCTGCGCGGCACGGCCGAGCGGGTCATCGGACATTACCATTCCCACCCCGACGGCAGCGCCCTGCCCTCTCCCACCGACCTCGCAGAGGCCTGGGAGCCCGAATTGATCTGGCTGATCGTCGGAGTCGTGGACGGCCAGGCGATCCAGACCCAAGCGCACCGCCTTGACCGTGCGCTCGGCCGCAGCCGGCCGGTGGCGCTGGCGACCCGAAAATAACGCTTGCATCACCCTGCCGATTCCGACATAAAGCCGCTCTCGCGCTCAGACGTCCCCATCGTCTAGAGGCCTAGGACACCGCCCTCTCACGGCGGCGACGGGGGTTCGACTCCCCCTGGGGACGCCAATTCCGCTAAAGCGTTGATATTCCAGCATAAATCGCCGCGTTGTTGAACAACCCGTTGTCCGCGATGTACAACATCGGACATGGCGAACGACGATATGCTGGACACAACCTTCATTTTTCAACCACGCGGCCAAGGCACGGGCTGGTGCTTCCGCATGGCTACCCCCTCGTCCCTCATTGGACGGCTCAATCCCCGCACGGGCAGGCCATATGGCCGAGAAATCCGGGAGGGGCTGGACACCCGAGACAAGAGGCAGGCCCGCAAGCTCCGGGACCTTCTCCTAGGCAAGATCAGGCTGGAGGAAGCCACAGCCAAGGGCGAAGCCGTGGGCAGCATGGAGACTGCCCTCGCTGCTGCTGCCGAACTGCGGATTATGGACGATCCGGTCAAGCGCGATGAAGCCGAGTGGGCGCTCATCAACGTGGCGGACCAGGTTGAGAAGGCCCGTGGGGAGAGGCAGGCCATCCGCTGGTACAAGACAGCCACCGGCAAGCACACCCCGTTCACCAAGGCATGTGAGCAATACAAGGAGGACGGCGGCAAGGGGCTCAGCCTGTCCACCCTCAACAACCTGAACACGGCAATCAAAGAGTTCTGCGAGTTCGCTGGGAAGGATATCGCCCTTGAGGACGTAGACGGGCGGATGGTGGCCCGGTTCGTCACGGAGTTCCTTCCCAACAAGAAGGGGCCGAAGGCACCCAACGGCCAAGGCCCCGCCACCATCCGCAAGAAGGTCTCCCAGCTTGCCCAGATATGGGCCTGGGCTCGACGTCGGCACGTCCTAGAGAGGGGCAGTCCTGACCCTTGGCACGACCAGGCTCCGGACGCCAAGGAAGTGAAAGCTGCCGCCGATGTCCGCAGGCCCTTCACCCCGGAGGAAACCAAGAAGCTGCTGAACGCCACCATGGCGGGCGATGCGCTGGGGGATGTCGTGCGGGTCGCGCTGCTGACCGGCGTTAGGCTGGAGGAGGTTGCCAGCCTGGAGGCGTCCCAGGTGGACACGGAGGCCCGGTGGTACACGATCCTCCAGGGCAAGACCGAGAATGCAGCCCGTGTGGTCCCGCTGGTGGGCATGGCACAGGACGTGATCAAGGCCCGGCTGGGGAAGGTGAAGGATGGGGGGCCGCTGTTCAGTGAAGTCCCCGTCCGCAAGTCCACCGGGAAGCGGGGCGGCTCTCTGTCCCAGGCGTTCACCCGCCTGCGTCGTGACGTGCTGGGAGATGAAACGGACGGCGAGCTTGCCCAGCACTGCTTCCGCCACACTTGGCGAACTGCTGCCGGCCGGGCTGGTGTTGACCTCCGCACAGCTCAGGAAATGGGGGGATGGTCACGCGGTCGGGCCTCTGACCTGACGTATGATCACGGCAAAGAGCTTCAGCATTACCGGGACGAACAGACCAAGGTTTCCCGATGGCTGAAGGAGAAGGGATATCTCGGGTGAGGGAGAAAAAATGCCCCCACCAGCCCGAAGGCCAGAGGGGGCATTGATCACCGCACGAACTCGGAAGCTTTGAGGCCGTAGTTCTTCTCGAAGTAGGCCCGAGACTCAGCCGTGGGGTTCTGCTGAAGGATGCGAACGGCCTCCTCAAGGGGAACCACGCCGGCCGGCTTGGGTGCCAGATAGTCCGACGCCTTCAGCCTGTAGTTCCGTTCAAAGTACGCTTGGGATTCAGCCGTGGGGTTCTGCCGAAGAATACGGATGGCATCCGCCAACGGAACCACCTGAGGCCGTGGCTGTTGTGGCTGGGCCTGCCGGGGCTGCTGTTGCGGCTGAGCCTGTTGGGGCCTCTGCTGCTGCTGTGCCTGACCTTGCCCAGCCTGGGCTCCATACGTCTGACCAGCACTCGCCATCTCAGGGTTGTACTGGGTGGCGATCTCCTTGGCCTTCTTCTGGGCCTCGAAGATGAACGTGCCAACACTGACCGGCTTGCCCTCGGCCTTCATCTGAGCAGCGTATTCACGCGCCCATCCACGAAGCTGGGAGGAACCAAGCTCGGCATTGTAGCCACCAACCCCGAACAGGCCGTCCGGGGAACCGGCGATGCCTTTCTTGGTGGCGTCCACCAGGTCGGTGAACTCCTTGCTGCCCAACAGCGGATCATAGTGGTCCGACTTGGCCCGACGAAGGTCTTCATGGAACTGCTGATAGGTCTGCTTCGTGATCATCCCAGAGAGGAAGGACCGCTCCAGCCGCTCAGACTCGAACTCGTTGGGGTGGGCGTAGATGTCCCGCATCAGGGAGACATAGCTGGTCTTGTCGTCGGCCCTCGCCTGCTCCTCGGTTGACCCAATCCACTGCCGGTGGAAGGCAATCATGTGTTCGGCCTTCATCGGGTCCAGCTCCTGGAG
>CAJANL010000141.1 GCA_903941105.1 uncultured Rhodospirillaceae bacterium
CCACGCAGCCCTCTGCATCGCCGCCTACGGATTCCTCATCACCGAGAGGAGTCTGGTTCCCCCCTCAGGACCACGCTGCCACCCGATCTGCAAGGCGACTGCCCTACCCGATAGTTACCGCCCCCGCGGATCCACCCGTTCGGCCTGAGCGCCATGTCACAACCTCGACAACCACCATCCGCCTCAGATTGAACCGGGCACTCCCACGGAAATTACCACGGTGCCCCTGCTGCCAACGGCCGGCACCCCAATCCAGTCAACTTGTGACACAGTAGAACTAGAATGCTCGAGGACGCGCACGGCAGCGTTGGACAGGAAAAACCACCCATCCGCCGCGTCCGTCGCGCTCCTGCCCCCCTTTCGGGCCTTTCTCGGGGCCATTGCAGGTTACTGGCGCCCCTCATCGGATGAACCGCCCTTCGCTTCGGCCAAGGCGGTGTTGATCTGCTTGCCCGCGTGATTGACCAGATCACCGGCCTTGCAACCCATCTTCTGCAACGTCGCCTTCAGCATCTGGCCGTCGTCGGTCTTGAAATCAGGCAAGGCATCCATGCCGGTCTCGTCAACGGAGAAGAACGGCGCCTCCGGGAAGCCGACCGACGAGGCGAACAGGGTCTGCGGAAGCGAGCAGCGATAGGAGTTGTAGCGGCTGACCGAGGCGTTGTAGCCCTCGCGCCGCTGCTGGAGGTCGCTCTCGATGTCGTGCAACTGGCTCATCAGTTGCTGGTAGGTGGCGTTGGCCTTCAGGTCGGGATAGGCCATCGCCAAGCTGGAGACCTGGTTCAACACCTGATCAACCTTGCGCGCCGCCACCATGACGTCGGAAATCGACGACATGTTCTCGGCGGTGGTCAGCTGGGTCAACTTCTCGTGTTCGCCGTAGGACTTGGTGATGTCGACGAGGCGCCCGGCGAGATCGAGACGCTTTTTCATCGACGCCATGATGTCGGCCCGCGCCCGCTTCACGTCGTTCCCGTATCGCTGCAACTGATTGTAGATTTTGACGAACCAGATCAGCAGGACCACCGCAACAATCAGCAAAAATTCCATGACATGCCCCCTTGGGAACGGCTGGCTGTTAAATCAGAAACGGCCCATCAGCGAGGGCTTGCCGAACACCGTCAGTGAGGCATTCGACCGGGAAAAATACTCACGCCAGAACGCCTCCAACGCATCCATGGTCTTCGGGTCGCGGTAAGTCTCCACCTGCTTCTTGCCGGTGGTGACGATGGACCCGGCTCCGGCGACGAAGACCTTGGCCCCACCGAAGTCGCCGAAGGCGCTGACCTTGCCCAACTCGGCCTTGGCGTCGATCGCGCGGACGGTGTTCTTGGCGTAGAACGAGGTGATGGACGAGTTCTCCAACATGTCCGAAATCAGCAGCACATTCTTCTGCTTCGCCGGGGAGGTGCCGATGATGTTGGAGGACACATCCTTCAGGGTGGAGAAGATGTCCGAGCGGGCGATGTTGTCGATCGGCTTGCCGAACCCGCCCATCATCGTCTCGGCCACCTTGGACCGGGCGAACTGCATCTGAGCTTCGTGGCAGCGGTCGAGGTCTTTCAGCTTCTTCTTCGGGATGTCATCTCGCTCGGCCTGGGTCGGCAGACGGTCGAGGGTGCCGGAGAAGGCGAGGTCCGCATAGCGGTCCCCGATGAATGCCGAGAACGTCATGATGGTCACTGCCGTCTCCGGCGCGAGCTTCGCCACCACGTCGTTGACCAGTGCTTTTTGCTGGGCGTCGTCGACTGGCGTGGTCTGGTCGATCACGACGAAGATTTCCCGCTGCAAGGTGGGCTTGGGGGCCTCGACCTTGAGCATGTCATAGCAACTGGAGATCATGTCTCGCTGCCCGGCCTGGACGACACCGGCTGACAGCATCAGCGCGCAGGACAGCGCCAGCACATTTTTCATCATGGTCACGGTCTCCAAGGGGCGGGCCGGCGCCCTCCCCTTGCCCTGGGTTGCGGGGATCATTCAGCCTGCTGTGCCGCGAGGCGGGCACGGATGGCGGCTTCGCGGGCGCGGTGTTCGTCTTCCTTCCGACGACGAGCTTCTTCCGCCTCGCGCTGCATCTCCGCTCGGATGCGGGCTTCCATCTCTTCGTCGGTTTCGTCGACCCGAACGGCAGCGTTCGCAGCAGGAGCGACGGTTCGGGGCTGGTCCACCTGTGCGGGCGCCGCCGGTTGCGTCGCGGGAGCGGGGGGCTGCGCCTGAGCCTGCCGCTGCTGGGCCACCTTGGCGGCAAGTCGCTCCTGTTCTTTCCGGTCGGTCTCGTCCTCTTGCCGGAGCACTCGTTCCAGATAGGCGTGGATGTCCCGGCTTTCCGAATAGTTCACCGCGTCCTTCTGATCGGAGGTCGTGCCGCGCTCGCGGACATTCCGGGCCAGTCGCTGCTGCATATCGAGGAGACGGCGCCCACCAGCGCGCAAGATCGCCGTCTTCCGGGCCTTGTGTTTGGCTTCATAGGCGGCGCGAGTGTTGAAGCGCGAGATGGTGTCGTAGGCCTTAGCGCTTTCCTTTCCCGCGAAGCCAAACTTGTAGCCGGTCAGCACGCCGAACACCTGCATGAACACGAAGATGACAGCGAGGACAATGAAGGTGCCCCAACCGCCCTGGCGGTCGAGGGTGGCGGCGTCCGCCACCCCCTTCTTGTCGGCTTCGGCCTGGGGTGCCGTGAACGCCTGCGGGAAGAAGGACTGCGCCTGCCCCTGGCTGATCTGGGCCATCGACCCGGTGGTTTCGGCTTGGAGTTCTCGTTCCAGGACGACGCCGCGCACCCAGGTGGCGCCGATGGCGATGGCGATGACCAAGATGGCGGTGCCGATGGTCACGCCGAAACGCTTTTCGGCGTCACCTGTCGCGGAGACGCGGTTCAGCAACTGCACGTACTTGGGTTCGCCATCGTCGGCGTGGTTCTTCTCGATGCTGATTTCGTGGTTGCTCTC
>CAJANL010000142.1 GCA_903941105.1 uncultured Rhodospirillaceae bacterium
AGGAGGCCAGCAGCCGGCTAACAGGGTGCGGAAAAACTCAACTTTCCTTTCGTCATTCCCGCGAAGGCGGGAATCCATGCATCCGGCAGCACAGCATATGGGGGCAAATGCCAGTCCTTGCCCCAATATGGACCCCCGCCTTCGCGGGGGTGACGAGATGAAGGGCGGCGGGAAGCGTTTTTCCGCACCCTGTTAAACCGTCTCTGCGCTACCCACCACGCGGTTGCGCCCTTCATGCTTGGCGCGGTAGAGCAGTTCGTCGGCGCGCTTCATGGCGTCGAACAGGCTGTGATCCTCGGCCATGATCATGGTGGCGCCGACGCTGACGGTATAATGCAGCGTGACGCCCTTGGCCCGGCAACCGGATTCCGCCAGACGGAGACGCAGCTTTTCGGCCACCACCAACACCTGGATGAATTCTGTATCCGGCAGCACCAGGGCGAACTCCTCGCCACCGATGCGGCCGAACAGGTCGGAGCCACGCAGGCAATCCTTGATGGTGGCGGCCAGACAGATGATGACATCGTCGCCCACCGGGTGGCCGTAGGTGTCGTTGATCGCCTTGAAGTGGTCGATGTCGATCATCAACAGGCCGGTGGGATGGCTGTGGCGGAGCGCCCGCTCGAATTCGCGCGTCGCCGACTCCATGAAATAGCGACGGTTCATGCAGCCGGCCAGCGGATCGGTGCTGGCAGCCTCCACCAGCAGGGCCCGCGCCCGGGACAGGCGGCGAAACAGCGGCCGGAAAATGAACATGGCCTCAGCCGCCAGGGTCGCCAGCATCAGCCCCAGCATGCCCAGCAACATGCTGCGAAGCCGGTGGATGGCGGCCTCGCTATCAGCCTCATACTGCTTCACCGCTGCGTCGAGGGCCGACAGCATGGGATGCCGCGCCGCAGCCAGCACGTCGGCAAGAGCCGCGCTGTCGCGCCGTTCCTCCACGGCAAGCGTGAGAACCGCCCGCCCGGTGGCGATGAAAGCCCGCACCCGTCCATCCAGGCCGTAGGGGGCATCATAGTAGATGGCAGAAATGGCCCGGCGGCCGCCCATCGCGTTGCCCCAGCCATCGATGCCGGCCAACAATTCACCATGCGCCGCCTCCATCAGATCGAGGGCGCTCTTCAGGTCGGCCTCCAGGCCGACGCGGTCGGCACCGGGGTTCGACGCCTCCATGGCCAAGCCGGCGACACGCTGCGACAGCATACGCTGGCGCCCGCTGGTGTTGACCACCCGCGCGGCGGCTTCCTGACTCTGGACGATGGTATCGACGACGAGGTGGGTGACGACCGACAGGGTGGCGATGACGGCCAGCGCCAGAATGTAGGTCATCGTCGGTCGGAGAAAGGTCTTACGGCTGGCGCCCTCGAAGCTCACCATGATTCCCCCACCCGTGGCCGAAAGAGCCTGCCGAGGACATAGTCATTCGGGGAGTGGGGATAGTCGACAAAAAAATACAGGTTGAACGCTACTCGATCATTCCACGCCGAATGGCATAAGTGGCCAGTTCGGCGGAATTGTGCAGGTCAAGCTTCTGCATGATCTTGGTGCGGTGAGTCTCCACCGTCTTGATGGCGATCTTGAGGGTGTCGGCGATCTCGCGGTTCTTGAGCCCCTGGGCGATCAGGCGCAGCACTTCGCGCTCGCGTGCCGTCAGCGGTGACGACGAATCGCCGCCGGTGAGATGCTCGCGAACCAATTCCTCGGAGATGCCGGGGCCAAGATAGCTCCGGCCGGCCCGCACCGCGGTGATGGCCGCCATCAGTTCCTCGTGGCCAAGCTTCTTCAGGGCATAGCCATCGGCACCGGCTGCCAGGGCTTCCGCCACTCGCCGCTCGCAATTGGCCACCGTCAGGATCAGCACCCGGACGTCGGGCAGCAACCGCTTCAGCTTGCGGGTGGCCTCGACCCCGTCGAGCAGCGGCATGGACAGGTCCATCAGCACGATGTCGGGATTCAGGCTGCGGGCCATCTCGATCGCCGCCTCGCCGTCCTCGGCCTCGCCGACGACGGTAACGTCCTCACAGCGCAACAACGCAACCAGTCCCTGGCGGACGAGTTGCTGGTCCTCGGCGATCAAAATTCGGATGGTCACGGAGTTTTTCCCCTTGGCGAACGCGAATGATCGCCGAGACCTTGCGCTGGATCAAGCTACCTTGATGGGTTGTAAAAAGAAATCCTAATTAACGCCCAATATACCTGTCCGTTCCTATTTGTCTACGTAGGGGTTTTTACCCCCCCTGACGAAAAGTCTGATGGGAACGCCGGGAAGATTGAAGGCCTCACGCAGGCCATTGACCAGATAGCGGCTATAGGCCTCGGGCAACTCGTCCGGCCGGCTGGCGAACACCACGAAAGTGGGGGGACGGGCCTTGGCCTGGGTCATGTAGCGAACTTTCAGCCGCCGTCCGCCCGCCAGCGCCGGCGGGGCATGGCGGGCCACCATTTCCTCCAGCCAGCGATTGAGCTGCGCGGTGGGAATACGGCGGTTCCACACTTCGTGCGCCTCCAGCACCGCATCCATCAGACGATCGACACCCCGGCCGGTCAACGCCGACAGCGTCACCGTAGGCACGCCCTTGGCCTGCGGCATCGAGGTTTCCAGACGGTCGCGCAGGCGCGCCAACGCCGCCTGGGGATCGGCAACGGCATCCCACTTGTTGATCGCCACCACCAGGGCGCGGCCCTCGTCGATCACCAGGCGGGCGATGGTCAGGTCCTGCTTGTCCAGCACCGCCTCGGCATCCATCACCAGCACCACCACCTCGGCGCGGCGGATGGCCTCGATGGTGTTGGAGGTGGACATCTTCTCTAGGGTGTCGTCGATCCGGGCCTGCCGACGCAGGCCGGCGGTATCCACCAACTTGATGGCGCGGCCGCGATGGGTCCATTCCACCGAGATGGCGTCACGGGTGAGGCCGGCCTCGGGGCCAGTGAGCAGACGGTCGTCACCCAGCAGACGGTTGGCCAGGGTCGACTTGCCGACGTTGGGCCGCCCCACCACCGCCATGGTCAGCGGCCGGTCGGGGCGGGGCTCATCGTCTTTGTCGGCTGTCGGGTCCTCGTCGCCGAAATCGGCGGGATCTTCCGGTTCGGGCAGCGCGCCGGCCGCCTCGGCATAGGGCCGCAAGGCGTCGAACAGCTCGGCGATGCCTTCGCCGTGCTCGGCCGAGAACGGCACCGGCTCGCCCAATCCGAGGGCGTAGCTCTCGTAGAGACCCGGCTGGCCGGCGCGGCCTTCGCATTTGTTGGCCACCAGCACCACCGGGGTCTTCTGTCGGCGCAGATAGTCGGCAAAGTGACGGTCGAGGGGGGTAACGCCGGCGCGGGCGTCGATCAGCATCAGGACGAGGTCGGCCTCGCCGACCGCGATATCGGTCTGGCGGCGCATGCGCGCCTCGATGCTGTCACCGCCGGCATCCTCGAAGCCGGCGGTGTCGATGACGGTGAACTCCATGCCCAGCAGTGTGGCGTCGCCGGGCCGGCGATCGCGGGTGACGCCGGGCGTGTCATGGACGATGGCCAGCCGCTTCCCGACCAACCGATTGAACAGGGTTGACTTGCCGACATTGGGCCGGCCGACGATGGCGACGGTGAATGCCATTACCGGTAGGCGACCAGATCGGCGCCGTCGGTGAGGAAATACATGGAACCTCCCGCTACAGCCGGAGCCAGGGTGACGCCGGTGGGAGCATCATCGACCCCCATCAGTTCACCGCTATAGGGCGACAGCGCCGCCAGCACACCGTTGGAGCCGCCGAAGATCAGACGATCCGAGGCCAGCACCGGGCCGGCCCAGACGATACGGCCTGTCCTGGCCTTGGGATCGTCCCAGGTCTGCATCTGAGTGACCCAGTTGATGCGACCGGTACGGGCTTCCAAAGCCACCACCTCGTTGTTGTTGGTCACCAGATAAAGATAATCGCCGGCAACCCAGGGACTCTGGATGCCGCCGATCTCCTTCTCCCAGATGCGCCGGCCGGTCCGCAGGTCGATGCAGACCAGCAGGTCGGCGTTGCCGATGGCATAGACCCGGCCGCGATCGATCACCGGACGGCCGCGGATATCGGTCAGCGCCGCCACGTTCTCGGTACGCCGCACGCTGGCGAGGGAATCCTGCCACAGCATGGCGCCGTTCTCGACGCGCAGTGCGAACAGCTCGCCCGAGGAATAGGGCACCACCACCACGCTACCGTCCACCGCCGGGCTGGTGCCGGCCAGCAGACTCGCGGTCTCGGCGATGCCGGAATGGGTCCACAGCACCGAACCATCCTCGGCCGAAAGGGCGTGGGTCTGGTTGTCGACGGTGATGACGAAGACCCGGCCGCCACGCACGGTGGGAGCGCCGCGCATGGGACCCGACAGGGTTTGGCGCCACTCGACCTTGCCGGTGCGGGCATCCAGCGCCACGATCTGGGCGAAGCCGGTGGAGATGAAGATGCGGCCGTCCTCATAGGCGATGCCGCCGCTGCTGTAGAGTTCGTCCTCGTCGTCGGGGATGACCTCGACCTTCCACAGACGGTCGCCGCTCTTGGCGTCGACGGCGGTGACCAGGGATTCGGTGTCGACGGTGAACACCCGCCCCTCGGCGACGATGGGCTGAGCCAGCAGCTTGCGGCGCTTGCCCGAACCGGTGCCGACGCCGGTCTTCCAACTGCGGGCCAGGCCGTCTCCCACCACCATGTGATGCATGGCATGATTGGAGTAGCCACCGGCCTGCGGCCAGTCGTCGTTGTCCTCGGGCGGCGGCAGCACGATCTTGCCGACCGGGCCGCTGATCTCGGGTTCGACCATGCGCTCGCGCGACAACACCGAAATGCGCTTGCCCGGCAGTGGCGGCGCCTTGCTCTCGCCCAGCCAGGTGTCGCACGCGCCCAGCGCGAAGGTGGCGAACAGCACTACCGCGACCTTGCGGATCATTTTCGGTCTCCCTGCTCTCAGCTCTTGGCGCGCGGGCCGGTGACGCTCAGCATCTCGGCGGCGCGAGCCCTGAGGCCCTGCGGCGCCGCGGCGTCCTCGGCCAGCTTGCGGAACAATTCGGCGGCGTGGGCGGTGTCACCGCGCTTGGTGGCGGCCAGCGCCAGGATTTCGCGGGCCGAATGGCGCCAGGGGCTGGCCTCGACCGCCAGCGGTTCCACCGCCTTCTCCACCTGCGGCAGGTCGCCGCCATCCAGCAGCAGATAGGCTGCCTTGATGGTGGCGAGATCGCGGTAGACCTTGTCGGTGCCCGAATCGGCGGCCAGGCGTCCGTAAAGGGCGGCGGCACCGGACAGGTCGCCGGCCCGCTGGCGCAGGTCGGCGCGCTTCAACTCGGCCAACAGCCGATAGCCCCTGGTGCCGTCGGCAGCCAGCTTGGCCAATTGGTCGATGGCCTCGTCGGACTTGTTCTGCTCGGCCAGTTGCACCGCTTCGGTGTAGCGTTGGGACGAGGCCGCACGCTGCTTGCCGTCCCAGCTGCGCCATCCCTGCCAGCCGGCCACGGACAGGATCACGGCGATGACGGCGGCAATCAGCAGGTTGCCGTGTTTTTTCCACAGCTTTTCCATCTGATCGTGACGCAGATCCTCGTCCACCTCTTTGATGAGGAGGTCGGCCTGGGCGTCGTCGTGCTTCTCGGTCAAGTACGTCTCCCTCGCGGACAATGGGGGGTAAGATAGTGCGGCGCGCCCAGCTTGGCAAACACGCCGATTTCACCCCCCCATGCGACGCCTCGCATCAGAATTTCCATTTGATCG
This sequence comes from uncultured Rhodospirillaceae bacterium, assembly GCA_903941105.1. GTDB lineage: Bacteria > Pseudomonadota > Alphaproteobacteria > Rhodospirillales > Magnetospirillaceae > CAJANL01. The sequence goes on from CAJANL010000142.1 coordinate 5,733, forward strand.
AGCAGCCCATGCCGGCGACCTGATCGGCGGGGCCATGGCCGGTCCTGGCCACCTGCAGCATGGCCTCGAACAGATCGCGCCTTGCATCGGCGGGGCCGGCGCTTTTGCCCGAAGCGTCCAGCCGCCCGCGATATTGCAGCCCGAGATCGGCGTCGAAGCCGAAGAAATCGGGAGTGCAAACGGCATCGTAGGCCCGCGCCACCTCCTGCGTCTCGTCGTGGAGATAGGGAAAGGCGAAGTCGTGCCGTCCGGCGAAGGCCTTCATGTTGTCGAACGAATCCTCGGGATACCGCACCGCGTCGTTGGAATTGATGGCGACGACGCCGATGCCGAGGCTGACCAGCTCGCGGGCGTCGCGGGTGATGCGGTCGGCCACCGACTCGACGTAGGGGCAATGGTTGCAGATGAACATCACCAGCGCGCCCCTGGGGCCGCGGATGTCCGCCAGCGACCACCGCCGGCCGTCGATGCCCGGCAGGGTGAAATCGGGGGCCTTCCAGCCGAACGTGCAGATCGGGGTCGTAACCGCCATCCTGACCTCCTCCCCCCCTTCGACGGGCCGTGGCCCACGAAAGCGCGAGAAATCAATTGATTCCTAATCGTCCCGGGCGGAGAATACACGGGAACGCCCTAGGGGATCATAGAAATGATCAGGCAGACGGCCTCCCTCGCAGGAATACTGCTACTCACCGGGTGCATGATGGTGGGACGTGATGGATTCGAGACGGAGGTTGCCCGCGTTGGCGACTCCTATGTCCTCGCGAACCTCGAAATCCTCTCCCTGATCAATACCCATAAGACACTGGGCGACCATGTCGTCGGGTGGATTTCGGGCATGGACTGCTCGACGCCACGGCTGGAACGCGGCGACGAATACTGCAAGCAGCGTCCGGGGCCACCGGCTCCACCGCAGCAGGTCTACTGCTATAGCTCATTGGGACGGCCGTCGTGTTATTCCCAGCCGTATGGCGAGGGTAACGACCGGCTGATCGGCTTCGTGCCGGCCTCCGCCCCGTTGCGCTGACCCCCCCCTCACCAATGGGCTATGCTTCGGCCGCCAAGCGGCGAAGCCTTCGCCTTGGCACTGGACCTGGGCGCCCCTTGTGATGGACAATGGGGTTCGGCATGGCCCTGAGCCTGGGGTTCGACGAGGCCGTGCCGCAATCGAGCCCATTCCGCAGGCGATGGCGATGGCCAAACTGATCCGCATGGCGGACTACCGGACGAGGGCCGCCCTCGTCCACTTCAACCGAACCGAGCTGACGCTGCTGCTCAATCTCTACGCCCGCCGGGTGGCAAGCGGCGACTGGCGCGACTATGCCATCGATCAGGGGCCGGGCCAGGCGGTGTTCTCCATCTATCGCCACACCCGCGAACGGCCGCTCTTCACGGTGACCAAGCTGGCGTCGGGCGGCTATGCCGTGGCAACGGGCGGTCGCGAAGTGTCGCGTTCGGGCAGCCTGTGCGAGGCCCTGGCGACACTGGACCGCACGCCGAACCTGACAACCGTGTGAGCGCGCTTGTCATTCCGAAGGCCTACGGCGTTCCGCCGTGATGTCCTAAGGCGTTCCGCCGTGATGTCCTAAGGCGTTCCGCCGGCCTTGCCTTCGCGATGCGGCGCCCGTACACTTCCGCCCTTCTTCAACGACGCTGACCGAAACAGCCGGAAGCATGGCCGACCTGCCGCCCGATATCGCCGCCATGAGCTTCGAGGACGCCCTCGCCGAGCTGGACCGCATTGTCCGCCAGTTGGAGGACGGTCGCGGCAAGCTCGACGACGCCATCCAATCCTATGAGCGGGGAGCCCAGCTCAAGCGCCACTGCGAGGCCAAGCTCAAGGAAGCCCAGGCCAAGGTCGAGCGCATCGTGCTTGGTCCCAACGGCCCGGTCGCCGTCGAGCCCGCCGACATCGAGTGAGGCAACAGCCGTGAGTCCCGCCATTTCCTCGGCCAAACTGGCCGATGCGCTGAAAGCATCTGCCCAGGCGGTCAACGTCGAACTCGACCGCCTGCTCCCCATCGGTGACGGTCCCGAGCGCCGGGTGCACGAGGCCATGCGCTACGCCTCGCTGGAGGGCGGCAAGCGGCTGCGCCCCTTCCTGGTGCTGGAATCGGCCAAGCTGTTCCATGTGGCGGAGAGTGCCGCGCTGCGCGTTGCGTGCGCTATCGAGATGGTGCATTGCTATTCGCTGGTGCATGACGACCTGCCCTGCATGGACGACGACGACATGCGACGCGGTCGTCCCACCTGCCACAAGCAATTCGACGAGGCCACCGCCCTGTTGGCCGGCGACGCGCTGTTGACCCACGCCTTCGAGGTGCTGGCCCTGCCCGGCACCCATGGCGACCCCGCCGTCCGCTGCGAACTGGTCGCCGCCCTGGCGCATGCCGCCGGCGGTTGGGGCATGGTGGGCGGCCAGATGGTCGATCTGCTGGCCGCCGAGTTGGCCATGGACGTGGCCGCCATCACCCGGCTGCAGCAGATGAAGACCGGTCGGCTGATCTGCTTCGCGGCCGAGGCCGGCGCCGTGCTGGGCAAGGCCCATCCCAACCAGCGGCAGGCGCTGCGCAATTACGCCCACGACCTCGGGCTGGCCTTCCAGATTGCCGACGACCTGCTGGACGTCGAGGGCACCGCCGAGGAGATGGGCAAGAAGGTCGGCAAGGACGCGGATGCTCACAAGGCCACCTTCGTTTCGTTGCTGGGGGTCGAGCGCGCCCGCGCCCAGGCCGACATGCTGGCCAGCCAGGCCATCAACCACCTCGACTCGTTCGGAGACACGGCCGACCTGCTGCGCGACGTCGCCCGCTTCGTTGTCGAACGGCGGAGCTGAGAGGCCCGGATGACCAGCCATTTCCCCCTGCTCGACCGCATTGCCTCGCCGGCCGATTTTCGTCATTTCGGCGTCGAGGAGCTGCGCCAACTGGCCGACGAAGTTCGCCGCGAGATGATCGAGTCGGTGTCCATCACCGGCGGCCATCTCGGTGCCGGCCTGGGGGTGGTCGAACTCACCCTGGCGCTGCATCACGTCTTCGACACGCCGCACGACCGGCTGATCTGGGACGTCGGCCACCAGGCCTATCCGCACAAGATCGTCACCGGCCGCCGCGACCGCATGCGCACCCTGCGCCAGGGCGGCGGCCTGTCCGGCTTCACCAAGCGGACCGAGAGCGAGTACGACCCGTTCGGCGCCGGCCACAGCTCGACCTCCATCTCGGCCGGGCTGGGCATGGCGGTGGCGCGCGATCTCAAGGGCGACGACGGCAACGTCATCGCGGTGATCGGCGACGGCGCCATGAGCGCCGGCATGGCCTACGAGGCCATGAACAACGCCGGCTCCATGCAGTCGCGACTGGTGGTGGTGCTCAACGACAACGACATGTCCATCGCGCCGCCGGTGGGGGCGATGAGCGCCTACCTGTCGCGGCTGCTGTCGTCACGGCCTTATCTGTCCATCCGCCACTTCGCCAAGGACATCGCCGCCATGCTGCCGCCGCCGTTGGAGCGGGTGGCCCGGCGCGCCGAGGAATATGCCCGCGGCATGGTCTCGGGCGGCACCCTGTTCGTGGAGATGGGCTTCTATTACGTCGGCCCCATCGACGGTCACAACTTCGAGCACCTGTTGCCGGTGCTGAAGAACGTGCGCGACGCCGAGGACGACAAGCCGGTGCTGGTGCATGTGGTGACCAAGAAGGGCCGCGGCTATTCGCCGGCCGAGGAGGCCGCCGACAAGTACCATGGCGTCGGCCGGTTCGACGTGGTCACCGGCAAGCTGGCCAAGCCCAAGGCCAACGCGCCCAGCTATACCGGCGTGTTCGCCGATGCCATGGTGCGCGAGGCCGAGGCCGACCAGCGCATTGTCGCCATCACCGCCGCCATGCCGGCCGGCACCGGCCTCGACAAGTTCGCCGAACGTTTCCCCGCCCGCTTCTTCGACGTGGGCATCGCCGAGCAGCACGCGGTGACCTTCGCCGCCGGGCTGGCCTGCGAGGGCTTCAAGCCGTTCTGCGCGCTGTATTCCAGCTTCCTGCAGCGCGGTTACGACCAGTTGGTGCACGACGTGGTGCTGCAAAAGCTGCCAGTGCGCTTCGCCATCGACCGCGCCGGGCTGGTGGGAGCCGACGGCGCTACCCATGCCGGCACCTTCGACCTTGCCTTCCTGGGCTGCCTGCCCGACATCGTGCTGATGAGCCCGGCCGACGAAGCCGAACTGATGCACGCCGTGGCGACTGCCGCCGCCCTCGACGACCGCCCCTCTGCCTTCCGCTATCCCCGCGGCGAGGGCGTCGGTGTCGAGTTGCCCGAACGCGGCCGCATCCTCCCCCTCGGCAAGGGCCGCATCCTGCGCGAGGGCACCCGGGTGGCGCTGCTGTCGCTCGGAACCCGTCTGGCCGAGACCCTGAAGGCGGCCGACGAACTGGCGGCACGGGGGATCTCCGCCACGGTGGCCGACGCCCGCTTCATGAAACCGCTGGACGAGGACCTCATCCTAAGGCTGGCGCGCGAGCACGAGATGCTGGTGACCATCGAGGAAGGCTCGGTGGGCGGCTTCGGCAGCCATGTCCTACAACTGCTGGCCCATGCCGGGGCGCTGGACCACGGCCTCAAGGTGCGGCCCATGGTGCTGCCCGACCGCTTCCTCGACCACGACACGCCGCAGATCCAATACGATCAGGCCGGCCTCAACGCCGCCCACATCACCGCCACGGTTTTCGCCGCCCTGGGCGTTTCCCGCACCGCCGTCCCGGCCTGACTCCCCCCTTATTGATGGGGATGGATATGCATGTGGCATATTGTACATCTATTGTGTGTTATACATCGCATCGGGTATGCCCCCTAGGAAATACTCCGGTGTTATAATATTGAAATATCAAAAATGAGTGGTATGATATATGCGAACTTCAGGTTCTTGGTGAAGGGTTTGGTGCAATGGAACTCGAAAAGCTATACGACAGCGCGCGGCGTGCCAGCACGCTTCTGAAGGCGATGAGCAACGAGCACCGGCTGATGATCCTGTGCCAGTTGCTGCATGGCGAGAAGTCGGTGGGCGAACTGGAACGGCTGATCGGCCTCAGCCAGTCGGCGTTGTCGCAGCATCTGGCGCGATTGCGGCGCGACAATCTGGTGCAGACCCGCCGTCAGGCCCAGACCATCTATTATTCACTGTCCGGCGCAGAAGCCAGCGCGGTGATCAACACGTTGTACACATTGTATTGTGCCAAGGAACAGGGCGCCTGCGCCGCCTGAAGTTATCAGCTTTCCCCTCACCGGGCGGTTGGCTTGGAGCGCGGGCGTCGCGCCCGTTTCTCTGAGAATTACATTACTCGATACAACCACACCCCCTCGGGTCCCGCCTCGCGCACCACGCGGCCGTCGGCCATCAGGTGGTGCAGGTGGGCCAGGGTTTCGCCGGTGGCGAAGCCGGTCTGGTAGGGATCGAGTTCGCGGCGGAACAGCACCCGCAAGGCCGTCAAGGCCGTGGTCGGTTCGGCGCAGGCCGCCGCCGTCTGGTCCAGCCTTTCCCGATGATGATGCTGCAATTGGGCGATACGGGCATGGAGGCCATGGAACGGCAGCCCGTGCGACGGCAGCACCAGGGTGTCCTCCGGCAGTGCCTTCAGCCGCTCCAGCGCCGCCAGGAACAGCGACAGCGGTTCGCCCTCGGGCTCCTGCGGCCACACGCCCACGATGGGGCTGATGCGCGGCAGCACCTGATCGCCCGAGATCAGCACCCTGTCCTCGGCGCAATAGAGGCAGGCATGCTCGGGGGAATGGCCGCCGCCCTCGATCATCCGCCACGAGCGGCCGCCGATACGGAGCGTGTCGCCGTTGCGGATGCGGCGGAACCGCACCGGGATGGGGACGATGCGGGGGCGATAGGTGTTGCGCCGCTCGGCGATGCCGGCCAGCAGGTCGGGGCCATAGCCGGCACGGCGGTAATAATCGAGCTGATTGGCGGCGTAATCGTCACCGGTATCGAGGCACAGCATGCGCCCGAAACTCCACTCGCCCTGGCTGGCGGTGAGGGTGAGCCCCAGCCGCTCGGTGAGCCAGCCGGCAAGTCCCATGTGGTCGGGGTGGAAATGGGTGGCGATCAGCTTCGCCACCGGCCGCCCGGCCAGCGCGCCCTCGAACAACCGCAGCCACAGCGCCTTGGTCTCGTCATTGCCGACCCCACTGTCCACCAGCGTCCAGGCCTCGCCGTCCTCCAGCGCCCACAGATTGATATGGTCGAGCGCGAACGGCAGCGGCATGCGGATCCATCGGATGCCGGGCGCCACCTCCAGCACGGTGGCCGGCTCGGGGGGCTGGGGAAACGGGTGGACCAGGGACGATCGGCTCACGGGACGACGGCTCCTTTAATTAGGCAAGTCTTTGCATATTTCCCGACGCGAGTCACCGGGGTTAAGTCGGTGACATGACGGCACCGCCAACCCAACCCTCTGCAACGGCCGAGGCGGTGCCGGCCCGCTACGAGGAACGCCTTGCCCGCACCTTAGCGACGGAGATCAATCTCATCGATCAGCATGTGGTGATGCTGGGCGTAGGCTGTCGCGCGTGGGACGCCTCTACACCAACGTCGCCGAACTGTGGGGCCGCTGGGTGTTCTCGGGCCATGTCGAGACGCGGCTGGCCCCTCCCCACCACGCCAATTCATCGGGAGTGCACGGCGCCGCCTGGCTGTGGCCGGCCTAATCTTCCGCCGCGTTCTCCATCGCGCCCTTGAGCTGGGTGTGCTGGGCCTGCACCACGGCGGCCTGATCGGCCAGGCCGAGGGCGGCGAGGATTTCGGCGAGGCTTTCCAGGGTCAGGACGAGGGCCGGCACCGCGGCCTTGGGATCGGCGTTCACCGCAGTGTGGAACAGGTCCACCGCCTCCAGCGCCGGGTCGAGGGAGTCCTGGGTCCGCCCGACTTCGTGACGGCGTCCGGCCAGGCTGCCCAGGGTCTGGGCCATGAACAGGCGGTACTGCTCGGGGTCGGCCTTGAACAGGATGCGGCCCAACTCGCAGGCCTCGTCGGCACAGGCGTGGGCGTCGCCGAAGCGGCCGTTGCGGCTCAGGGCCAGCGCCGCCTGATGCAGGGTCAGCGCCAGCAGATGCACCACCGCCGGCGGGGTGCCCTCGGGAAACAGGTCGACGATCAGCCGGCGGGTGTCGATGGCCTCGGGCCACAGGCCCAATTCGGTGAAGGCGATGGCCGACCGGTGCAGCGCCTCGATCATGGCGCCGAGATAGGGGGCGCCCTCCTGGCCGCCCTCGCGGAAAACCTTGACCGCGCCGGTCAGCGATTCCACGGCACCGGCGATGTCGCCGCCGCGCAGGCGGCGCCCCGCCTGGCTGATCAGGACGGAAACCAGCACAAAACGGGTCTGTCCCGGCTGCAGCTCCATGGAGGCGCGCGCCAGTTCGACCGCGGCCTCACCAGCGGTAGCGGCATCGTTGTCGTTGCCGACCTCGGTGAGGCGGCCGGACAGGGTATTCAACGCCGAAGCGAGATTGATGCAGAACGTCTGCGGCTCGATCACCGACAGGGCACGGAAGATCTCCACCGACTCGGCGATGGCGGCCAGCGCCTCGTCCCGCTGGCCCTTGCTCCACAGCAGCGTTCCCATCTGCAACAGCGCATCGGCCTGGGCGGGGAACAGCCCGTCGGGCGTCTCGGCATTGCGGCGGCGAAAATCCGCCACGGTGGCGGCAAGGCGCTCCAACTCCCCGTCGCGGGCGGCATCGGCATCGCTCATTGAAACACGGCTCCTTGGGTCCGGTGCATCCCCACGGTCAGCCGACGGGAAGCGGAAAAGAAATCGAAGGTCAGCACTTCTTGCGCGGCACCGGCTCGACCATCTCAAGCTTGCCCTTGAGGCTGAAGGTCTTGAAGATCTGCACGATATCGTCGGCGACGCCGTTGACGTGATAATTCAGCGACATTTCGAATTCGGGCAGCGGGTCCTTGTTGCCGACCTGGAAAAACGCCATGCGCATGGGCCAGACAGGGGCGCTGAGCAGCGGCTGGGCGCCGGGCGGCGGGGTATTCGGACCACGGCCGATCAACGCGTTGATCTCGAACGGCCCCTCCTCACCCATGCCGTCGAATACCGGCCGGCTGAGAATACGGGTGCCGCTGCCGGCGGCGTCGAGCAGATGGGCGGTGTGCTCGGTGGGGAACAGGGTGCCCTTGGGCAGCTTGATGGTGCGCGGCTCGGGGCGGCTGTAGCGGGCGGTGCCGCCCTGGCCCTTGCCCCGGAGTTCGGCGGTGCCCTCGACGTCCTCGGTGACCTGGCCGTCGCGGGCCTGACGGACGCGGAAACGATATTTCAGCCCATCCTTGGATTCCCATGACAGGAAGTCGGTGGTCGACTGCACCTGACCGCCCTCGTCATAGGCGTAGGTCATGGTGAGGCGGTACTCGGTGGTCCAGCCGTCGCACGAGTCGGCGAACTGATAGGCCCAGGTGCCGGCGGCGCCGGCCATGCCGCTGCCCGACTTGGATGCCGACAGCCCCATGTGGTAGACCGCCTTATGCGAGACCAGTTCGACCGGCCCGGCCCAGGCCAGTCCGGCTCCCCAGGCAACCGCCATGACTGCGGCTCCCATTACCAGACTCGAACCCCGCTGCATTGACGCCTCCGAGAGCTAACCGGTGGTCATTATACACTGCGAGGCGCGCGCCACCAGGGGGCTCCAGCCACTCCCTCCGTCGAGTGCAGCCGGCCACCCGGACGATGTTACCTAGCGCCATGGGCAATTGCTGCCGCCGACCCGGCAAGGATTGCCCATGCTGCCGGAAATGAACCGCCGACACCAAGGCATTGCGCTTCGCCTGCCCCTGGCATGGCGATTGCGTTGTCCCTTTGCCGGGGACGCGGCGGCAACATCGGACGGGAGCGACAGGCACATGACCTACGACTTCGTTCCACATTGGCTGGAAAAGCTCGAATTGGGGCTGGAAAAGCTCGAACTTGGGCTGGATAAGCTCGAACTGGAAAACCTGCCGGCATGCGGCCAGTTTTCCACAGCCCCGTTTTCCGCCCCCACGACATCGGGCGCGGTATCACCGCTGGCCCCCATGACGCTGCCGTTGCGCTGCCTGTCCAGCCAAGAAGTCGCCGCCCTGGTGGGCGAACTGTTCGCCGAGGGCTCGCTGAGCTGGGAACAGTTGCGCTCGCTGCTGGCGATCCCCGAACTGCAGCCACACCTGCGCGCCGCCATTCGCAGCCTGCCGGGCGCCGGGGACCTCGTCACCGCCGGACCATGAGGCTGACCTCCGCCCTCTCCCGCCTGTTCGACGGCAACGCCGCCGGGCCGCAGGCCAACGCCACGCCGCTCCGACGCAACGAGCCAGTGCTGGCAAGGCCGGCGGTCGCCCTGCCCGCGCTGCCGCCCCCGGCCTCGGTCGGCGTGACGGCGACCGCGCCTCAAGCGCGCTGGGACCTGCGTCACATCTCGCCGCGCCAGTTCGCCGAGGCCACCCACGAACTCTATGTCGGCGGCATGCTGTCATGGGACGAGTTCCGCCTGATGGGCCTGCCCAGCGAACTTCACCCGCAATTCGACGCAACAATCGGCGCCCTCACCGGCGAAAAGGCCGAGCCCGACCGCCCCCGCGACATGCTGGCGCAATGGGAGACCCGCGCCGATTTCGAGCGCCGCAACAATCCCGATCCCGAAGCCGTCCGCAAGACCGAGCGGGTGCTGCAAGTGCTGAACTGGCAGTCACAGCCGCCGCTCAACGTCACGGTATGAACTCGGCCCCCAGGGCTGGTTCCACCACCGCCAGACTTCCGAGGCCGCCAAGGATGCCCACCGGGTACGAGGTGACATTCCGTCCCGGCAATGCCGCGGCCAGCAGCCCTCGCGCATCATTGTCGCAGGCCTCGCCATAGCGCGGGACCACCACGTCATTACCCATCATCAGACAGTCGGCGTAGGACGCCCAGGCGCCGTGCCGTCGGGGTGACGGCAGCGCCACCACGGTCAGGCCAACGGCGGACAGCCGAGCGCAATTGTCACCCCATTCGACCGCCGCCACCGTCCCCGGCCCCACCAGCCGCGCAACTCGGGTCACTGCCGCCTCGTCCTCCGGGGTGGCCAGCCACACCACCCGCTCGGCCCCCAGCCATTCGCCCATCTGGTGCTCGGCAACCGCCCGAGCGAGCCCGGCGCGTTCGAGCAGGGCCCGCTCCGAGGCGAGGACCGTGCCGGCGCCGTCGCACTCGACCGCCCCGGCGGCCAGCCACGACGGCCCCGGCAGCACCGGCAATCCCACCGCTTGCAGCAACAGGCGCCCCGCCTCCCCCTCTCCCAGCAGCCCCCCCACCGGCGCGCCGGCACTGTCCACCAGATAGAGCGGCGCCGCGGCGCGGAGCGACGTCAACCGGTGCACCGCCGGAACCGTCTTGACCCCGGCCGGGCTGCGCAACGACGCGTCGGCGACATCGTCCGGATTGGCCAGCAGTGTTACGTCGGTGACTTCCGATATCAGGGTGGCGAGGTCGAGACAGTCCTCGCGCAGGGCGTCGTCACGCTCGGCATCGCCCGAGGTAGCCGGCCAAGCCAGCCACACCCGCCCCGCCGCCCCCCACGGGGACGCCGCACGCCATCCCTTTTGCCACGGTGTCATGGGCAGGACGTGGGACGTCGAGGCGGCCGGCGCAAGCGCAACTTTAGCGCCGGAAATCAGAACCGGGAACGAACGGGAGGTGGGCGCCTAGGGCGCCAGGGCCGCCAGACGCAGGCCGGGACCGGCGGTTGCCGGCGGCTTGAGGGCGATGGTCGCCGCCGACCACAGGGCGGCGGGCGCTATGGTCACGGGGATAATAGTCACGGGCACCGCCGGAGCAACGACGGCCGCCAGCGGCGCCTTGGACTTGGTCGCCGAAACGGCGGCCTTATGCGGCGGCTTGCCGGTGGCGGCGGTCAGCACGCGCTTCTTGCCGGCAATGATCGGCTTGCGTTTCTTGGCGGCCGATGCGGTCACCGCCCGCGGCTTGCCCTTGGCAAGGGCGAGCTGCTTCGACGACTTGGCCTTGGCCAGCCGGGTCTTCTTGGCCTTGGCGTCGGCACGCACCGAGGCGGAGTGCACCAGGCGCTGCTGCGGCGGCAAGGCGGCCATCCGGGCGGAACCGGTGCGCGGCGCCACGGCGGCAACCCGCGCCGGGGTCGGCACGTCAACAGCGCTCGGGGCAACCGCGGCCAAGGCGACGGCGGCAGGCTCGGCGCTCCGGGGCATCGCCGCCAGTTCGACCGAACCACGCCCGCGCTCGCCGGCGGCCAGCGGCTGGAAGACGGCATCGAGGGCGGCGACGGCATTGCGCGATGATGCTGCGGCCGGTGTCGCCTCGTCGGCGGTGACCGAAGCGGGAACCGGCTCGGCGACGGCAACCACCAGATCATGACAGATATCGCGGTCCTGCATGACGCGCCATGTGGCGCAGTCCTTGCCGGTCACCGCGGACAGGGTATGGTCGGACGAAGACTTGCCGGTGGCCAGCAGCAATACGCCGTTGCCGATGTTGGTGGCGATGGAGATGGCCGGGGGCAAGGCGCAACCGGAGACCATGCCGGCGAGCAACAGGGCGGCAACGATGCGCAGGCCCGCCAGTCTTGCGACCAGCTTTGCCTTAACGCCAGCAGTGCACCACCCCTCTCGCACGCCTTCCCCTCCCGATATTAGAGGGGGACGTTAGTCCAATTCGCGCCGGCTTGGCAAACTTTATTATTAATTGTCCCTTAATTTTACGGATTCTTGCCCGTCGGCATCAGACCCCGCCGGCGAGCACGGCAGCGGCGCGTTCATCGCCCACCACCTGCTGGAGGAGGCCGGCGGCTGGTTCGATCAGCGCCGCATCGGCGGCATGGCGACAGGTATCGACGCCCGCCACATCGACGGTATCGCAGCCGGACGTAGCCACCAGACCGTAGGATTCCACACTGACGATGGTGCCCTCGGGTACTTGCGCGCACCCCATCAACACCACCGCTCCGATCGCTGCGAGGAGCCTTTGCATCGCTCCCTCCTTCGTTCATGACGACGGAGGGAGTCTATGCCTTTCGGTGGCGCGCCGGAGGACGCATTGGTGTAATGCCCCGGAAGACGGAAGGGTTTGTTAACCTTCCTTCTTGGGCTTGGGCAGGTCGAGCTTGAGGTGGAGTTCCCGCAACCGCTCCGGCGTCACCTCGGCGGGGGCCTGCATCAGCAGGTCCTGGGCCTGCTGGTTCATGGGGAACAGGATGACCTCGCGGATATTGGGCTCATCGGCCAGCAGCATGACGATGCGGTCGATGCCGGGGGCCGAGCCGCCATGCGGCGGGGCGCCGTACTTGAAGGCGTTCAGCATGCCGCCGAAATGCTCTTCCACATGCGCCGCCGAGTAGCCGGCGATCTCGAACGCCTTGTACATGATGTCGGGACGGTGGTTGCGGATGGCGCCCGAGGACAGTTCGACGCCGTTGCAGACAATATCGTACTGATAGGCGTTGATGGTCAGCGGGTCCTGATTGAGCAGCGCGTCCATGCCGCCCTGGGGCATGGAGAACGGGTTATGGCAGAACTCGACCCTGCCCTCGTCGTTCAGTTCGTACATGGGGAAGTCCACCGTCCAGCAGAACTTGAAGACGTCCTTCTCCAGCAGGTCGAGTTCGTTGCCCAGCTTGGTGCGGACCAGACCGGCGAACTTGGCGGCGGCATCCCCCTTGTCGCAGGCGAAGAACACCGCGTCGCCGTCCTTGAGGTTGGCGGCGGCCTTGATGGCCTCGACGGCGGCCGGCTCCAGGTTCTTGGCGATGGGACCCTTGGGACCGTCGGCGGCGAACTGGATATAGCCGAGTCCGCCGGCGCCGTTCTCGCGCGCCCACTCGTTGAGCTTGTCGAACCACGAGCGCGGCTGGCCGGCAGCCCCCGGCGCCGGGATGGCGCGCACCACGGCCCCCTTGTCCACCAGCTTGGCGAACAGGCCGAAGCCGGAGCCGCGGAACGGCTCGGTGACGTCGGCGATCTCGATGGGATTGCGCAGGTCGGGCTTGTCCGAGCCGTATTTCAGCATGGACTCCTGGTAGGGAATGCGCGGAAACGGTGCCGGAGTCACCTTGCGGCCATTGCCGAAGGTCTCGAACACGCCCTGCAGCACCGGCTCGATGGCGGCGAAGACGTCGTCCTGGGTGACGTAGCTCATCTCGAAATCGAGCTGATAGAACTCGCCCGGGCTGCGGTCGGCGCGGCCGGCCTCGTCGCGGAAGCAGGGCGCCACCTGGAAGTATTTGTCGAAGCCGGCCACCATCAGCAGCTGCTTGAACTGCTGCGGCGCCTGCGGCAGGGCATAGAACTTGCCGGGGTGCAGACGGCTCGGCACCAGATAGTCGCGGGCGCCCTCGGGGCTCGACGCGGTCAGGATCGGGGTCTGGAACTCGGTGAAGCCCTGGGCGATCATCGCCTGGCGCAGATACGCGATGACGCGCGAGCGCAGCAGCATGTTGGCGTGCACCTTCTCGCGGCGCAGGTCGAGGAAACGGTGCTTCAGCCGCATGTCCTCGGGATATTCCTGGTCGCCCGCCACCTGGATCGGCAGCAGCTCGGCCATGGACTGGATCTCGGCCTCGGCCACCACCAGCTCGATCTCACCGGTGGGCAGCTTGGGGTTGATGGTTTCGGCCGAACGGCGCACCACCTTGCCGGTGACGGTGACGACGCTTTCCGGCCGCGCCCCCTCCAGCACCTGGAACACCGGGCTGGAGATGTCGGTCACCACCTGGGTGATGCCGTAGTTGTCGCGCAGGTCGACGAACAGCAGGTTGCCGTGGTCGCGCTTGCGATGAACCCACCCGGACAGCCGCGCCGGCGAGCCGGCATCCTCCGCCTTCAACTGGCCGCAGGTGTGCGTTCTGTAAGCGTGCATGACGACCCTCTTCCTCGCTGGCGCGTGAAACCGGGAAGAAGGCATGAAGGGGGCGGCCTCGTCAAGGCGGCAATGGCCTGCTCACGCCTGCGCGGGCGCAGGATTGCCTGTCGGTGGCCCAGGGATTAATTGCGGCAGAGGTGGAGCGTCGGTACACTGGCGGTAGGAAGTGCGTGATCAGGATGGCGCATAATGTTTCAGTTACGGCGGTATTTTTCGCTGACGAGCGCGATTGCCTTGCTTTTTTCCGCCGTACTGCTGGTGGGAGCCTACCGATGGGACCAGACCGAGGAACATGTCAGCCTCGCCGCCGAGGAAAATCTGCGGCTGGCCGATGCCTTCGTCGCCGCGTTCTGGCCCCAGTTCGCCCCCATGGTGGCCAGGCTGTCGACGATCCCTCCGGAACAGCTGCGTGAGCGCCGCGAATTGCGGGCCTTCGATGTGGCGTTGCGCAATCTGGTCACCACCCAGCCCATCATCAAGATCAAGATCTACGACGCCAAGGGCGACGTCATCTATTCCCCCATACGCAGCGAGGTCGGCCCCACCGCCTCGGCCAAACCGGCGTTGAAGGCCGCCCTGGCGGGGCAGCCGTCCACCAATTCCGGCTTCCGCGAAGCCATTTCCGGCTTCGAGGGTGAAGTGCGCAACCGGCACGTAGTCGAGACCTATCGGCCACTGATGGGCTCCGACGGTGGCGTCAAGGGCGTCTTCGAGCTTTACTCCGACATGACTGCCGCTCAGGAGCGGCTCCAGACGTCTCTCTACAAGGCTTCGGCGCTGATCTTCGCCTGCTTTGCGGCGCTCTATGGCGCCCTGCTGCTGGTGGTGCGCCGGGCCGACACGATCCTGGACTCCCATCGCCGCAATCTCGTCGACAGCCGGCACCTGCTCCACGAGCAGAAGGAAATGTTACAGAGTTTGCTCAATGCCGCCGGTGAGGGCATTTTCGGCACCGACACGCTTGGCCGGGTCAGCTTCATCAATCCGGCAGCCCTTCGCATGATCGGCTACACCGCCGAGGATGTGGTGGGCAAGGATATCCATACCCTGCTCCACCACAGCCACCCGGACGGCACGCCGCGCCACATCTGCGACTGCGAGATCGGCAAGGCCCGCATCGAGCAGCGCGTCACCGAGAACAGGAACGACTACTTCTGGCGCAGAGATGGCACCTGCTTCCCGGTGGAATACATCTCGACGCCGGTGAGCAACATCTCCGAGCCGGGTGGAACGGTGGTGCTGTTCCGCGACGTCACCGAGCGGATGGAGGCCGAACAGGCGCTGCGGAATTCCAACCAGGAACTGCAAAACTTCGCCTACGTCGCCTCGCACGACCTGCAAGAGCCGCTCCGCATGGTGACGTCATACCTCATGCTGCTGCAGCGCCGCTACAGCGGCCAACTGGACTCGGAAGCCGACGAATTCATCGATTTCGCGGTGGATGGTGCCCGGCGGATGCAGCGCCTGATCACCGATCTGCTGACCTATGCCCGGGTGACCACCCACGGCAAGACGCCGGCACCGGCCGACCTCGATCGGATCCTCAACGATACGATGGCCAATCTCGCCCCCCGCATCGAGGAACGCGGCGCCACGGTGTCGCATGACCCGCTGCCCATCATCGTCTGCGATGACGGGCAGGTCGCCCGCCTGTTCCAGAACCTGATCGGCAACGCCCTCAAATACTGCCGCGGCGATGTCACCCCGGCCATCCATATCGGGGCCGTGGCCGAGGGCGATCAGATGTCCTTCTACGTCCGCGACAACGGCATCGGCATCGCCGCCGAATTCCACGACCGCATCTTCGTCATCTTCCAGCGCCTGCACGACCGCAGCACCTATGACGGCACCGGCATCGGCCTGGCGGAGTGCAAGCGTATCGTCGAGCGCCACGGTGGCCGCATCTGGCTGGAGTCGCGGCCGGGAGTGGGCAGCACCTTCTGGTTCACCCTGAGCGGCAAACAGCGGGGGGAGCACGTCATGCATCACGGCGGCGGCGGCAGCCACCACGTCCCCGCCGGCGGCCATGGCGAGCCGTCATGCCTTCCCGGACACTGCGAGCGCGGCGCCCATGCCCATTTCAACGAGCATCCGAGGCGCCACGAAACGGTGCACTGACTGCCCTAACAGGGTGCGGAAAACCTCTTTCCGCCGCCCTTCATCTCGTCACCCCCGCGAAGGGGGTCCATGTTGGGGCAAGGACTGGCATTTGCCCCCATATGCTGTGCTGCCGGACGCATGGATTCCCGCCTTCGCGGGGGTGACGAAAGGAACGTTGAGTTTTTCCGCACCCTGCTAAAGCGTGAAGCCCTCAATGTGCATCACGCTTTAGGCCTTATGAATTCGCCCGCGCCGGGCGGGCAGCTTCGTAACCTTGGACGTACCGCGTGTCATAGTTCAGGCGCGGTGCCCTAATACAGCCCGCCCGCGGCCGGCGCCGCACCACCGCCCGTGGGGGACGGAAGCGGGTTGGGCTGGTTCGGCTGAGCGAAGGCGGGACCACCCTCCTCGTTGGAGACATAGGGTGCGAACGAGAAGCCGGCATCGACGCCGTCGCCTTCCAGCACGTCCTCTTCGTCGCCCGGCATCCTGTCGCCGCCCTTGAACGCCTCCAGGATCACCTTGGAATCACCCGGCATCGCCGGCTTTCCGGTATTGGCCTGGACCCGCACCAGCCGCACGCCAGGCGGCACGCGGAACGGCGTCGCCGGCTTGTCCTTCAACGCCTCCATCATGAAGTCGCGGAAGATGGGCGCGGCGACGTTGCCGCCGGTCTCCTTGTCGCCCAGGGATTGCGGCTCGTCGAAGCCGACGAACACCCCTACCGCCAGATCAGGCGAGAAGCCGACGAACCAGGTGTCGTTGGAGTCGTTGGAGGTGCCGGTCTTGCCCGCCAGCGGCTTGCCCACCGGGCGTACCACGGTGCCGGTACCGCGCTCCACCACACCCTCCAGGATGTGGACCATCTGATAGGCCGAGACCGGGTCGACCAGTTGCTCGCGGATGTCCTGCAGGTGCGGCATTTCCTGATTGGTGTAGTAGGTCGCCGAGCACGGCTCGCAGAACCGCATGTCGTGGCTGAACACCGTCTTGCCGTTCCGGTCCTGGATGCGATCGATCAGGGTCGGACGCAAGCGCCGCCCGCCATTGACCAGTTCGGCATAAGCGGCGGTCAGCTTCAGGGGGGTGGTTTCGCCGGCGCCCAGCGCCATGGCCAGCTGGCGTGGAAGATTGTCGTAGATACCGAAGCGCTGCGAATAATCGGCCACCTTGTCCATGCCGATGGCCTGGGCGAGGCGCACCGTCATCAGATTGCGCGACTTTTCGAGGCCGACCCGCAGCGTGGTGGGGCCGAGATAATCGTCGTGATAGTTCTTCGGCCGCCACATGGGCAGCCCCGGCCCCTGCGGCAGGGCAATGGGGGCGTCCAGTACCAGCGACGACGGCGTATAGCCGCTCTCCATGGCCGCCAGGTAGATGAACGGCTTGAAGGACGAACCCGGCTGGCGCAAGGCCTGGGAGGCACGGTTGAACTGACTCTTGGCATAGGACCAGCCGCCCACCATGGCCAGGACGCGCCCGGTGTGGGGATCGATGGCCACCAGGGCCCCCTCGACCTTGGGCACCTGGCGCAGGGCATAACTGTTGGCGGGAAGCGCCTTGCCGTCCTCGCCCTTGACCACATGCTCCACCAGCACCACGTCGCCGGGCTTGAGCGCGTCGGAAGGCTTGTGCGGCGGCGGGCCGAAGCGCTGCTTTTCCAGCGCCGGCCGGGCCCACTTCATCTCGGCGAAGGGCAGCGTGCCGGTGCGTGCCCCCAACAGACCAATGGAGGCGGCGGCGTCGGTGGTGGACAGCACCACCGCGATCTCCCACGGATCCGAACCGGGCGGCACCGGAACCGCCGCCAGCTGCGCCGGCCAGGCGGTGCCCGGCGGCAATCGGGTGATGGGGCCGCGAAAGCCGTGGCGCCGGTCGTAGTTGACCAAGCCCTGGCGCAGCACCCGATAGCCCAGCGCCTGCAACTCGGCATCCATGGAGGCGCGCACCACCAGCCCGCCCTTGTAGAGGGCGCTCTCGCCGAATTTGCTGGCGATCTCGCGGCGGATATCCTCGGCGAAATAGTCGCCGCCCTGAACGGCCAGCATCTCGTCGCGGCGACGCACCGAGAGCGGATCGGCGATGGCGGCCTGATATTCGGCTGGGCTGATCCTGGCGTCCTCGTACATGCGGCCAATGACCCAGTCGCGGCGCTCCCGGGCGGCCTGCGGATGGCGCTGCGGATGATAATTGTTGGGCGCCTTGGGCAGGGCGGCGAGATAGGCCGCCTCGGGCACCGTCAACTCGTCGAGACTCTTGTTGAAATAGTTCAGTGCCGCCGCGGCGACCCCATACGACCCGATGCCGAGGTAGATCTCGTTCAGGTACAGCTCAAGGATGTGATCCTTGGTGAAGGCGCGCTCGATGCGAAAGGCGAGGATGGCCTCCTTGACCTTGCGTTCGATGGAAACCTCGTTGGTCAGCAGGAAGTTCTTGGCGACCTGCTGGGTGATGGTCGAGGCACCCACCGGACGCTTGTCCGCGCCCATGCCCTTGTTGCGCAGATTGATGATCACCGCCCGCGCGATGCCCACCGGATCGACGCCGGCATGGTTGTAGAAGCTCTTGTCCTCGGCCGACAGGAAGGCATCCTTGACCCGCTGCGGGATGACATGGAGCGGCACGAAGGCCCGCTTCTCCACCGCATACTCCGCCACCAGGCGCCCATCGCCGCCATAAACGCGGGTGGTGACGGGCGGCTCGTAATGCGCCAACTGGTGATAGTCGGGCAGGCCCTGGCCAAAATTCCAGAACAGATACAGCACCGCGCCAGCCCCCGCGAGCGCGAGCAGGATCAGCAGCGAAAAGGTGATGACGAGAAAGCGGAGCATGGCACGGTTGGTAGCGCGGTGCGAGGGGCGACGTCAAGCCCGGCGGGAGTCGGGTCTAGGGCCGTTTGGCCTTCTGGGTCTGCATGAAGAAGCGGTCCACCGCGCGACCGATGGATTTGGCCAGCTTGACCCGGTAGTGCGGCTGGCGCAGGTCGCGTTCCTCCTGCTCGTTGGACAGATAGCCCATCTCCACCAGCACCGCCGGGACATCGGGCGCCTTCAGCACGGCGAAGCCGGCGAAGCGGTGGGTGTTGCCCAGCAGCGGCTGATCGCGGCCGACTTCATCGACGATGTCGCTGGCGAATACCGCCGAGCGGTTCATGGTCTCGCGCTGAGCCAGATCGATGAGGATATTGGCCACATCGGCGGTCTCGTGGCTGAGGTCGATGCCGGCGATGAGGTCGGCCTTGTTTTCCTTTTCCGCCAGCGTCTGCGCCTCGCCGTCCGAGGCGTTCTGCGACAGGGTATAGACCGACAGGCCGCGGATCGACGGATTCTGCACCGCGTCGGCGTGCAGCGAGACGAACAGCTCGGCGTTGTATTGGCGGGCGATGGCGATGCGGTCGCGCAGGCGGATGAACACGTCGCGGTCGCGGGTGAGATGGACGCGATAGCGGCCGTTCTTCTCCAGCGCTTCCTTGAGTTCGCGCGCCACCGCCAGGGTGATGTTCTTCTCGTAGATGCCCGACACCCCGATGGCGCCGGGGTCGACACCACCATGGCCGGGATCGATGACGATCACCGGCGGACCGTCGTTGCGCCTGCGCTCGGGTTCGGCCATGGCCACCGGCGGCGGCGCCGGCAGACTGACCGGGGTCACCACCGGCGGCTGCGCCGGCTCGACCACGGCCGCGACCGGCCGCTCCACGATCGGGCGTTCCGGCGGCGGCGGCATGGGCGCGCTGAGCATGGTCGAACCGCCCACCATGCGGCTTTCCATGGGCCGGGCCGGCGGCGGAGCCACGGCGGCAACCACGGGAGGGGCGGGAGGAGGAGCCACCGCCACCGGTGCCGGGGGGTGTGCGTTGGGACTCACCACCACGATACCCCGGGCGGGCGCGGATGCGGGCGGCGGCACGGGCGGGAACAGGGGCGGGGATACGGACGCCGGGGCTGGTGCCGCGACCTCGGGAGCGGGTCGCGGTTCGGGCCGGACTTCGGGGCGAGCCGCCGCCACCGTCGTCTTCGGCGGCGATGCGACCCTTGGGGCGGGCTGTGCGGTGGCGAGGAAGGCGTCGCGCGTCACGTCCTTGAGGTCGACGACGAAGCGCCATCCCAGACCGTCGCGCGGCGGGATGATGAAGGCCTGCTTCACCGCCGCCGGCTGCTTGAGCTCCAGCACCAGTCGGCCGGTCTCGCCCGACACGCCGCGCACCGAGCCCCACGGCTTCTTCAAGAGGGACTCCGGCGACCAGTCGAGAGTGGGAGATTCCACCACCACCCGATAGGGATCGGCCAGGGTGACCACCTTGAAGTCCATGGATTCGGAGATGTCCATGACGAAGCGGGTAACCCCTTCCTCATGGATGCCCAGCCGCATGCCGCCGATAGCGGTACGGGCGACGGCCGGCGCGGCGGCCGTCACAAGGACAGCCAGCGCAAGCGCCACCACGGGCAGGAAGGCAACGATCCGTCTTACCATGGGCCCCATATTCGCCGATTCGCCTTGACCAAGAGTTAACACCTATAGCGCAGGCGGCTTCTCAACCTCAATTCAAAAGGCATTGATTCGGCAGACTCTTCCGGCTACCCCCTCCGGGGAGGGTTGCTGTCGCACATCTCATCCTTCCGCGTGCAACAAGATCATTGTCGAAACTTTCGGCTAAGGCTATTTTGACCGTCCATAGGCTTGCCGCCCGAACGTCCGCAGTGGACGAAGGCTGGGCAGCCATGACTTGAAGATTTCGAAGCCGGGCGTGATGCCCGCCCTAAGAGGTTCCCGCCATGTCCGTGCTGCAAAGCATCAGGTTCGAGGGATCGCCCGGAGGCGCCGCCGGCTTCGCTGTGTCAATTCGTCGCCCGCATGCCAGAGCTGCGTCGTGGGCGGCGCCACGGAGATATGGACTTAATGGTCAAACGTATGTTGATCGATGCCACCCACCCGGAGGAGACTCGGGTGGTGGTGGTCAGTGGGACGCGTCTGGAAGAACTTGACGTAGAGACCAGCACCAAGAAGCAACTCAAGGGCAACATCTATCTGGCCAAGGTGGTTCGCGTGGAGCCCTCGCTCCAGGCTGCCTTCGTCGAGTACGGCGGCAATCGCCATGGCTTCCTTGCCTTCAGCGAGATCCACCCCGACTACTTCCAGATTCCGGTGGCCGACCGCCAGGCATTGCTGGCCGCCCAACGCGCCGAGGTGATGCGCGAGGCCGGCGGCGAGCACTCCGATATGGAGCGCTCGGAAGCCGAGGGTGAAGGCCACCTCGCCGCCGAGGCGGTGGCCGAGGTCACCGATGATGGCTCGGTCGAGGACGCTCCCGCCGAAAAGCCCGAGGGCGAGCAGCATCATCCCCGCCAGCATGTGGAGATGGTGGGCGGTGACGACCCCTCCGACCAGGAGATGGAGCGCCGCCGCGCCCGTATCCTGCGCAACTACAAGATCCAGGAAGTGATCAAGCGCCGCCAGATCATGCTGGTGCAGGTCGTCAAGGAGGAGCGCGGCAACAAGGGTGCCGCCCTCACCACCTACCTGTCGCTGGCTGGCCGCTACTGCGTGCTGATGCCCAACACCGCCCGGGGCGGCGGAGTGTCGCGCAAGATCGTCAGCGCCACCGACCGCCGTCGCCTCAAGTCCATCGCCAACGAGATGGAGATTCCCGACGGCATGGCGGTGATCATCCGCACCGCCGGCTCCGAACGCTCCAAGGCCGAGATCCGCCGCGACTACGAATACCTGCTGCGCATGTGGGACAGCGTCCGCGAGCTGACACTGAAATCCACCGCCGCCGCCCTGGTCTACGAAGAGGCCAGCCTGATCAAGCGCTCGATCCGCGACCTCTACTCGCGCGACATCGACGAAATCCAGGTGGAAGGCGAGGAAGGCTACCGCCTGGCCAAGGACTACATGCGCATGCTGACCCCCAGCCATGCCAAGAAGGTCCAGCCCTACCGCGACGTGGTGCCCATGTTCCACCGCTATCAAGTGGAAACCCAGTTGGACGCCATGCACAGCCCGGTGGTGCAACTGCGCTCGGGCGGCTACATCGTCATCAACCAGACCGAGGCGCTGGTCGCCATCGACGTCAACTCGGGCCGCGCCACCAAGGAGCGCCACATCGAGGAGACGGCGCTGAAGACCAACGCCGAGGCGGCCGAGGAGGTCGCCCGCCAGTTGCGCCTGCGCGATCTGGCCGGCCTGATCGTCATCGACTTCATCGACATGGAGGAGAGCCGCAACAACCACGCGGTCGAACGGCGCCTCAAGGATGCCCTGAAGAACGACCGCGCCCGCATCCAGGTGGGCAAGATCAGCGCCTTCGGCCTGCTGGAACTGTCGCGCCAGCGGCTGCGCCCCAGCCTGCAGGAGACCGCGTTCAACCCCTGCCCGCATTGCGCCGGCACCGGTCTCAGCCGATCGGTCGAATCGGCCGCCATGCATGTGCTGCGCGCCATCGAGGAAGAGGGCATCCGGCGGCGTTCGTCGGAGGTGCTGGTCACCGTGCCGACCCCCATCGCCCTCTACATCCTCAACCAGAAGCGCGAGGCGCTGGCCGCCATGGAGACGCGCTACGGCATGACCGTGCTACTGGCCGGCGACGACACCCTGATCGCCCCTGCCCACCGCATGGACCGGGTCAAGGCTGAATTCCGCGACGACCTGCCGCTCCGCGCCCCCGCCATCACCGTCGAAAACGCTCCCCCCGAGCCCGAGGAAGACGAGGTCGAGGTCGAGGTCAAGGACGAGGAAGATGACGCCGAAGCCGAGGAGCGGGCCGCTCCCGCCCGCCCCGCTGCCGCGCGCCCCGACCGCGAGGCCGAGCGTGGCGGCGACGAGGACGGCCGCAAGCGCCGTCGCCGCCGCAAGCGCAAGCGTTCCGGCGAGGAACTGCCCACCCAGGGCGAGGCTGCCGGTGTCGTAGCTTCCGCCGCAGGCGCCACGCCCGCCGAAGGTGAAGACGACGGCGACGACGACGAAGATTCCGAGGAAAACCGCGAGGCGGTGGCCAATGGCGAAGAACCGCGCAAGCGGCGTCGTGGTCGTCGCGGCGGTCGCCGTCGGCGTCGTGGCCGTGACGGACAGCCCGGCGAGGGTGGCCTCGAAGGCGGTGAGCCTGCGGCCGAGGCCGCTGCCGAACCGGTTGGCGAACCGGCCGATGCTCCGGTCGAAACGGCCGGCGAGCCGGCACCTGAGGACAAGCCCAAGCGCAAGCGGGCACCGCGCAAGAAGGCCGAGGTTGCCGTCGATGCGGTGGCCGTCGACGTAACGGCGGACGAGCCGGCAGCCACGGCCGACGACAAGCCCAAGCGCAAGCGGGCGCCGCGCAAGAAGGCGGAAGCTGCGGCTGCCGAACCTGCGGCGGAACAGCAGCCCGTCGCCGCCGAGGACGCTCCTGCCGTCACAATCGAAGAGCCGGCCACAATCGAAGAGCCGGCGGCCGTGATCGAGACGGTGGCGGAAGCTCCCGCCCCTGCCCCGGCTCAGGAAACGTCCGCTCCGGAGGGTCCCGTCCCGGCGCCCGCCGCCGCAGCGGTGATCAAGGATGCCCCACCTCCGGTTCCCGCCGGCCCGCCCAAGCGCGGCTGGTGGAACCGCTTGATGTCCTGAGGTGCTTCAAACAACCCCTCCCCCTGCCGGGGGAGGGGTTTTTTCTGACTTCACGGTTGCCCCTGTTGCAGCCGGGCCGGCAGTCCTTAAAGCGTGATGCCCAAAATGTGCATCACGCTTTAACCTTTATGATATCACCCGCGCCGGGCGGGCGCTTCCGCGCCCTTGGCCACTCACTCAATGCTCGCAAGAATACCGCGCTTCATATTTCAGGCGCGGTGCTCTAGTGTTGCGTCTACCAACTGTCCGAGGGTGCCATGCAGCGACGCCAGCTTCTTCGCCACTTCATTGCCGGTGCCGCCTGCGCCTGCCCGGCTTGCGGCACCTTCTTCAAGTCCGCCGCCGCGACGGCCTCGGAAGCGGCCCATCCTCACTGGGCCTATGAGGGCCATGGCGGCCCGGCGGAGTGGAGCAAGCTGGCGCCCGAATATGCCGCCTGCGGCATGGGCAAGGAGCAATCGCCCATCGACCTGGCCAAGGGCATTCCCGCCATGATGAGCGATCCGGCGGTAAGCTGGCAGGCCGGCGCCCTGGAGGTGGTCAACAACGGCCACACCATTCAGGTGAACTGCCCCAAGGGCAGCACGCTGTCCCTGGACGGCCACAGCTACGAGCTGCTGCAGTACCATTTCCACCATCCCAGCGAACACACCATCGCCGGCATCAGCTTCGAGATGGAGGTCCACTTCGTCCACCGGCACGCCGAGGGTGGCCTGGCGGTGCTGGGGGTGATGATCAAGGCTGGCGAGCCCAATCCGGCCATGGAGACCATCTGGCGAACGATGCCTGCCCTGGGCGGCGAGACCGCCAAATCCGAGACCGCCCTCCATCCCGGCGCCATGCTGCCCAAGGACAGCACGACCTATCGCTATGCCGGCTCGCTGACGACGCCGCCGTGCAGCGAAGTGGTATCCTGGGTGGTCTACCGCCAGCCCATCACCGCCTCGCCGGAGCAGATTGCGCGTTTCGCCAAGCTGTTTCCCAACAACGCCCGGCCGATGCAGCACCTCAATCGGCGCAAGCTGCTACTCGATGTTCTGTAGGGAAGCAGCCCACATGACCATCCCCTCCCTTCCCGGCCTCCGCGCCATTGCTCTCACGCTGGGGCTTGCCGCCTGCGCGTCGGCGGAGCCCGCGCCTTCTGCCCCACCGCCGCCGGTGGTGAAGGTTCCCGGCGGCCTGTGGATGGTGACGGATATCTTCGAGTCGGGCCGTGGGGCGAAGGACCCCGGCTTGGCGGCGCTGATCGGCCAGCAGGTCCGCCTCGATGTCACCGAAGCCGGCGATGTTCTCGGCCGCACCTGCGCCAAGCCGGCCTATCGCCAAACCGAGGTCAGCGAGGCGGCGTTCCTGGGCGCGGTCACCCGCGCCCGCGAATTCCCGCAGCTGCGCCGGCCGGTGATAACCACCGAGGTCAGCTGCGGCGGCGAACCGTTCGGCACCTATGCCCAGTGGCGAGACGGCAGCCTTATGGTCCGCTCCGGGCCCCTGCTGGTTCGCCTCGAACGCGCCGGGTCTGCCGTGGTGCCGGCCAGGATGGCGGCCATACCGCCGGAGGCGTCACCGCCACAGCACACCCCCGCCCCCAGGATCATACCGGCGCCCGCCGCCTTGCCGGCGGCGCCCGCGACCTCGGTAGCGAAGGAACTGGTCTACCTTGCTTCCTATCACGACGAGAAGCAGGCCCTGCGAGGTTGGGCGTCACTCACGGCCACATCGCCGACGCTGGCCGGGTTGAAGCCCGAGACGAGACCGGTGGATCTTAAGGCGAAGGGGAAGTTCATCCGCCTGTTCGCCGTAGCCCATGGCAGGGATCAGGCGCGCAAACTGTGCGCCGAAATCAAGGCCCAGTCGCCAGACTGCGGAGCCGCCGGGCGAGAGTGACAAGAGCGCGGAGGCACCCGCCCGGCGAGGGCGAAATCATAAAGGTTAAAGCGTGATGCACATTTAGGGCATCACGCTTTAGGGTGCGGAAAAACTCTTCCCGCCGCCCTTCATCTCGTCACCCCCGCGAAGGCGGGGGGGGTCCATGTTGGGGCAAGGACCGGCATTTGCCCCCATATGCTGTGCTGCCGGACGCATGGATTCCCGCCTTCGCGGGACTGACTAAAGGAAAGTCGAGCTTTTCCGCACCCTGTTAGAAGCCCGGCGCGGTCCGGGCCTCAGACCATTTCTCTCTGATCGCAACCGATCGGAGAGAACCTCAGGCGCCGGGCGGGATTCTCTGAATCCCTTGGCTGCCCCGCGACGAGGCGGGCGGCCGCCCCTGAACCTCAGTACATGTAATTGAGGACGCTGCCGGGCTTGACGGTGACCGGCGAGGTGGTGCGCATGTTCGACTCATAGGTGCCGATGCCGCGCATGACGTCGGTGAGAAACACCTCATGATCGCTGCCGGCGTTGGCCTCCTCGGCCTCGTCCACCTTAAAGCCAAAGGCTCCCCGTGAAATCAGCGGGGTGAAATGGCCGCCATGTTCTTCCTTGCGCCGCCGTCCGCCACCGCTCTCGGATTGCGACTGGTCATTGTAGTGAAGGATCGATTCCTCGTTCACGCCAATGTTGGGCGCGAAGCTCAGATCCTCAACCCGATGCTGGGTCACCGACGCGACATTGCGGCCACCGGTGCCGACGCGGCTTGATGCCGCCGCGGCTACGCCGGTCGTCGCTGACGCCGTGATCTTGTTGGTGCCCAGTGCCATAGCTAGATTAATCCTACACTAACCCAACTCAAGCCTACACCAGGCAGCGATGGAATCCCAGCGGAATCATCGGATTTATCGCCACTCGGTACAACCAGGCATGTTGGCGGAGCCGCCCGGCAAGTCACGACCAAAGTCGAGCCTCGGCCTCTGGAAAGTCGTTGCGGCGCACACCAGAGCATTTGGGGCGGAAAAGGCTAGAATCCCAGACCTTTTTTCAGGCGCGCCAGCAACCCCGGCTTGGGCGCCGGCGCCTTCTTCCTGACGGAGGCCTTTGCCGGCGCGGCCCCGGCCGCCTTGACTCCCGCCGGTTTGCAGTTGGGATTGGTGTAGGAGTAGAACACCTTGAAGTCACCGTCGGCACTGACACCGTAATAGGCCACCTTCTTCAGGGTCTGGTCACGGGCGCAGCGTCGCTTGGCATCGGCCTCGGCCTGATCCTTGGTGGTGATGTCGCTGGAATAGTCGAGCTTGCCTTCCTTCAGCGGCTGACCGTCCTTGCAGCTATAGATTTCCGTGGTCATCCTGGGGCGCCTGCGGGGTTTCGTTACCTTGGGGTTCCGTTAACGATTGCCATGCTATACTGACTGATCGGGTTCTTGGAAGCGGGAGGTTCGGTGGGCAAGAACGACATGGCCGGCAGCGGCAGTGGAACCCCCGAGGCGGTCTACGACGTTTCGGTGGAAGTCTATGCGGTGCTCGGCACCGCCAACCTCCCCATCGCCCAGTTGCTCAAGCTGGGCCGCGGCGCCGTGGTGGAACTGGACCGGCGGGTCAACGATCCTGTCGACCTCTACGTCAACCGCAAGCGCATCGCCACCGCCGAAGTGGTGGTGGTCGAGGACCATCTCGCCGTCACCATCACCGAAGTGCTGAAGCGCGCCGCAGATTAATCGGGCGCCCGCACCAGGGCCGCCACCGCCTCTCGGCTGAGGACAGAGCCGTCGCAGCCGACCTTGGCCGCCCCCCAACGCACCGCAACGGGTAACACCCGTGCCATGGAGAGGCCACGCGCCAGGCCGTAAACCAGACCGGCGGCAAAGGCGTCGCCGGCCCCGGTACTGTCGGTGCACGATACCGCCGGAGCCGGCTGGCGCAGGCGTTCGCCATCGACACCGAAGGCCTCGACCCCGTCGCGGCCAAGGGTCACCACCACCCAGCGCAACGCCGTACCCGCCACGCGACGACCGGCGGCCAGCGGATCGGCCAGCACCTCGGCCGACAGGTCGGAGGCGGAGCAGACCAGCACCTGCGCCGGATAGAGGCCGTCCTCGATCGGTGGAATATGGGCGACCACCAGGCCATGCCCGACCAGCAGCGGCGCCAGGCCCGCCACACGGCTGCGGACATAGACGCAGTCGGCGGCCAGCCGCGCCAACCGTTGCGGCGGCTCGCTCTCCCTGGCCCGGGTCAGATTGACGATGGTGCGCTCGCCGGTGGGATCGACGATGACCAGCGAGCGGGTGCTGGAACCGGCAATCCGCACCACCGGGCCGACATCGACCCCGGTCGTCGCCAATTCAGCCAACAGTTCGTCGGCGAGCGGATCGCTGCCCACGGCGGCCACCAGGGACACCGCTTCGCCGGCATGGGCCAGTGCCACCGCGGTATTGGCGCCGCCGCCGCCGAGGCGGAGCACCTCCTGCCCACCCTGCAGGTGAGCCCCCACACGAAGTGGCTCCCCCACCCGTACCACCTGATCGCGGGCAACACTGCCGACGACGACGACACGGGCCATGACCTCAGGCCGCCGCCTTGGCGGCCGGGGCCTCGGCTTCGCCCGCGCCCACCTTGGTCGGCAGGGTGCTGATCAGCGAGGTCACCAGCGCCGCCAGATAGGGCATCGACTGCACCACCATCATGATCGCCCACAACCGCACATCGGGGTCGTAGAGGTTGTCCTTGGGGAACAGCACGACGATGGCGGCGATCCATTGCAGCGCCATCAGCACGCTCTCCTCCGAGGCCATCAGGAAGCCCTGGGTGAAGGCCGCCTTGTCGGCCATCTTGGGGGTGCGCAGGAAGGGCGTCGACTTGGTAAAGATGCCCTGCCACATGGCCCGCGCAATGGCGTAGGTCAGCCCCATGCCGGCGATGGCCGACAGCATGCGCTGCTTGGTGTTGCACTTCACCCGCGTGCTGTAGAGGAAGACGTGGTGGATGATCTTGGCCACGAAAACGCCCACCGTCGGGATGGTGAAGATGGCTAGCGGTGCATCGAAATAGCGCGGCGCCAGCACCATGCCCAGCGACCACAGCAGCGACACCACGGTGAACACCAGATAGAAGCCGTCGGCGAACCACGGCAGCCAACCGGAGACGAAGTGGTATTTCTGGGCGGCGGTAAGCTGGGTCTTCTTGAACGGCACCAGCGAGCGCCAATGGGCCTTCAGGATCTGCACCGCGCCATAGGCCCAGCGGAAGCGCTGCTTCTTGTAGGCCATGAAGCTGTCGGGCACCAGGCCGTGGCCCAGGCGATCCTGCACGTAGCAGGACTCGTAGCCGTCCTTGAACAGCCGCAGGCCCAGCTCGGCGTCCTCGACGATGCACCACTCGCCCCAGCGCCCGGCCTTTTCCAGCGCTTCCTTGCGGATCAGCGTCATGGTGCCGTGCTGGATGATGGCGTTGGCCTCGTTGCGGAACACCATGCCGATGTCAAAGAAGCCGGCATACTCCCAGTTGATCATCTCCTTGAAGAGATCATTCTCCCAGTCGCGATGGTCCTGGGGCGCCTGAACATGGCCGACCTTGGGGTTCTCGAAATAGGGCACCAGCCCCCGCAGCCAGTTGCGATCGACCTGATAGTCGGAATCCACCACGCCGACGATCTCGGCATCGGCGGCGGTCTGGGTCAGGGCGTAGTTGAGGGCGCCGGCCTTGGCACCCGGCCAGGGCGCCAGGTGGAAGAACTTCACGGTATCGCCCAGGGTGGCGCAGTAGTCGCGCACCGGCTCCCACACCTTGGGGTCCTTGGTGTTGTTGTCCAGCACCAGGATCTCGAAATTGGGATAGTCGAGCGCCATCAGGCTGTCGATGGTGAGCTTCACCATCTCGGGCGGCTCGTTGTAGCAGGGCAGGTGCAGCGACACCTTGGGGAAATTCTTGCACTCCTCGGGCGGCAGCGCCTTGAAACCACGCCGCATGCGGCCGGCCCAGGTCAACTCGGTCAGCTCGATGCCCGAGATCAGCACGACTATCAGTAGCAATAATTGAGCGGGCAGCAGCACGCCCACCATCAGCGAGGTGGCCGGCGCCATGTCGCGGATCACCGGCACCGACATGCTCCAGATCACCATGGAGGCGGCCAGCTGCACCAGAACGGCGAAGAAGATCTTGCCCGGCAGCCGCAGATCCTTCCACTTGGCGAGAAAGAACGCCACCGGCAGGAAGGCGATCAGGGTGGCGGCGGCGGCCTGGAACGGCCACTCCTTGAACTCGATGACCGGGCCGATCCACGAGAACTTAGGCTCGCGCTCGGCGGTCCACATGCCCCAGTGGGTTTCCACCGGCCCCCCTTCGAGGCGGAACTTCCACGGCTGGTCGAAGGCCTCGATGATGTTGTAGTCGAGCCCGGCGCTGGCGGCGAAATTAACGAAGCGGCGCAGGAACAGGGCCTGATTGACCAGGGACGGCTCGGATTCGCGGCGGGTCTTGCCCGCCGACGGCCAGCCCACCTCGCCGATGAACACCGGCTTGTCGGGATGCACCGCCTTGACCAGATTGAGTTTCTCGACGAAGAAGTCGATCGAGCGCTCCACCGAGATGCCTTCCCAGTAGGGCAGAATGTGGATGGTGATGAAGTCCACCTCCTGCGCCAGTTCGGGATGCTCGACCCACACATGCCACGGCTCGGCGGTGGTGACCTGGACATGGTCGGGCAGGGCGGCGCGGACACGGCGGAGATAGCGGATCAGCTGCGGCACCGAGACGCGATCGAGCAGGATGGCCTCGTTGCCGACGATGACCCGCTCGATGTTGCGGTTATCGCGCACCACCTGGATCAGCTTGGCGATTTCGGCCTCGTTCTTGGCCAGGCGCTTATCGACCCAGGCACCGGGCGTCACCTTGATGCCGTATTTGGCCGCCAGTTCGGGAACCTGATCGAGGCCCTCCATCATGGAATAGACGCGCACGCTCTCGACCTTGCCGGCGAGACGGGCGAGGTCCTCGTCCAGCTCGGCCCGCGAGGGGAGCTTTTCCGCGTCAAGCAGTGGATTCTGCTCGACGGCGATGGGGTCGTCGTCGGCGCGATAGGGGCTGAAGGACACGCTCTTCAGCGTACCCGCCCAGGGCAGGCCGGATTGAGGGCGGTTCATCGCCGCCCAGAACCCGAGGTTGCCGAGGACGATCAGCAGCAGGACCACGATACCGGAGAAACGCATGGAGTTCGTATGCCCGAAAAGTGTGGGGGGCCGCGGGGACCCCCTGGGAAATGGCAGCGGACAGTATGCCAGAACGGCGGAGCCTGTCCAGGCGGCCCAACGGCGGCTCTGCCCCGCACGCGACGCTTATGTGGCCATCAGACTGTGGCGGGAGTGTGATGCATCCGCCCGGGGGGCTTCCCCCACCGGCCATGTTTGCGGTACACCCGCTCCTCCGCTCCATCAGCCCGAGGCCCCGATGACCGCCATTCCGACACTGCCGTCCATTGCCGCCCGCATCGCCCAGGAATTGGGGGTGCGTGAGGCGCAGGTGGCGGCGGCGGTGGGGCTGTTCGACGAGGGCAATACGGTGCCCTTCGTCGCCCGCTACCGCAAGGAGGCCACCGGCGGCCTCGACGACACTCAGCTGCGCACTCTCGACGAGCGTCTCGGCTACCTGCGCGA
Organism: uncultured Rhodospirillaceae bacterium; assembly: GCA_903941105.1. Classification (GTDB taxonomy): domain Bacteria; phylum Pseudomonadota; class Alphaproteobacteria; order Rhodospirillales; family Magnetospirillaceae; genus CAJANL01. Next base: position 36,849 of record CAJANL010000142.1, read on the forward strand.
GCTGGAGGACCGCCGCACCGCCATCATGGCCTCGGTGGCCGAGCAGGGCAAGCTGACACCGGAGCTGGCCGGCCAGATCGCCACCGCCGGCACCAAGGCCCGCCTGGAGGACCTCTACCTGCCCTACCGGGTCAAGCGCCGCACCAAGGCGCAGATCGCCCGCGAGGCCGGGTTGGAGCCACTGGCCGACGCCCTGCTGGCCGATGCCAGCCTGGTGCCCGAGCAGGCCGCCCTGCCCTATGTCGATGCCGAAAAGGGCGTCGCCGACGTCAAGGCCGCCCTCGACGGCGCCCGCCAGATCCTGATGGAGCGCTTCGCCGAGGACGCCGAGCTGCTGGGAGCCTTACGTGAGCAACTGTGGGAGAGCGGCGTGCTGGTCTCCACCGTCGCCGAGGGCAAAGCGGAAGAGGGCGCCAAGTTCTCCGACTACTTCGACTACCGCGAGGCCATTCGCGCCATTCCCTCCCACCGCGCCTTGGCCTTGTTCCGCGGCCGCAACGAAAACGTTCTGACCTTGAAACTATTGACCGGCGAAGAGGCGAGCCAGCCGGAAGGCACGCCGTTGCAGGGTCCCGGCGAGGCAGAGCGGCGCATCGCCCGGCGTTTCGGCATCGCCGATGCCAAGCGCGCCGCCGATGCCTGGCTGCTGGAGACGGTGCGCTGGGCCTGGCGCATCAAGGTTCATCTGCATCTGGAGTTGGAGCTGATGGGCCGGCTGAAGGACGCCGCCGAGGATGAGGCCATTCACGTCTTCGCCCTCAATCTGCGGGCGCTGCTGCTGCAGGCGCCGGCCGGGCAGCGCCGCACCCTGGGTCTCGACCCCGGCATCCGCACCGGGGTCAAGGTGGCGGTGATCGACGCCACCGGCAAACTGGTGGAGACCGCCACCGTCTATCCGTTCCAGCCCCGTAACGACGTCATGGGCGCCCTGATGGAGCTGGGCGGCTTGTGCCGCAAGCACAAGATCGAACTGGTGGCCATCGGCAACGGCACCGCCAGCCGCGAGACCGACCGTCTGGTGGTCGAGCTGATGAAACGCGTCCCCGAGCTCAAGATGGAAAAGCTGGTGGTGTCCGAGGCCGGCGCCTCGATCTACTCCGCCTCGGAACTGGCGGCCAAGGAATTTCCCGGCGTCGATGTGTCGTTGCGCGGGGCCGTCTCCATCGCGCGGCGCTTGCAGGACCCGCTGGCCGAGTTGGTCAAGATCGATCCCAAGAGCATCGGCGTCGGCCAGTACCAGCACGACGTCAACCAGCCCCGCCTCGGCCGCTCGCTGGAAGCGGTGGTGGAGGACTGCGTCAACGCGGTCGGCGTCGAGGTCAACACCGCCTCGGCTCCCCTGCTCGCCCGTGTCGCCGGCCTGTCGCCGGCAGTGGCGGCCAATGTGGTCGCCTTCCGCGACGCCAACGGCCCGTTCCGCGCCCGCCGCGACCTTCAGAAGGTGGACCGCCTCGGCCCCAAGGCGTTCGAGCAGGCGGCCGGCTTCCTGCGCATCCAGGGCGGCGCCAATCCGCTCGACGCCTCGGCGGTCCACCCCGAGGCCTATCCGGTGGTCGAGCGCATCGTCGCCGCCACCGGCAAACCGGTGCGGGAGCTGGTGGGGGACGTGGCCTTCCTGCGCGGCCTCAAGGCCAGCCAGTTCACCGACGACCGCTTCGGCGAGCCCACCGTCAAGGACATCCTCAAGGAGCTGGAAAAGCCCGGCCGCGACCCCCGCCCCCAGTTCAAGACCGCCGCCTTCAAGGAGGGCGTCGAGACCATGACCGATCTGGTGCCGGGCATGATGCTGGAGGGCGTGGTCACTAACGTCACCAATTTCGGCGCCTTTGTCGACATCGGCGTCCACCAGGACGGTCTGGTGCACGTCTCGGCCCTGGCCAACCGCTTCGTCAAGGACCCGCACGAGGTGGTCAAGCCGGGCGACGTGGTCAAGGTCAAGGTCATGGAGGTCGACCTCAAGCGCAAGCGCATCGCCCTGACCATGAAGCTGGGCGAGACCGCCGCCCCCGCCCGCCCCGCCCCCGCCAACGCGGCACCGACCAAGCTGCCCAAGGCGAAGCCGGAGCCGGCGGGCGGCGGCGCCTTCGCCGATGCCTTCGCGCGGGCGAAGAAGAAATAGACACCTCTCCCTCGGGAGACGGAGAATATCCCCCTCTCCCAGCGGGAGAGGGGCATTATGTGGGGTCGACGCCATGCGGTTTTTCCTCGCCATCCTTCTCGGCCTCGCCGCCCCGGCCTTTGCCGCCCCGGCCTTTGCCGCCACGTCGCCGGGGGCCAAGGACCCTCTGATCGTCATCGGCATAGCGGCCACCCTCAGTGGACCGGGCGCCATGGCCGGACAGGATGCGGTGGATGGCTTCAACCTCGCCATGCGCCACCTGGGCGGCCGCTTCGCCAATCAGGAGGTGCGCGTGGTGGTGCAGGACGACCACGGCTCGCCGGGCCTGGCCCCATCCGTCGCCGTTCGCCTGGCCGAGCGCGACAAGGCCGACGTGGTGCTGACCGCCACCTCGCGCGCCTCGCTGATGGTCCTCATGAAGCTGCTGATCAATTCCAAGGTGTTCGTCTTCAATCTGGAGGCCGCGCCCGCCGCCCTGGCCGGGGCGGAGTGCAGTGCCTGGTTCTTCCAGACCGGCACACCGGCCCCGGCGGTGCACGAAGCGGCCGGACAGCACTTCACCGCCGAACACGTGCAGCGCCTGGTGGTGATTGGCCCCGAAACGCCGCAGACCGAGGAAGCGGTGGCCGCCCTCAAGCGCACTTTCACCGGCGAGGTGGTGGCGGTGCTGAAGCCGCGCCACGGCGCCGCCACCTTCCAGTCCGAGATCGCCCGGCTCAGCGAGTTGAAGCCCGATGCCGTCTACACCGTTCTGACCGGCGGCATGCAGGTGGGTTTCGTGCGGGCCTACGACGCCGCCGGCCTGAAGGCGCAGGCACCGCTGGCCGGACCGTGGACGGGATTCGAACGGCCGCTGCTGCAAGCCATGGCCGAGGCGGCGCTGGATACCGTCAACATCGCGCCATGGAACGCGGACCTCGACACGCCGCAGAACAAGCGGCTCGCAGTCGACTTCGAACTGGAATACGGCCGTCCCGCCACCAGTTGGGCCGCCCAGGGCTACGATACCGCCCTGCTGCTCGACGCCGCACTCAAATTGACGGGGGGACGCACCTCGGATCCCGACTTGCTGCGGTCGGCATTGCGCCGTGCCGAGGTGACCTCGGTGCGCGGCGGCTTCAGGTTCAACAGCAACCACCAACCGGTGATCAATCTCTACCTGCGCAAGGTGGGCCGGGACGCCAAGGGACGGCTGGTCAACGAAATCCGCTCGGTGGTGCTGAAGGAGTGGCGCGACCGCAACGCCGCCCAATGCCCGCTGCAATGGACCAACGACCCGATACCGGTCCCGCCGCAGAAGTCTCCCCCGAAGCCGGGCGCCACCCCGGCGCCCCCCCGGCGGTAGGAGGGGGGTGGATACTATACTTCCATACATGCAAGCATAAATTACACCCCCTTGGCCAGCCTGCTGGCTGGAAGCATTCCATGCCTTCCGGCAAGCCCCTTTCGGCATGGCCCTTCAGGTTTCCACCCGAGGCCTCCCAGTCCTTTGGATCATTTGGCACGCTCCTTGCGGTTACGCTGCTGCACAACCGAATAAAAAGAATATCGGGGGGAGCATCTGGGAGCGGAGCACGGGGTGGTTTCCCCGCGGCATGAGTGCTGTCCGTCTCCAATCCTCTCCCGGCATTCGGTACCGGCTAACGCGCCTGGAGAGGTGGGGCAAAATGTACGACGATAAGATTCACGCCAACGAGGTCGAGACGGAACACCGCTTCGGCCTGTCGCGCCGCGACTTCCTGTCCTTCTGTGCCGCCATGGCGGCCACCATGGGCCTGCCCAAGGGCGCCGAGGCCCAGATCGCCCAGGCGATCGCCGCCAAGCAGCGCCCCAGCGTCATCTGGCTGCACTTCCAGGAGTGCACCGGCTGCACCGAGTCGCTGTTGCGCTCAGAGCACCCCGCCATCGAGAAGCTGATCCTCGACATCATCTCGCTCGACTACCACGAAACCCTGTTCGCCGCCGCCGGCCATCAGGCCGAGGCCGCCCGCAAGGCCGCCATGGCCAAGCACAAGGGCAAATACGTGCTGGTGGTGGAAGGCGCCATTCCGGTCAAGGACGGCGGCATCTACTGCAAGATCGGCGGCCAGACCGCCCTCGACATGCTGAAAGAATGCGCCGCCGACGCCGCCGCGGTGATCGCCATCGGCTCCTGCGCCTCATGGGGCGGCATGCCCTCGACGCCGCCCAATCCGACCGGGTCCTCGGGCGTCGGCGAGATTCTGGGCAAGACGGTGGTCACCATCCCCGGCTGCCCGCCCAACCCTTACAACTTCCTGTCCACCGTGGTGCACTTCCTGACCTTCGGCGCCCTGCCGGCCATCGACGACAAGGGGCGCCCGAAGTTCGCCTACTCGCGCCTGATCCACGAGAATTGCGAGCGCCGGGCCCATTTCGACGCCGGCCGCTTCGCCATGGAGTTCGGCGACGACGGACACCGCAAGGGCTATTGCCTCTACAAGCTGGGCTGCAAGGGTCCCGAGACCTACGCCAACTGCCCGTCGATCCTGTTCGGTGGCGTCGACAACGGCTCGTGGCCGGTGGGTACCGGCCATCCCTGCATCGGCTGCACCGAGAAGGGCATCGGCTTCACCAAGCCCATCCATGCCCTGGCCGAATTGCAGAACCAACGGCCGCCGGTCGGCTATCCGCGCATCGTCGAGGAGCAGGGCACCGGGGCATCGCTCGCCTCGTCGGCGCTGCTGGTCGGCGTGGCGGCGGCTGCCGCCGGTGCCGGCTACAAGCTGGTCGGCAATCTCGGCCGCGACGAGGACGAAGACGACTCCGGCAAGCAGGGGTAAGACGTCATGACCATCAACAGACGCGACTTCCTGCGCGCCGGCGTGGGTGGCACAGCGGCGGTAGCCGCCTGCGCCACCATGACGCCGGCGCCCGCGGAAGCTCGGGGCAACAGGACGGTGCCGGAAAACGCCGTCGGGCTGCTCTACGATTCGACGCTGTGCATCGGCTGCAAGGCCTGCATGTCCGCCTGCAAGGAGGCCAACAACCTGGGCCTCGAAGACAATATCGGCGGAAAGCTGTGGGACTCTCCCCTGGAACTGTCGGGCAAGACCTATAACGTCATCAAGGTCTACCAGCACGGCACCATGGCCAACAAGGACAAGGCCGAGAACGGCTTCGCCCACCTCAAGCGCCAGTGCCTGCACTGCACCGACCCGTCCTGCGTGTCGGCCTGCCCGGTCACCGCCATGACCAAGGACCCGGTGACGGGGGTGGTCGGCTATGACAAGGACGCCTGCATCGGCTGCCGCTACTGCGTCGCCGCCTGCCCGTTCGGGGTGCCGCAGTTCCAGTACGACACGCCGACGCCGCAGATCGCCAAGTGCCAGCTGTGCAAGCATCTGATGGCCGAGGGCAAGTTCGCCGCCTGTGCCGCCCAGTGCCCCACCGGCGCCACCATCTTCGGCACCCACAAGGCCCTGTCGGCGGAGATCGAGCGGCGCCAGGCCATGAAGCCCGGCGAGGCCAACCTGTTCCCGCGCCGCACCGTCGACTCGGGCGACAACCACGAGCGGGCGGCGGCGGAATACGTGCCGCAAGTCTACGGCGCCAAGGAGCTGGGCGGCACCCAGGTCCGCTATCTCTCCGGCGTACCGTTCGACAAGCTGGGCCTGCCGGTCGGCCTGCCCGAGCGCTCCTACTCGTCGGTCTCCGAGACCATGCAGAGCACTCTCTACGGCGGCCTGATCGCCCCGGTGGTGGTGTTGGCCGGTCTGGTGGCCGCCGCCTGGCGCGGCTCCAAGTCGCACCATGACGACGAATAGGAGGGTGATCCCATGAGAGAACACCATAAGCCAGCCGCCATGGGCGGCGCGCTGATCACCCCCGCGACGCTGGTGCTGGGGGGGCTGGTGGTCATCGCCGCCTATTTCCTCGCCCAACGTTTCATCTACGGCCTGGGCGCCGTCACCAACATCAACAACGGCTATCCCTGGGGCATCTGGGTGGTGTGGGACGTGGTCATCGCCACCGGCTTCGCCTGCGGCGGCTATGCCATCGCCCTGGTCTCCTACATCC
>CAJANL010000143.1 GCA_903941105.1 uncultured Rhodospirillaceae bacterium
CGGCCTGACCAGCCCGCTGCTCACCACCTCGTCGGGCGCCAAGATGGGCAAGTCCGCCCAGGGCGCGGTGTGGCTGAACGAGGACGTGCTGAGCCCTGGGGAGTTCTGGCAATACTGGCGCAACACCGAGGACGCCGATGTCGGCCGCTTCCTCAAGCTGTTCACCGAATTGCCGCTGGATGAGATCGCCCGCCTGGAAGCGCTGCAGGGCGCCGAGATCAACGAGGCCAAGAAGGTGCTGGCCAACGAGGTCACCCGCCTGGCCCATGGCGACGCCGCAGCCGCCAAGGCCGCCGACACCGCCCGCCAGACCTTCGAGCAGGGCGCCGCCGCCGACACCCTGCCGACAGTGACGGTTGCCGAGTCCGAGATGCCGGCCTATGCCCTGTTCGTCAAGGCTGGCCTGGCCGCCTCCAACGGCGAGGCCCGCCGGCTGATCCAGCAGGGCGGCGCCAAGATCGACGACGTCACGGTGACCGACGCCCAGGCACAGATCGCCCTGACCGGCACCCTGAAGCTCACCGCCGGCAAGAAGCGCCACATCCTGGTGAAGCCGACTTAGAAAGAAATAGCCCTCGCCGGGCGCTCGCTTGGCCGCGCCCTCAAGGGGCGCTGACGCCGCCTCGTTTCATATTTCGCGGGTCGGCGGCCCGGCTGGGCGGCTAAAGCGCCACGGCGACGCCGGTCTTCGCCGTCAGCTCATCGGCCAGCAGGGTGGTGAGCACGGCGGCGCCGCGCGTCGAGCGCCAGGCGTCCTCTCTCCAGTCGAAATGCGAGGCCCCGCTCACCGGCGACGACAGCCAGAGCTGCCGCATGGGGCCGTGCTTGTTGAGGACGTACTGGCCGCCATCTCCCAGGGTGATGGTCACGATACCGTGCTGATAGTCGACGTCGATCCTGTCGCCCAATGCCTCGTCCAGCACGTCGGCCACGTGCTCCAGCGTCCGGTCGGCCAGGGCCGCGAATCGGCTTTCGTCAAGACTCATACGGGTATCTCCTTGCTGGCCGCTGACCTTACCCGAAAGATGGAAGCGGCGCCAAGCGCGCTTACTCCCTAGGTACAAGTGCCACAAGTAGGGTTTGCACCCGAGCGTTGGAATCTGGATTATGGGGGGACAGGAATAGCTCGCCGGGCAACGGTGGCGACTGGGGAGTGCCTCGAATGATCCGCATCATCGTAATCGAGCCCGAAATGCGCGCGCGCCATGCCTTGCGCGGCATGCTGGAAGGGGCTGGATATCAGGTCGAAACCGCCGCCGACGGCGACGACGGGCTGGCCATGCACCAAAGCCGCCCGGCCGACCTGATCATCGCCGACCTTGACGACGCGGAGGAACGGGTGGCTCAGTTTCACAACACCCGCTTCATCGCTGTTCCCAGCGCCGACCGCGCCACCACCGAGGTTGCCCACCGCATGGGTGCCGGCGCCCTGCTGCCCAAGCCCTTCCGCCGCGATGCCCTGCTGGCCGCCGTGAGGTCGCTGATCTAGTTTCGTCCAAACTTGCCTTGCGCCCTGCGGGTGTTTTCGATATGAAGGCGCCTTCGATTTGCGGAGCTGCAGGCCATGAAGGACAATATTCATCCCGCCTACCACGAAATCAACGTGGTGATGACGGACGGGACCGAGTTCAAGACCCGTTCGACTCTGGGCAAGCCTGGCGATACCCTGCGCCTCGACATCGACCCCAAGTCGCATCCGGCGTGGACCGGCGTGCACCGTCTGGTCGACACCGGCGGCCAGTTGGCCAAGTTCAAGAAGCGTTTCGCCAATTTCGGCATCAAGTCGACCAACGACTGATGGTTGGAATGCGCGGCGGAAAATTCCGCCGCGCATTCTATCCGGACGTGCCCCCCCGGAAGTGCCCAAGGCAATCGCCCCAATCGCCTAACGCCTGTTCTTGACCGGCTTTGGTGTGGACATATGTCCGCGAAGGGGTTAGAGCAAACATTGGGAGGTCGGTCGACGGCCAAAATGGCCTAACCGTAGGGCGCCATGATCATCGTCCATTACGAGGTCTACGTCCAGGAGTCGCGGGGGTGGATGCTGCATGCGCGTTTTCCGCGCCTGGAGCGTGATGAAGCCATCCGGGAGGCCAAGGAACTCGAAACGACCTTGAGGATACGAGTCAAGGTCGTCCGGGAGACCTATAATACCGACGACAACAGCTTCGATGAAGCTGAGGTATATTTGAGCGGTATGGTCCGCAAGCAGGCGCAGCCCAAGGCCGGCGCCCCCCGCGCGGCACCACGCGGCGGCGGCAAGCCAACCGCCGGCAAGGCCACCGCCAGAAGTGCCCGCCCCCAGCCCGGGTTCGCGCCGCGTCAGCGCCAGGCCTCGACCGGCAGCGCCGGCGGCGTGCTGTGGCGGCTGATGCTTATCTGCCTGGTCGGCGTTAGTGTTGCCCTGGGGGCTGTTCGCGCCACGCCTGAAATCGTGATCTTCCTGTTCGACTATGGTGTCCGCTTCTCACCAGACCTTTACGGCCAACTGCTGTTTGCGGTGTTCGTGGGCGTGTTCCTCATGGTGTCGGTGCCCCTCGCCTTCCGCTTCCTGCCCAAGAACGCCGAACTCAACATCCGCAAGCCGGCGTTCGGCTGGTCCCGCAAGCAGGCGATCGACTCCGAACTGAAGCGGTCGCTGAACACGCTGGTGACCAAAGCCGCCGCCGGAGGACAGCAACCAGAGGTCGAATTGCCGCAGCCTGCCGAGGAAGTGCTGCCCGAGATCAAACCCGACGACCTGGAAGAGGCGCTTCCGGATATCCGTCCCGGCGACGACGAGGAAAAGCTTCCGGATATCCGTCCCGGCGACGACGAAAAGCCGCTGCCGCCGATTACCGCCGAGAGTGCCGCCGGGCGCGACATCGACGGGCTCAACGTCGTCAGCATGCGGTTCCTCGGCGGAGCGATCAACGCCGTCAAGACGGTGTCGCCGACCCTCGACAAATTCAGCAAATTCGCCCTCAACCTCTATATGGCCGGCGCGGTGGAAAGCCTTGGTGAAACCAAGCGGCTCGATGAGGCCTCACAACGCAAGCTGCTGGGGTCACTGCTGGAGACGCTGGGCACTTCGGGCGATATCGCAGCCCGCTTCCACGACAAGGTCAGCGACTACATGGTCGAGCCGCGCTACATGCAGATCATCCAGACCGGCCGCAATGCCATGGATGCCTGGATGGCCGGCGAGGAGGCCCAGGCGCACGGCCCGCTGGCCTCGGCTCTGAAGGACTTCAACAAGCCGGTGGGCGAGAAGAGGCAGAGCATCATGACGGTGATGTTCACCGACATGGTGGGCTCCACCGACCTGACCCAGGCGCGCGGCGACGTCGCCGCCCAGGAAGTGGTGCGCCGCCACAACGCCATCGTCCGCACCGCTCTGGCGCAATTCCTCGGCAAGGAAATCAAGCACACCGGCGACGGCATCATGGCCTCGTTCAGTTCCGCCGCCAACGCGGTCGAGGCCACCGTCATCATCCAGCGTCAGGTCGCCCTGACCAACCAGAAGAGCCCCGATCTCGGCCTGCACCTTCGGATCGGGCTGAACGCCGGCGAGCCCATTCAAGAGGAGGACGACCTGTTCGGCACCACGGTGCAGTTGGCCGCCCGCGTCTGCGCCGCCACCGAGACCGATGAGATCCTCTGCACCCAGGTGGTCCGCGACCTCAGCTTCGGCAAGACGGTGGCGTTCCGCCCAGCCGGCGACCACGCCCTCAAGGGCTTCAAGGAAAAGCTGCCGCTGTTCGAAGTGGTGTGGCGGGAGTAGCCGGCCTCAGGTCACCGCGCCCGTCAGGGCATTGGGCGCGAAAGCGGGCAGGCTCCTGAAGGCAAGATGGAGATTGTCCGAGAGCGAGGCCAGCTTCAGCCCATGCGCGGCGAACAGCCCAACAAGCGACCGCTGCGAAAAGATCGAGATATGGCCGTTGCGCGGCCCGACATACCACCAGTTCAGCCCCACACCGTCGAAATCGCGGGGCTGCACCAGTGTCGACAAGACGATCATCCCCTCATCCGCGAGCAACCCGGCCAGCATCCGCACCACGTCCCGTGGCCTGCTGGAGTGCTCCATCACTTCAAACGAGGTGATCAGATTGAACCGCCCGCCGGGCAGGACGCCGTGCTCCGAGAAGGGATCGTAGGTTTGCGCATCGAAGCCGCGGCCGCGCAGTATTTCGGCAAACCGCCCGCTGCCCCCGCCATAGTCCAGCACCCGTATGGTGGATGTGCTGTCGCAAAAGAGATCCGCCACCCATTGGGCATTGGAAGCCGGCCTTCGTTCGATATAGTCGGGATCGACGACGACGTAGTCGCTATTGTAGATATTGCGAAGAAAGTCCGTCTGCGTCCAGCCGTCAAACATGTCCGTGAAAACGAAACCGCAGCTGCCGCACCGCCGATAGTAAACTGGAATGCCGCAGAGTGGGATCAACTTCCCCTGGGCCATGAGACAGGATTTGTTGAAATCCACGACCCCATACAGCGGGGCTTCGTCTCCACAAATCTTGCAGGCCGTGACCGTTCTCTCCCCGGAGCGTGCGGTCAATGCAGCCGCCTGGGTAGCCGCCTGGACAGCATCTGCTCCTCCAGCCGGGCCACCCGGACATAAAGGCGATAGCTGCGGTCCAACAGGCTGCGCAGGCCGCCGGGCAGGGTTTCATCGAGGCTGAAAGTTTCATCGAGACAGACGTCTTCACCGGACAGGCGATTGTTGTCGTCGAGGGCTTCGTCGGCGCTGACCTCGCCCTCATGCACGGCGCGCTGCATCATCAGCCACGCCATCACCTGGGTCAGGCGGGAGGTCACCCGCAAAGCCTCGCAACTCATGCGCAAACCCGTAGCTAAACCCGCCATCTCGCGTTCCCGCCGTTCGACATAGGCCATGTAATTGCGGGCCTCGACCATGAGGCCCATGGTCTCGTCATAGGTGCGACGGAAATAGGACGCGCTCTGCATCTGGCCTCCTGCGGCCACTCGCGTTGATCCATCTAACCTGACACCGGCTTCTGTTCATTTCAATGTCTTGAAAGGATGAGGGGTCCACCTCGGAATCGCCGAGAGCACCCCTTGACAACGGGCGGTCGCAGCTAAACGATTAAATACAGTTATGTAGAAAAAATTGGTAAAATTGCATCAATATTGATTATGTTGCGATAACTCAATAACCCTGTCATTATCAACAGAAGTGAGCCACCATAATTCAGGTTTACTGTCATGCGCTATGTTGTCTCCGAATCATTTGACCAGAGCGAGGTCAACAAATACTTCGAAGCCGACATCGCGCCGACTATCGGGAAGACATTCAGGACGCGTGGGGGAAAGTGGTACCGTGTTCAGGATGTGGCCTGTTACACCGACGCGATTGACGATCTTACCAGTGTGCGCGTACTGCTGAAGCGGCTCAGGTAGCGGGGGAGCCTCGGTAAGTCTCGAACACCGTCCTCAGCTCGGTCGGGATGGCCACCGGCCGCTGTTCCACCCGATCAACGAAGACATGGACCCAATGGCCCTCGGCGGCGGCCTCGTCCTGGCCCTCGCCGAACAGGGCGATGGCGTAGCGCATGCTGGAAGTGCCGAGGTGCTCCACCTTGAGGCCCGCCGTCACCTTCTCCGGCCACGACAGCGGCCTGCCGAAACGGCACAGGCTCTCGGCGGCGAACGGAATGAACGGGGCGTGGAACAGGTCGAGCCGGCAGGGACCCATCAGGAACTCCGCCACCGCGATCTCGAAAAAGCGGTAGTATTCCACATTGTTGACATGACCAAACATGTCATTGTCCGACCAACGGGTCTGGATGGCAACGTGATAAGGGAAGTCGCCGCGCCGGACCGGCGGCCGGCGCGTGCTGGGCACGGTCATCGCTTGAACAATGCCTCGGCGCCCGCCCGCACCGACTGCTTGCCGCCGATGGCGGCGCGGACGCGGGCGATCTCGGCCTCCAGTTCGGTAATGTAGTCGTTCAGTTCCTCCACCGAGAGGGGTTCGAGGTTGCGTTTCTCGGGGACCTTCTTGCGCGGTTCCAGTTCTTCCATGTCCATGGCGCGCCTTCCGCTCTTGCCATCCGTTCATGAACGTACCAGATTGGCGCGACCGGTGTCAGAGGGGATCATTTTCATGCTGCCGGAGACCATGACCTGCATCGAGATTTCGCGTCCCGGCCCGCCCGAGGTGCTGCTTCCGGCCGTCCGGCCGCGGCCGGCTCCGGCCGCCGGCGAGGTGCTGATCAAGGTCGCCGCCGCCGGGATCAACCGTCCCGACGTGCTGCAGCGCCAGGGCGCCTATCCGGCGCCGCCGGGCGCCTCCGATCTGCCCGGACTCGAGGTGGCCGGCACGGTGATGGCGGCGGCCGACGGCGTGCTTTCGCCGCGCATCGGCGACGAGGTCTGCGCCCTGGTGGCCGGCGGCGGCTATGCGGAATACGTCACCGCCGACGCCCGCCTTTGCCTGCCGTGCCCGTTCGACTACGACATGGTGCGCGCCGCCGCGCTGCCCGAGACTTTCTTCACCGTGTGGCACAACGTGTTCGAACGGGGACGGCTGCAGGCGGGCGAGAGCTTTCTGGTGCATGGCGGCGCCAGCGGCATCGGCACCACCGCCATCCAGCTAGCCCGCGCCTTCGGCGCCACCGTGTTCGCCACCGCCGCCGGCCCGGCCAAGTGCAAGGCCTGTCGCGACCTCGGCGCCGAGCGCGCCATCGACTACACCAGCGAGGACTTCGTCGAGGTGGTGAAATCGCTGACCGGCGGACGCGGCGTCGATGTCATCCTCGACATGGTGGGCGGCGACTACATCCCGCGCAACGTCAAGGCGCTGAACGCCGACGGCCGACTGGTGTCCATCGCCTTCCTGCGCGGCGCCACCGTCGAGCTCAACCTGATGCCGGTGATGCTGAAGCGCCTGACCCTGACCGGCTCGACCCTGCGGCCGCAATCCAACGAGCGCAAGGCCGAAATGGCGCACGGGCTGCACGAGAAGGTGTGGCCGCTGCTGAGCGAGGGCCGCATCCGGCCGGTGATTCACACCACATTTCCGCTCGCGCAAGCGGCCGAGGCCCATAGACTGATGGAATCCAACACCCATATTGGCAAGATAGTGCTGACGGTGTGACCTCACCGACGTTTGACCAGCGTCGGGTTCGCCCCTATAACTAGCGGCGCATTTCGCCGGCCGTGGTCGCCGGCGCCGGGCTGGCCCGTAATAAGTCCAGATTTCTAGGAGGTTTCATGGCTCTGCCGCTCATGCCCAAGGCTACTGCCGTGTGGCTCGTCGAGAACACCGCGCTCACTTTCGAGCAGATTGCCGACTTCTGCGGCCTTCATTCGCTGGAAGTCCAGGCCATCGCCGACGGCGAGGTCGCCTCGGGCATCGTCGGCCTCGACCCGGTGGCCAATGGCCAGGTCGGCCGCGAGGAGATCGTGCGCTGCGAGGCCGATCCGGACGCCAGCCTGCGCCTGATCATCACCGACGTGCCGCAGCCGCGCTCCAAGCAGAAGGGCGCCCGCTACACGCCGGTGTCCAAGCGCCAAGACCGCCCGGACGCCATCTCCTGGATCATCAAACATCACCCGGAGATTTCCGACGCCCAGATCTCGAAGCTGATCGGTACCACCAAGCCGACGATCCAGTCGATCCGCGACAAGACCCATTGGAACGCAGTCAACGTCAAGCCGCGCAACCCGGTGACCCTGGGCCTGTGCTCCGAGGCCGAGCTGGAGAAGGTGGTCGCCCTCGCCCGCCCGCGCGGCGGCGTCCGCCCCGTCGAGCCCCCGATCGAGCACCACGACCAGCCCGAGTAGGCCCCATCCTAACGGGATAACCATAGACGCGATACGACACAAAGGGTATGAACGCCTGAGTTGGCCCACCCATACGCACGCTGCCATTCTCCGCTTTCGGGGAATTGTGCTAGTGCATTTGGGTGGGAGTGTATCAATGAAGTCGACCTATCAGTCCATTGCGGTGGTCGTTGCCATTCTGGGCGCCACCTTGGCGTCGCCGTCCCTCGCGGAGGACGCCCCTCCAGCGGTTTCCGCGCCGAACCTGAAGGTCGACCTGTCGGGCGGCGCCCTGAGCGGCGGACCGGCATTGTTGGCTGGCTTCACCGGCACCGTACCCCTGGGCCACAGCTTCGGCGTTCAGCTGGACGGCGCCATCGGCGGTGCCGACGACGACATGCGGGGCGGCTTCGCCGGCCATGTCTTCTACCGCGACCCCCGCTCCTACTTGCTGGGCGGAACGGCCATGTGGTCGAGTATCGCCGGCCCCCACAGCGATGCCGAATCCCAGGTTCGACGGATTGGCGCCGAAGCGGAAATCTACTTGGGCAACTTCTCGATCCTGCCGGCGGCGGGCATCCAGAACGACCACGGAGATGCCACCGGCTATGGCTCTCTTGGCGGAATTTATTACGCGATGCCAAATCTTGCGCTGAGCGTGAGCGCTGCCGGCTTCGCCAATTCCCGCTCGGCACAGGCCGGCTTCGAGTACCAGCCCTCGGCCGAGCGGCCCCTGTCGTTCATCGTCGACGTCGGCATGGACAACCAGGGGCCGGCCTTCGTCCTGGCCGGTTTCCGCTACTCGTTCGCGGCGCCGTCCAAGTCCATCCAGGAGCGCGATCGCTACGACGATCCCGCCAATATCGTTCGCTACATGAACACCGTCGGTGCGTCCGCCTTTACGGCCCAGCCCGGTCACAATCCCCCGCCGATTGCGTCGTCGGGCGCTGGTGCGTCCTGATGAGTCGGTAGCCTTGATGGATGATGCGGCGGCCCTGGGGGCCGCCGTTTTCATTCAGCCGGCCAATTTCCGCCACAATGACGCCGAAATTTCGCCCGCTTGACCGTCTAAACCATGGACCCGACGCAGTCCATGGAGAATGACCATGCGCAAGGTAGTGGTGGCGGTTGCCCTTTCCCTGTCTCTTGCCGCCTGTGCCCAGCCGGGGTCTTACGGCGGTGGGAATTCCGGCGGCTTCGGCCTCAACAAGACAACGGGCGGCGGCGTTCTCGGGGCCGTCGGCGGTGGCCTGGCCGGGGCGCAGTTCGGCCACGGTAAGGGCAAGCTGGCCATGACGGCGGCCGGCACCCTGCTGGGCGCCTTCCTCGGCAGCCAGGCCGGCCAATCGCTCGATCGCGCCGATGAGATGTATGCCAACCGCGCCGGCCAGCAGGCGTTCGAAAGCGCCCCCATGGGTCGCGCCATCGCCTGGAACAATCCCGACAGCGGCGCCTTTGGCAACATCACCCCCACCCGCACCTTCCAGGCCGGTCCCAGCCAATACTGCCGCGAATATCACCAGACGGTGGTGGTGGGTGGTCAGCAGCAGGAAGGCTACGGCACCGCCTGCCGCCAGCCGGACGGCTCATGGAAGGTGATGAATTAGACGTTTCCCCCTCCCGCCGGAGGGGGAGAGGTCACCCCAGAGTCACCGTCGGCGCCACGTCGTCGAATTCGCGCAGGCTCATCTCGGTGGTGGCGTCGATCTCGATCAGACGGACCTCGTAGCCCCACAGATTGGCGATGTGGCGCAGCACCAGATTGGCCTCGCCCTCGTCGAGCAGCACGCCGTTGGAGACGCGGTGATGCAGCACCAGGCGGCGGTCGCCGGCCAGGTCCACATCGACGATCTGAATATCGGGCTCCATCTGGGCCACATCGTAGCCCCGCCCCAGCGCCTTACGGACCTCGCGGTAGCCGCGTTCGTTGTGGATGGCCTCGACCTCCATGCTGGGGTCGTCGGCGTCGTTATGGACCTTGAACAGCTTCATCTTACGCATCAGGGCCGGCGAGAGGAACTGCAGGATGAAGCTCTCGTCGCGGTAGTCGGCCCAGGCCCCGCGCAAGGTCCCCCAGGGGTCGCGGTTGCCGGCGAAGTCGGGGAACCACTGGCGGTCCTCCGCGGTGGGCTCCTCGCAGATGCGCTTGATGTCCTGCATCATGTTGAAGCCCAGGGCATAGGGGTTGATGCCCGAGAACCGTGGATCGTCGAAGTCGGGCTGAAACACCACCGAGGTGTGCGAGTGCAGGATCTCCAGCATCGCCCCCTCGGACAACATGCCGCGCTGTGATAGCAAGTTAAGCATATGGTAATGGACGAAGGTGGCGCAGCCCTCGTTCATCACCTTGGTCTGCTTCTGCGGATAGAAATACTGCGAGACGTTGCGCACGATGCGCAGGAGTTCTCGCTGCCAGGGCTGCAGCCTCGGCGCCGTCTTTTCCAGGAAATAGAGAATGTTTTCCTCGGGCAGGCCCAAGGCGCGCTTGCGCTCGGCCAGATCGCGCGACCCCATCCGGCTGGCCGTTGGCTTGGGCAGGGTGCGCCACAGGACGTTGTAGATGTTCTCCTGGTATTGGGCGCGTTCCTTCGCACGCTTTTCCTCCTGGCTGAGGTCGAGCACGCGCTTGCGCGGGTATTTGTGCACGCCCTGGCTCATCAAGGCGTGGGCGGCGTCAAGCACCCGCTCCACCGCCTGATGGCCGTGGCGCTCCTCGGCCCGGGTGATGTAGCCCTTGGCGAATTCGAGATAATCGAGGATACCGCGGGCATCGGTCCACTGCTTGAACAGGGCGTTGTTCTTGAAGAAGTGGTTGTGGCCGAAGGCGGCATGGGCGATCACCAGCGTCTGCATGGCCATGGAGTTTTCCTCCATGATGTAGCTGATGCAGGGGCTGGAATTGATGACGATCTCGTAGGCTAGGCCGCGCATGCCCTTGCGGTAGAGCGCTTCGTCCGAGGCGAAGTGCTTGCCGAACGACCAGTGCTTGTACATCAGCGGCATGCCGATGGATGAATAGGCATCGAGCATCTGCTCGGCGGTGATGACCTCGATCTGGTTGGGGTAGATGGACAGCCCCAGTTCCTTGATGGCGATGTCCTCGATGGCGTCGTGCACCCGCCAGATGCGATCGAAGTCCCAATCGGCGCCGGAGAACAACAAGCGGTCGGTGTCAGTCATGGTTCAGCCACCTCCAACCGCCGCAGCCTGGCGGCCCTTGGCGAAGAGGTCGCGGAAGACCGGGAAGATCTGGCTGCGCACCCGCACCTTGCGCATGGCGAGATTGCCGCCCGGCTTCAGCACCGTCTTATAGGTGCGCCACAGGTCGGTCTCGCGGCCCAGCCAGTCCTTGTATTCGGCGCCGACCTCGATATAGGAGAAATACTGGCACAGCGGCAGGATGACATCCTCCAGCAGGGCCGCCGCCTGGCTATTGTCGGAGGCGGTGTTGTCGCCGTCCGAGGCTTGCGCCGCATAGATATTCCAGTCGGCGGGCGAATAGCGTTCCTGCACTACCCGCTGCATCTCGGCCAGTGCGGTCGAAACCACGGTGCCGCCGGTCTCGGTGGAATAGAAGAAGGTCTCCTCGTCCACCTCGCGGGCCTCGTGGGTGTGGCGGATGAAGACGATGTCCACATGGCGGTAGCGCCGGGTCAGGAACAGGTAAAGCAGCATGAAGAAGCGCTTGC
Source organism: uncultured Rhodospirillaceae bacterium (assembly GCA_903941105.1). Classification (GTDB taxonomy): domain Bacteria; phylum Pseudomonadota; class Alphaproteobacteria; order Rhodospirillales; family Magnetospirillaceae; genus CAJANL01. The sequence continues at coordinate 11,460 of CAJANL010000143.1, forward strand.
CAAGGTCCTTCATGTGCTCGGTCATGGAACCCGAGACGTCCATCAGGCAGAACATCACCGCCTGGGTGATGGGCTTGGGCACCGCCTCGAACCGGTTGTAGCGCACGTCGAGCGGGTCGATGTAGGGCACCCGCTTGGAGCGCGACACCAGCAGATCGAACTGAAGGCGCAGCTCGGACAGCCGCTCGGGATCGGCGCCCGATTCTTCGAGGGCCTTGATCTCGTCCTCCAGCTCGGCGATGTCGGCCGGCCGCGGCCGCCGCAGCGCGATGCGTCGCGACAACGAGTTGCGCATGGTGCGCACCAGATTGAGATTGGCCGGCGAGCCCGACACCGAATAGCCGGCCCGTGTCAGGGTATGCGATTCCGAATGGCGCACGTTCTTCTTGACCAGATCGGGCAATTCCAGATCGTCGAGGAAGATATCGAGGAACTCGTCCTTGCTGAGAACGAAGACAAAGTCATCCTGGCCGTCGCCATCGGGGCTGCCGTCCGAACCGCCGCCGTTGCCGCCACTCCCCGGTGGGCGCGGGATGAGGTCACCCTCGACATAGTCCTTGTTGCCGGGCACCACGTAGTCGCGCACACCGCCCTCGGCGGCGCGGCGGAAGCCGGGCTCGCGCAGGCCGTCCATGGGGATGGAGATGCGCTCGCCATTGGCAATGTCCTGAATCGACCGTTCCCCCGACGCCTCGCGCACCGCCCGCTGGATCTGCGAGCGGGCGCGCCTGAGGAAGCGTTGCCGGTTGGCAAGGCTCTTGCCCTTGGGATTGAGGCGGCGGTCGATGATGTTCATGCGTCAACAACCTCCCAGTGACCCCCCTCCCGCCAGGGGAGAGGGGCTAAACACCCGTTACCCCGCCTGCTTGACCCGCATGTACCACTCCACCAGACGGCGCACCTGGCGTTCGGTGTAGCCGCGGTCCATCATGCGGTCGACGAACTCGGAGTGCTTCTTCTCGGAGTCATTGTCCTTCTTCGAGCCGAAGCTGATCACCGGCAGCAGGTCCTCGACCTGGCTGAACATGCGCCGCTCGATGACCTCGCGGATCTTCTCGTAGGAGGTCCAGGAGGGGTTCTTGCCGCCATGGGCCGCCCGCGAGCGCAACGAGAACTTGACCACCTCGTTGCGGAAGTCCTTGGGATTGGCGATGCCGGCCGGCTTCTCGATCTTGGACAGCTCCTGGTTCAGCAGCTCGCGGTTGAGCAACTGGCCGGTGTCGGGGTCCTTGAAGTCCTGATCCTCGATCCAGGCGTCGGCGTAGTCGACGTAGCGGTCGAACAGGTTCTGGCCGTAGTCGTGATAGCTTTCCAGATAGGCCTTCTGGATCTCGTTGCCGATAAACTCGGCATAGCGCGGCGCCAGTTCGCCCTTGATGAATTCCAGGAAGCGCTTCTCGGTGTCCTCGGGGAACTGTTCGCGCCGGATGGATTGCTCCAGCACGTACATCAGGTGCACCGGGTCGGCGCCCACCTCGGTGCTGTCGTAGTTGAAGGTCGACGACAGAACCTTGAAGGCGAAACGGGTCGAGATGCCCTCCATGCCCTCGTCGACGCCGGCGGCGTCGCGGTATTCCTGCATGGGCTTGGCCTTGGGGTCGGTCTCCTTGATGTTCTCGCCGTCGTAGACCCGCATCTTCGAATACAGGTTCGAGTTCTCGTGCTCCTTGAGGCGCGACAACACCGAGAAGCGGGCCAGCATGTCCATGGTGCCCGGCGCGCACGGAGCGGCCGACAGCTCGGAATTCTGGATCAGCTTGTCGTAGATCTTCTGCTCCTCGGTGACCCGGAGGCAATAGGGCACCTTGATGACACAGATGCGATCGATGAAGGCCTCGTTGTTACGGTTGTTCTTGAAGGTCTGCCACTCGGCCTCGTTGGAGTGGGCCAGGATGGTGCCCTGGAACGGCATGGCGCCGATGTTCTCCGAGCCGACATAGTTACCCTCCTGGGTCGCCGTCAGCAGCGGATGCAGCATCTTGATGGGGGCCTTGAACATCTCGACGAATTCCAGCAGCCCCTGGGTGCAGCGGTTGAGGCCGCCCGAGTGGCTGTAGGCGTCGGGATCGTTCTGGCTGAACATTTCGAGACGGCGGATGTCGACCTTGCCCACCAGAGTCGAAATGTCCTGGTTGTTCTCGTCACCCGGCTCGCATTTCGACACCGCCACCTGCCGCAGGCGCGACGGGTAGACCTTGACCACCTTGAACTTGGAGATGTCGCCGCCAAACTCATCCAGCCGCTTCACCGCCCACGGGCTCATCAGCCCGGGCAGCCGGCGAACCGGGATGCGGTACTTCTCCTCCAGCAGCGGCCCCATGGTCAGCGGATCGAACAGGCCGAGCGGGCTTTCCAGCAGCGGGCTGACTTCCTTGCCGGCCTTCAGCACGTAGATGGGATGCGTTTCCATCAACGCCTTCAAGGTCTCGGCCAGCGACGACTTGCCGCCGCCGACCGGGCCAAGCAGATAGAGGATCTGCTTGCGCTCCTCCAGCCCCTGGGCGGCATGGCGGAAGTAGCCGACGATGCGCTCGATGGTTTCTTCCATGCCGTAGAATTCGGCGAAGGCGGGATAGACCTTGATGGTCCGGTTCATGAAGACGCGCGACAGCCGCACGTCCCTGGCGGTATCCACCACTTCGGGCTCGCCGATAGCGGCGATCATCCGCTCGGCGGCGGAGGCATAAAGCATCGGGTCATCGCGGCAGCCGTCGAGATACTCAAGGAGCGTCATCTCAACATCCTTGCGACCCTCGTAGGCGCGCGCATAACGGGAGAAGATATCGTCGGCGGCGTACATCAGTCACTCCATCGCAAGGGTCGTGGCGAAAGGTTCCTAAGAGACATGTACGGACTCAGAGCGAACAATTCATCGGCACCAACCGATGGACCGGGGGCCTTTGCACCGTCAGGCGGAGCAACCAAGCCAACCGGCCGATCACCGGAAAGATAAGAGGCAACCTCCTAAGTCCACACGGCATCGCCCTCTCGCCTGATGCGATTGCCCAATAATATTACCAAATAGTCCTTAACAAGCCCCTTCGACATGCTTGGCCTCATGCGTTCTCGGCTCACCACTATCGTCCGCGCGCGGAGACCTTCCCGTTGGGCGCCCAAAGGCGCAGCCCAACGACGCAGAACTTCGGGCGAACCACCCTTCCAGAAAACCCTGTACCCTAGATGTTGGTCCCTCGACGGTGATTGACAACCCATACCGGCCGCCCGGCCCGGTACGGTTGTTTTCAAGGGAATGATTTGGGGATACTCTACGGCGGTGGTGATACCGATTAGGGGATATGCGGTGAATTTGACTGCGCTCCTGGCTGCCAGGGCGGCCGATGGCCGAACGGTGCGGATCGGCCTGATCGGCGCCGGCCGGTTCGGAACCATGTTCCTGGGCCAAGCCCGGTTCATCCCAGGAATCCACGTGGCGGCGGTGGCCGATGTGACGCCGGAGCGGGCCAGCATGGCGCTGGCGCTGGCCGGATGGCCTCCCTTGAAGGCGGTGGCTCGCTCGCTCGATCAGGCCATCGGCTCGGGCGGCACCTGGGTGACCGACGATGTATTCGGCCTGTTCGAGGACAGCCGCCTCGACGTGATCATCGAGACCACCGGCAACGCCCGCGCCGGAATCACGCACGCGCTGGCCGCCATTTCCGCCGGAGTGTCGGTGATCATGGTGACCGTGGAAGCCGATGTGCTCGCCGGCCCGCTGCTCGCCCGCCGCGCTGCCGAAATGGGAGTCGTCTACTCGCTGGCCTATGGCGACCAGCCGGCCATTATCTGCGAGATGGTGGACTGGGCCCGGACCTGCGGCTTCGAGGTCGCCTGCGCCGGCAAGGGCACCAAGTACCTGCCGGGCTACCACGCCGCCACGCCGGATACCGTCTGGCAGCATTACGGCATCGAACCCGAGCGGGCCAAGGCGGCCGGAATGGCGCCCAGGCGCTTCACCTCTATCATCGACGGCACCAAGTCGGCCATCGAACTGGCCGCCGTCTGCAACGCATCCGGTCTCAAGTCACCGTCCAACGGACTCGCCTTTCACCCCTGCGGCACCCATGATCTGCCCCGGTTGCTGAAGCCCAGTTTCGACGGCGGACGGCTGGAGGGAATGGGGCAGGTCGAGGCGGTGTCGTCGGAGGAACGCGACGGCCGTCACGTGGCGGGCGACCTGCGCAGTGGCGTGTTCGTCACCTTCAAGGCACCCACCCTCCATTCGGGGCGGTGCTTCTCGGAGTACGGCCTGATCAACGACAGCTGCGGCGACTATGCCTCCCTCTGGCGACCGTACCATCTGATGGGCATGGAGCTGGGCGTATCGGTGGCTTGGGTCGCCTGCCTCGGCCAGCCGACCGGCTGCCCCTCGGCGTTCGCGGCCGACGTGGTGGCGGTGGCCAAGCATGACCTCGATCGCGGCACGGTGCTCGACGGCGAGGGCGGCTACACGGTGTGGGGCAAGATGCTACCCGCTGCGGCGTCGCTGGCCCAGAAGGCGGTCCCCATCGGCCTGACCGACGGCCTCACCCTACGCCGGGGGGTCACGAGCGGACAGGTCCTCACCCAGGACGACGTGATCTTCGACGACGCCGACGACGCGCTGGCGCTCCGCCGGCAGATGGAGGCGGAGTTCGGGTAGGCCCCCGAAGCCCCCGCTAGTGTTTCAGCCCCGGCAGGCGCACCGTGACGCGGGTACCGGAGCCCTTGTGACTTTCCACCGTCAGGCGGCCGCCTGACAATTCCACCAGGCGCTTGGAGAGCGGCAGGCCGAGGCCGGTGCCGGGCTCGTGGGTCGTCATTTCGGACGCCACCTGGCCGAACGGCGTCAGCGCCACCGCCAGTTCGTCCGGCGTCATGCCAATACCATTGTCGGCCACCATCAGTTCCACTTCGCCATGATTGGCTCGAATCACCGTGACCTCGACCCGGCCGCCACGGCCGGTGAACTTCACCGCGTTGGCGACGAGGTTGATCACCACCTGGCGGAGGCGCTGCGCATCGCCCAGCACCCGGACCACGGTGCCCTCGGGCGGGCCACTGAGGTGGATGCCCTTGGCCTCCGCGGCTCCCGCCACCAACACCACCGCCTCGCGCGCCGCCAGGGCAAGATCGACGTCCCCCATATTGAGCAGGACCTGGCCTTCCTCCACCTTGGACAGGTCGAGGACCTCGTTGATCACGCCCAGGAGGTGCTGGCCCGACGACAGCACATGGCCGAGATACTCATGGCATCGCGGCCGGCAGACCTCGCCGGTGATGCCATGCATCAGGGCGTCGGAAAAACCCATGATGGCGTTCAGGGGCGTGCGCAGCTCGTGGCTCATATTGGCCAGGAAGGCGGTCTTGGCTGCGTTGGCCCGATCGGCGACGGCGCGCGCATGGCCCAATTGATCGACGTGGTGCACGAGGTGCCAAGCCAGCCAGCAAATCACCATGCAGGCCAGTCCCGCCAGTACCCCCAACACCAGCATGCGGCGCTGCCAGTCGGCCACCACAACGTCCTTCTCCGCCGTCACGTATACGGTGAGGCCGAACAGCTCGCTATGGGAATAGGTGATGCGCCGCTCGCGGCCATCGAAGGGCGACACCACCCACTCGGCGCCTTCCGCCGTCTCCTTGCTGCGCGCCACCAGCGGCCGTCCCGCCAGGGATTTGCCGACGTGACGCTCGAGATCGGGCAGGCGGATCAGGGTGATGTCGTTGGCATTGACCACCCCCAGGGCCGTGGCCGGGGCGGTGAATGAGCGGGCGGCCAGTTGCTCCAACACCGTCACCGAGATGGTCGCGGCGATGACTCCGCCGTATCCACCGTCGGGGGTGGTCAGGCGACGGCTGAGGACCACGATGGCCTTGCCGTCGTTGCGGCTGATCAGCGGTTCGCTGAGAAAGGTCGGAGACGCGGTGTCGCCGCGGGCATGAATCCGCACATAGGTACGGTCGGAAAGATCCAGGGGCTGAAAGGGATCGGCCAGGTTGGTGGCATAGCGACTGCGGCCATCGGCCCCGGTGATGACGACGCCGCGCACGGCGCGCGACAGAGCGCCCAGGCGTGTCAGCGTTTCCAGCACCTTTGTATCGCGCTCGGGGAATTGCCGGACGGCATAGGTCTCGGCCGCCCCCGCCAGCACCTTGTCGACGCCGGCCAGTTCCGCGTCCAGCATCGCCGCCAGGAGCCGGCCGGAATGCAGCATGGACGCCCCGGCCGCCGCAATCGTCGCGTCCCGTTCCCGCGCCGCCCACAGGCCGAAGGCGAGCCCGGTGACAATCACCAGAGCAAGCGCGCCGCCCATCAACAGTTCGCGGATGCCTTTCCCTGCCAAGCCAGGCCTCCCTCGAAGGAGTCATCACCATACAGGTTCACGCCGGCGTTTGGAACCTGAATGCTAAATGTACTGCCCGCAATCAACCTTTATGACCTCTCCGGTGATGCAGCGTGCCAGGTCGGACAGCAGGAACAGCACGGCGTTGGAGATGTCCGAGGTGTCTGGCAGGATGGTCAGGGCCGCCTCGGCCAGCGCCTTGTCGCGGTATTGCTGATCCAACTTCAGCGTCATCTCGGTCAGCACCATCCCCGGCGCCACGGCGTTGACCGTGACCCCCTTCTTGCCGAGCTCCTTGGCCGCCGTCTTGGTCAGCGCGATCAGGCCGGCCTTCGAGGCGGCGTAGTTGCCCTGCCCTACCTTGCCGCGCAAGCCGTTGATGGAGACCACGTTGACGATGCGCCCGCCGCCGGCCTCAGCCATGCCGGAAGCGGCGGCGCGCACCATATTGAACGAGCCGGTCAGGTTGACGTCGATCACCGAGCGCCACTCGTCGTCGCTCATCTTCATCAGGGTGCGGTCACGGGTGATACCGGCATTGTTGACCAACAGGGTCACCGGCTTGCCGATGGTGGTGAAGGCGGCGGCGACGCTGGCCGAGTCGGCGACGTCGACGGCATGGAAGCGGATCTCGGCCGGCAGGTCGTCGGCCGTGTCGCGATCGAAGGCATGCACTTCGGCGCCGCCCGCCGCCAGCCCGACGGCGATCGCCCGGCCGATGCCGCGCACACCACCGGTCACCACCGCCACCCTGCCCCGGAAATCCCAATGCATGACCTGCTCCCTCTTGACCGTCGCGGCCTATTCGGTATTATCGTACCGAATTATCGCTTTAGAGGTTACCCTTTGCGTCGAGGTGGCGTCAAGGATAGCCTGGAACCACCCACAGGCAGGGGAAGGATCGTCACGTCCATGTCCACCGTTCGCGACATCGTTGCCGCCGACCTCGACCGATTGGTCGAGCTCGACCGCACTCTCACCGGCTATCCGCGCCGCAGCTTCCATTCCAAGCGTTCGGCCGCCGCGGCAGCGGAGCCGGCCAGTTTCGTCACCCTGGCCGACACCGACGGCGCCGCGCTGACCGGCTATGTCTATGCCCACATCCTCGACGGCGAGTTCGGTGGCTCCGGGCCGGTGGGCGTGCTGGATGCCTTGGGCGTCGATCCCGACCGCCGCGGCAACGGCTGCGCCCGACGGCTGATACAGGCGCTGGATACCGCCATGGCGGCCCGTGGCGTGCGCGAGATGGTGACCCAGGCTGACTGGAGCGAGCACGGCCTGATCCGCTTCTTCGCCTCCGCCGGCTTCCGGTTGGCGCCGCGGATGGTGCTGGAGCGCGGCACCACCGGCACCATCGACTTCGACATGCCCGAGCCGAAACACGAGCATCACGGCGAACTCAACCACTCCGACCCGTCGGGCGACGACTTCGCCGCCCTGTCGCGCGACCGCATCCCGGTGCGCTCGCTGGCCGAAAGCGACTCGCCCTTCATCGTCGCCGTCGACCGCAAGGTCACGGGACGCGACCGCTCCGCCTACTACCGCCGCAAGGTCGCCGAGGTGGTCAAGGAATCGGGCGTCCGCGTGTCGCTGGTGGCCGAGGTCGACGGGCAGTTTGCCGGCTTCGTCATGGCCCGCACCGACTACGGCGAGTTCGGCCGCGCCGAGCCCACCGCCATCCTCGACACCATGGGCGTCGACCCGGCCAATGCCCGGCAGAACGTCGGCCGTGCCCTGATGTCGCAACTACTGACCAATCTGTCGTCGCTGGGGGTGGAAAAGGTCCAAACCCAGGTGGCCTGGAACGGCTTCAGCCTGCTGGGCTTCCTCGCCCGCTGCGGCTTCACGCCGTCGCAGCGGCTGTGCTTCACCCGCAAGATCGGCTAGGCCGCCTTACCCTCCCACCTTCGTCGCTGATCCCTCCCTCCCCCGCCTGGGGGAGGGATTTTTATTGGGCTCATCGCGAAAAAACTCCTCCCCCGCCACAGGCGGGAGAGGAGTCCCCATCTTCCTCAGCTAAAGGCGTTCAGCCCGGTGATCGCCCGGCCCAGAATCAGGGCGTGGACGTCGTGGGTGCCTTCGTAGGTGTTGACCGCTTCCAGGTTCATGGCGTGGCGAATGACGTGGAATTCATCCGAGACGCCGTTGCCGCCGTGCATGTCGCGCGCCACCCGGGCGATCTCCAGCGCCTTGCCGCAGTTGTTCCGCTTCATCAGCGAAATCATCTCCGGCGCCATCTTGCCGTCGTCGAACAGGCGGCCCAAGCGCAGGCAGGACTGCAGGCCCAGGGTGATCTCGGTCTGCATGTTGGCCAGCTTCAGCTGGATCAGCTGGGTGTTGGCCAGCGGACGGCCGAACTGCTTGCGGTCCAGGGTGTACTGGCGCGCCTGGTGCCAGCAGAACTCCGCCGCGCCCAGCACACCCCAGGCGATGCCGAAGCGGGCGCGGTTGAGACAGCCGAACGGCCCCTTGAGCCCTTCCACGTTGGGCAGCAGGTTCTCGGTGGGGACGAAGACCTCGTCCATGACGATCTCGCCAGTGGTCGAGGCGCGCTAGGAGAACTTACCCTCGATCTTGGGTGCCGACAGGCCCTTCATGCCCTTTTCCAGGATGAAGCCCCGAATCACGCCGTCCTCGGTCTTGCCCCACACCACGAAGATGTCGGCGATGGGCGAGTTGGTGATCCACATCTTGTTGCCGGTGAGCAGCCAGCCGCCATCCACCTTCTTGGCCCGCGTCCGCATGGAGCCGGGATCGGAACCGGCATCGGGCTCGGTCAGGCCGAAGCAGCCGATGGTTTCGCCGGTGGCCAGCTTGGGCAGATACTTCTTCTTCTGCGCATCGGTGCCGTAGGCGTAGATCGGATGCATCACCAGCGACGACTGCACGCTCATGGCGGAACGGTAACCGGAGTCGACGCGCTCGACCTCGCGGGCAACCAGGCCGTAGCAGACGTAGTTGACGCCGGCGCCGCCGTATTCCTCGGGGATTGTCGGGCCGAGAAAGCCGAGTTCGCCCATCTCGCTCATGATTTCGCGGTGGAAGACCTCATGGCGGTTGGCTTCGAGAATGCGCGGCATCAGCTTGTCCTGGGCGTAGGCACGGGCGGCGTCGCGCACCATGCGTTCGTCCTCGGTCAACTGCTCGTCGAGCAGCAGGGCATCATCCCATTGAAATTTCGACACAGGCGTTTCCTCCTAGGGTTGGACAGCCCGTTTCCCTGAGTATGGCGACGATTCCAGCGCCTGCGTGACCGGCGGCGCCTGCTCCTCGCTCGTGAAATTTTGTCGGTGAAAAACCCTGCCCGGGGAACCGGCCGGAACCGTCCGACGCCTCGGGCAGGATGTCATGCTGCATCGCCTACATGTCCCAGTTCGGCGGGTCGGGGTCGTCTTCCCAGTCCTCGGGAGGAACGGGCAACTCCGCCAGCCGGCTCTTGATGAAGGCGACGTGGCCGCGCTCGCGCTCGGCCAGCGTCAATGCCTCGGCGCGAACCTCCGGGATGGAGGTCTGCACCGAGATCATCTCGAAGAATCCCAGCGCCTTCTCCTCGTGCCGAAGCGCGAGATCGAAGGCATGCCAGGCGTGCATGAGGTAGTGGACGGCCCCGGGATCGGCGATCTCGGGGTCTTCCTCGCCCCATGGCAGGACTTTCGGAACCAGTCCGTCCACGGCGGGGAACTCGGCGGCATGCCGGTCCTCCATCGCGGCCAGTTCGCGGAAGGCGTCGGCGGCATCGGCATTACACGACATGTCGAACGCCTCGGCGAGTTCCAGGAAACGCTCCGCCGACCTTTCCTCCATCACCCGGGTGATGGCGAGCAGGTCGGCAGCCGTCCGGATGGCTCCGAAGTCCAAAGTCACAGATTGAACTCCTTGTCGAGGTCGGCGACGGAGTGCGTCGCCTTGATCTCGCGGCCGTACGGCTTGCGATTCCCCTTGTAGAGCACACCGATGTTGTAACCGTCGTCGGTCATCAGGCGACGCGCCGCCTGGGCCGAATCGGTGGTGGACTCGACCCCCGATGGCCGCACCATGTTCTTCCACTCGCGCTGTTCGTCGCGGAAGGTGATGCAGGGGCTCATGATCGCCACGAACGAGAAGCCCGGGTGACGGATTGCCTCGGCGACGATGGCCGCGGTGCCGTTCGGATCGCCCGAGAAGGCGCGGGCGATGAAGTTCGCTCCCGCCGCCAGGGCAATGCCCAGCGGATGGAACGGCGACACGCCGGTACCGCCGGGCGGCGCCATGGCCGAGGCATCCCAATCCGCTTCGGTGGTCGGAGAGGGCTGGCCCTTGGTCATGCCGTAGACCCGGTTGTCCATGACGATATAGGTCATGTCGACATTGCGGCGGCAGGCATGGATGAAGTGGTTGCCGCCGATGGAGAAGCCGTCGCCGTCACCGCCGGCCGCCAGGACGGTGAGGTCCGGACGGGCCAGCTTCAGCCCCTGCGCCACCGCCAGGCCGCGGCCATGGATGGAGTGGAAGCCATAGGTGTTGGTGTAGGCCGGAATGCGCGACGAGCAGCCGATGCCCGACACAACCGAGGTCATGTGCGGTTCGAGCCCGAGATCGGCGAAGGCCTTGGTGATCGAGGACAACACGGCGTAATCGCCGCAGCCCGGGCACCAGACCGGCTTGACCTCGGTGCGGAAGTCCTTGGCGCTGTAGGAGGGTGCAGTGCAGGTGGTCATTGGCTTACTTCCCCATCGACAGGAGGCGCGCATGGACTTCGCCCGGCCGGATCGGCAGCGGGCCGGCGCGGTTGATCAGCTCGGGCTTGGCGGGCAGATCGTACTCGCCGCGAAGATAGCGGTTGAACTGGCCGAGATGGCTTTGCTCGACCACCAGAACCTTCGTCACGCCCTTCAGGGCCGCCGCCAGATGTTCCGGCCGCGTCGGGTAGAGCAGGCGGATCGAGATCATCTTGGCCTTGACGCCGTCGGCGGCGGCACGGGTGATGGCCTCGCGCACCGCGCCGGTGCAGCCGCCCCAGGTGATGACGGCGATGTCGCCCTCACCCTCGATGGCCGCCCAATGGTCGCCGTACTCGTGGCTGGTCAGCTTGCGCAGACGCTTGTCGAGCTGCTTGGAATGGTCCGATTCCTGCGAGGACGGCGTGCCGGTCTCGGCATGCTCCAGGCCATCGGCGGTGTATTGGCAGCCCGGCGTGCCGGGAACCGGCATCGGCGAAACGCCGCTGGCGGTGTTGGCGTAGCGCTTGAACACCACACCCTCGGCCGGAGTCTCAGCCAGCAGACGCTTGCCGACAAAGGCCACGTCGGCCGGCTCGGCGATGATGGCGCGGCTCTGGCCCAGGGTCTGGTCCGACAGCACGATGCAGGGGCTCTGCAGCGTCTCGGCGAGATAGACACCCCACTGGGTGGTGAACAGGCAGTCGCCGATGTCCTGCGGCGCGACCACCAAGTGAGGCGCGTCGCCGTGCAAGCCGTAGACCGCGATGTTGAGGTCGGACTGCTCGGACTTGGTGGGGATGCCGGTCGAAGGTCCGCCACGCATGACGTCGACCACCACCACCGGGGTCTCGGAGGCGGTGGCCAGGCCGAGGCCCTCGATCATCAGCGACAGGCCGGGACCGGAGGTGGCGGTGATGGAGGCCGCACCGCCGTAGGAGGCGCCGATGCAGGCGTTGATGGAGGCCAACTCGTCCTCGGCCTGCACGAACACGCCGCCGACCTTGGGCAGGGCGCTCGACAGCCATTCCAGGGTTTCGGTCGAGGGAGTGATCGGATAGGCGGCGCAAAAGCGGACGCCGCCGCGCACCGCACCCACCGCCGCGGCGTAGTTGCCGGTGATGGCCCAGCGCTTGACGCCATCCTGCTTCACCGCGCCGAGACGCTGAGTCGCGGGCAGCGCAGCAGCGGCCTCGGCACCCTTCTTGACGGCGGCAACCGACGACTCGTAGGCATCGGCCCGCTTCTTCTTCAGCGACTTGGCGATAACCTCGATGACCACGTCGATGGACAGCCCGATCAGGTGGGCGACGGCACCCAGCGCGATCATGTTGGGACGACCGCCCTCGATGCCCTTCGCCAGATCCTTCATGGGCAGCTCGACAACACGGGCGCCCCACTTGGCGATGGCCTCGGGGACCTCACCGGCGGACGGATCGCAGATGATGACGCTGTCTTTGTTCATCGGCAGCTCGGCCGAGAAGCGCTGCACATTCTGCCAGTCGATCGCCAGGACGATCTGATAGGTGTCGTCCACCGAGGTGATCGGATCGGGCGACAGGCGCAGCAACGCCGCGGCTTCGCCGCCGCGGATCTGCGGCCCCATGGTCCGGCCGAACAGCGCATACAGGCCGGCCTGGGCGGCCGCGTTCAGCAGCATGTCAGCGGCGGTCATCACGCCGGCGCCACCACTGCCGCACAGTGCGATGGACACCGATCCTGTTCCGGTACTCTTCGTCATGTTCTCACTACCCCCGAATGGCCTCTGAACGGGCCTGCCACAGTTTGGGTTCGTTGCCGCTCTTGACGGGTAAATCGGTATTGTGGTACGCATTTACCCAATAATACACACCAGCCCAAATCGGCGCAACGTTCCGATGCGGGCACAAGAGCAGGAGACGAGAGGAAAGCATGACCAGTTCACCGCATCGCTGGCTGATGACCGCCGTGGCCCAGCCCATGGTCAAGGAGCCGATGGACATCGAGTCCCTCCAACCGGGGGAAGTGCTGGTGGCGATTGCCGGATGCGGCGTCTGTCATACCGATCTCGACTACTACTACAACGGTGTCCGCACCAACCATCCGCTGCCCCTGGCGCTGGGCCATGAGATCAGCGGAAGAGTCACCGGCACGGGTGCCGGTGCCGAAAGCTGGCTCGGCAAGGCGGTCATAATACCCGCGGTGATCCCTTGCGGCGAGTGTGATTTGTGCAAGCGCGGCAAAGGAACCATCTGCCGGGCCCAAAAAATGCCGGGTAATGACTTCCAGGGTGGTTTCGCCACCCATATCCGGATCCCGGCGCGCGGCCTGTGCGAGGTCGACGAGGTCCGTCTCGCCGCCATCGGCATGGAGCTGGCCGAGGTCGCGGTGGTGGCCGACGCCCTCACCACCCCCTACCAGTCGGCGATCCAGGCCGGCATCGGCCCGGGCGATCTGGTGATCGTCATCGGTGCCGGCGGCGTCGGTGGCTATTCGGTGCAGGTGGCCAATGCCATGGGCGCCAAGGTGGTCGCCATCGACATCGACCCCAAGAAGCTGGCGGCCATCACCTCGGCCGGCGCGTCGCTGGCGCTGAACCCCAAGGACTTTCCCGCCACCAAGGACGTCAAGAAGGCCATCGGCGCCTTCGCCAAGGCCGAGGGCCTGCGCCAGACCGAGTGGATCATCATGGAGTGCTCGGGCTCGGTGCCCGGCCAGCAGATGGCCTTCGACCTGATGGTGCACGGCTGCACCCTCTGCGTGGTCGGCTACACCTTCAACAAGGCCGAGTTCCGGCTGTCGAACCTGATGGCCTATCACGCCCGGGCGCTGGGCAACTGGGGCTGCGTCCCCGAGCACTATCCCGGCGCGCTGGAGCTGGTGCTGTCGGGCAAGGTCAACGTCAAGGACTTCGTCGAGCGCCACCCGCTGGCCTCCATCAACGAAATATTCGCCGACGTGCACGACCACAAGCTGTCGCGCCGCGCGGTGCTGGTGCCCTAGGGCCACGAAGAAACACGAGAGAGGGAGAAGTACTCAGATGAAGAAGGAAACCGCCGCCATCGTCGACCAGACGGCGCCCGCTCACCTGAACGACCACAACGTGGTGGCTCTGCCGGTGGTACCGGGAGTGATCTACGAGAAGCGCCCGGCCCGCCGTCCCGACGGCTCGGTGGCCGAAGGGCTCTACAATGTCTGGATCACGCTGGACAACCCCAAGCAGTACAACTCCTACACCACCGACATGGTAAAGGGCGTCATCATGGCGTTCCGCGAGGCCTCCAGTGCCCGCGACGTCTCCTCGGTGGTGTTCACCGGCTCGGGCGACAAGGCGTTCTGCACCGGCGGCAACACCAAGGAGTACGCCGAGTACTACGCCGGCAATCCGCAGGAATACCGCCAGTACATGCGCCTGTTCAACGACATGGTGTCGTCGATCCTGGGCTGCGACAAGCCGGTGATCTGCCGGGTCAACGGCATGCGCATCGGCGGCGGCCAGGAAATCGGCATGGCCGCCGACTTCTCGATCGCCCAGGATCTGGCCAAGTTCGGCCAGGCCGGCCCCAAGCACGGCTCGGCCCCCATCGGCGGCGCCACCGACTTCCTGCCGGTGATGATCGGCTGCGAGCAGGCCATGGTGTCCGGTTCGCTGTGCGA
>CAJANL010000144.1 GCA_903941105.1 uncultured Rhodospirillaceae bacterium
ACCATCGATCCCGCCGAGGCCATGGCCAAGGGCATCCGCCCCGAGGCGCTGCGTCGCACCGTGCTGGAGCAACTGGCCGAGCGCTCCGAGGCCACCGACGTGGTGGCCGCCGCCCCGGCTGGTGCGGTCCCCAAGACCGAATCCGAAAGCCCCATCGTCCGGCGTGCCCGCGAAGCCGCCGCCCGGAAATAAGGACACCCCGCCATGCCTGTGCTGACCGCTTCGCCCACCCTGGGCGATCTGCTGAAGTTTGAACTGAACGCCAGCTACACCCGCGAGACCGTTACCCTGAAGGCGGGCACATCCTACTCCCTGGGTGCGGTGCTGGGCCGCATCACCGCAAGCGGCGAATACCGCCTGTCCCCCGCCGCCGAAGTGGTCGGTGACGAAGGCGCCGAGGCGGCCATCGCCGTCCTGCTGGAAGCGGTGGATGCCACCGATGCCGCCGTTACCGGCCTGATCGCCGCCCGCGGTCCCGTCATTCTGGCCGATGGTGCCCTGGTGTTCGATGCCTCGGTCGACCAGCCCGCCGAACGGGCCGCCAAGATCACCCAGCTTGCCGCATTGGGCCTCGTCGCCCGCACCACCGTTTGAGGATGCCTCCGACATGAACGCCATCATCAATCCCTTCGACGCGGACGGCTATTCGCTCGCCGAAATGACCCAGGCCATCAACCTGCTGCCCAACCTCTATACCCGGTTGGGGCAGATGGGGCTGTTCCGCTTCGAGGGCGTCACCCAGCGCAGCGTCATCATCGAGCAGGCTGAAGGCGTCCTCAACCTGCTGCCCACCGTGCCGCTGGGCGGTCCCGCCACCGTCGCCAACCGGGATGCCCGGAGCATGCGCTCGTTCACGGTGCCGTGGATTCCCCATGACGATTCCATCACGCCGCAGGACGTCCAGGGCGTGCGTGGTTTCGGCGTCGCCGATGCCGCCGACCCCCTGGCCACCGTCATGGAGCGCAAGCTGACCCGCATGCGGAGCAAGCACGCCCAGACCCGCGAGTTCATGGAGGTCAATGCGCTGAAGGGCGTGGTCCGCGACGGTGCCGGGTCCACCCTGTACGACTACTTCAGCGAGTTCGCCCTCACCCGCCAGCAGGTGGATTTCACCCTCGGCACCGCCACCACCAATGTCCAGGCCAAGATCCGCGACGTGTTGCGCAAGGTGGAGACCGAGCTGAAGGGCGAGACCATGACCAGCGTGCTGGCCCTGGTCAGCCCGGAATTCTTCGACAAGCTGATCGGCCACGCCAAGGTCGAGCAGGCCTACCAGTATTATTCCTCGACCGGCGCCCAGCCGCTCAGGGAAGACGTGCGGCGCCGCTTCCCCTTCGCCGGCATGGTGTTCGAGGAATACAGCGCCACCGTCACCCTCTCGACCGGCCAGACCGAAACCCTGATCCCGGCCGGCGAAGGTATCGCCTTCCCGCTGGGCACCATGGACACCTTCGTCACCTATGGCGCCCCGGCCAATCTGATCGAGACGGTCAACACCCTGGGCGTTCCCATGTACGCCCGGCAGTTGGCCCGCCAGGACGGCAGCGCCATCGACGTCAAGACCGAGGCGTCGATCCTGCCGGTCAACAAGCGGCCGCGTCTGGCGGTGCGTCTGTTCTCGGGCAACTGACCATGACCGCCTTTGCCGACGCCATCGACGACCTGTTCTCCGATCCCAACCTCGCCGTCACCGTCAGCTACCAGGGCCGGTCCATCCGCGCCCTGGTACGGCGGCCCGACCGCGATCTCGAATTCGCCGACATCACCGTTCACACAGCGACGGCGATATTCGAGGTCCGGCGGAAGGAGGTTACCAGTCCGGCGGCAGGGGACGTGATCGTCCATGACGGCGACAGCTTCGTCGTCCAGGGGGAACCCCGTCTGGATGCCGAGCAGCTGGTTTGGACAATCGACGTGAGACCGGAATGAAACTGGCGGCGGCCCTATCCGGTGATCTGCGCAAGATCATGGCCGAGGAGGTCAGGGCCGCCGAAGACGCCGTCACCGCCGGGATGCGCCAAGCCGCCGACGGGCTGAAGGCGGACCTCCGCCGCCAGGTCACCGAAGCGGGCATGGGCCAGCGCCTCGCCAATACCTGGCGGGCCGAGCTGTATCCCAAGAGCCAAAAGAGCATCAAGGCGGCGGGCTTCGTCTTCACCAGGGCCCCCACCATCATCCGGGCCTTCGACCAGGGCGCGGTGATCAAATCCAGACATGGTTTCTGGCTGGCGATCCCCACACCCGCCGCCGGGACCGGTGCCCGAGGCAAGCGCATGACGCCCGGCCTATGGGAACAGATGCACGGCAGCCGCCTGCGATTCATCTATCGCCGGGGCGCTCCCTCGCTGCTGGTGGCCGAGAACATGCGGGCCCGCACCGGCAAACGGGGTGGTTTCGCCAAGGGCAGCGCCTCGGCGCTCCGCTCCGGCCGCGGGATGACCAGTGTGGTGATGTTCATCCTGGTGCCGCAGGTGAGCTTGAAGAAGCGCCTCGACGTGAACGGCGTCGCCGAGCAGTGGGCTGCGGCGCTGCCGGAGCTGATCGTCAGGAATTGGCGGTGATCATTCGGATCACTGCACCGATTTGGCCGCACCGCCATGGATAGCCATGAACATCCGTCTCTGTGGTCCCCGCAGGGACTGGAACCCGAACGCCGAGTAGAATCCTTGGGCACCATCGTCGATGGGGTCAACGACGATCACCGACATGGCGACCGTCTCCGCCGCCACCTTGGTCTTCTTGACGGCATCAGCCAGCAGAACACTGCCCAGACCCTGACCAGCAGCGGCCAGATCAACGGCGAGGCGCCCGATCAGAGCCGCCGGAATGGGATGTCGCGGTAGGCGTTTCTCCATTGCTAGCGGCAGGTCAGCGGCGACCACCGTCGCGGCGCTGAGGGTGAAGAAGCCGAGGATATGCTCGGGCCGATCCGGCATGACGGCCACGAACACCCGTGCGGTATTCCGCCGGACATCCTGGCTGGCCTGCTCGTGGATATAGC
>CAJANL010000145.1 GCA_903941105.1 uncultured Rhodospirillaceae bacterium
GCATGGATCATCGCCCGCCTCGGCGGATGGGACGGGTATCCCAGAACAAAGCCCGGCCCGATAACGATGGCCGAGGGGCTCAAAGTCTTCCAAGCCATCGTCATCGGCTGGAACGTCCGCGATGTGTGAATCGACTAGCGCTTCCGCGGGCATGACGGGTCGAAATAGACGACTTGGTAATCTGGATTCGGAGCCCTGCCTCCTCACCCCGCAAAGTTGACACCGCAACGGGGGCATGTCCATTATCCGGCCATGTCCCGCCCTCTCTCCATCGCGCACGTCACGGCATCTTTTCTGCCTGTTGTCGGGGGGCTGGAGGTCGCCGTCCATGCCATAGCCGAGCGTCAGGCGGCCCGGGGCCATGCGGTGACCGTGTTCTGCCCCGCCCGCTTCTGGTGGGCCATGCGACGGACGGTGAATTTCCGCCTGCTGCCGCTGCCACCCCGCTTCGGCGCCATGCAGATGGATGCCTTCCGGGCAGGGCGGCCGCCCTCGATGATCCACGCCCACTGGTTCACCGCCCTGCAGCATGTGATGGGGTTCGACATCTGGCATCTCCATATGGCGATGCCCACCGCCTTCGTCGCGGCGCCGGGGATCGCCCGGACCGGCGCCCCATGGCTGATCACCTGCCATGGTGCCGACATCCAGGTCGACCGGCGGTCGGGTTACGGCTATCGCCTGATCCCCGGTGTCGAGGCGGCGGTGATCGAAACCCTGCGCCGGGCGCCCTTGGTGACCGCCGTCTCCGGGTCGATCCGCAGCGAGTTCGAATCGCTGGGCGTCGACCCCGCCCGTATCCGCGACGTGCCCAACGGCATCAGCCTCGACCGGATCACCCGCCTGCCCGCCGACCGTGAGGCGATCCGCGCCACTCTGGGGGCCGCGTCGGATGATGTGGTCATGCTGACCGTGGGCCGCAATCATCCCAAGAAGGGCTTCGACCTCATTCCGCCCGCCCTGGCGCTGCTGGACCGGGACAAGCCGTGGAAATTCGTCCTGGTCGGGCGCGGTAACGACGCCATCGGGCGGCAGTTGCACGAGTTGGGGCTGGGGGAGCGGATCACCGTCATCGCCGAGATCGGCACCGGGGCATCTCCGGGCAGCTCGTCCTTCCCCTCGGACGCCCTGATCGCCCTCTACAAGTCGGCCGACATCTTCCTGTTCCCCACCCGGATCGAGAGCTTCGGCATCGTGACGGCGGAGGCCATGGCGGCCGGCCTGGCCGTGGTCACCACCGACGTGCCGGGAAGTCGCGACATCGTGCGGCACGGCTTCGACGGACTGCTGGTGCCGCCCGACGATCCCGCCGCCCTTGCCGGCGCCCTCGGCCGGCTGCTGGACGATCCGGCGTTGCGGGCCCGGCTTGCGCGCGAAGCCATCGATAGTGCGGCGTCCTACGACTGGCCGGTGGTGGTCGACGGCTATCACGCCTGCTACGAAGAACTGGTCGGCACGCCGTGAATTCATTCCGGGCTTGAGCTCCATTGGCGCGGTCGTTACAACATTCGAATGAATTCGATCATCCCGGATAAGACGCCCATAGCCGAGCTGCCGATGGCGAAGTCCGGAGACAAGATCGTGCTGGTGGGAGCGATTCCCCCGCCCATCACCGGCCAGTCCGTCGCCTTCAGCATGCTGATCGCCGGATTGCGGGATCGCTTTCCGCTCCACGTCCACGACATCAGCGGCAAGGTCGGGCGCCGCGACAAGTCGTTCACCCTGCTGCGAGCCTGGGAAGTCGTGCGCTCCGCACTGGGCATCTACTTCCATGCGCGCAGGGCCAAGCTGCTGTACCTCACCATCGCCCAGTCGCGGTGGGGCTTCCTGCGCGACGCGCTGATCATCCTGCTGGGCCGGCTGGCCGGCGCACCGGTGGTGATCCATCTGCACGGCGGCAACTATAAGGGCTACTACCACAAGGAAACCTGGCTGCTGCGCCGTGTGATCTCGTTCGTGCTGCGGCGGGTGGAACGGTTCGTGGTGCTGTCGGACAGCCTGCGCGACCAGTTCTCGTTCCTGGGCGAGGCGACGGCGGCGCGCGTGGCCGTCATTCCCAACGGTTGCCCCATCCAGTTCGGTACCCCGCGTGCCGCTCCCCAGGGCCGCCTGCACCTGCTGTATCTCAGCAACCTGCTGGTCCAGAAGGGCTATCTCGACATCATCGATGCCATGGTTCACCTGCAGCGGCTGGCGACCGGGATCGACCTGCGCCTGACCATCGCCGGCACGCCCATGCTGGGTGAGGACGACTACAACGACGTCAAGGCCATGGCCACGGCCCTGCGCAACCATATTCGCTACAACGGCCTCGAAGACATCGTCGAGGTGCTGCCGTCGGTGCGCCGGGTGATGAAGGAGCGGCTGTTCATTGACTCCGATGTGGCGGTGCTTCCCACCTACTATGTCAACGAGGGCCAGCCGCTGGCCGTCATCGAGGCCATGGCCCGGGGCATGCCGGTCATCACCACCAACTGGCGCTCGCTGGGCGAGATGATGGTGGATGGCGTCAACGGCGTGGTGGTGCCGCCGCGCTCGCCGCTGGCCATCGCCCACGCCGCCGTCCGCTTCACCGATCCAGATTTTTACGAGTCCGTGTCGCGCAACGCGGTGGAGACGGCGCGCACCTTTTCGGTCACCGCCCATGTCGACCGGATGGCCGAGTTGTTCGCCTCGATCGCCCATCCGCCCGCGGCCTGACGGTCGCCATGCCGACCCGTCTGCTCTATGTCGTCAGCCATCCCATCCAGTATCAGGTCCCCTTGCTGCGGCTCATCGCCGCCGACCCCGCGATCGACCTGCATGTGGTGTTCGAAAGCGGCCACTCCCTGGGGGCGTTCCACGACCGCGGTTTCGGCCGCCGCATCGCCTGGGACACCGAGTTGCAGGCCGGCTATGATTGGTCGGTGCTGGCCGGAAGCGCCGATCTGAGGCGCCGCATCAAGGCGGCCGACGCGGTGTGGCTGCATGGCTGGGACAGCCGCGCCCGGCTGGAAGTGCTGGGCTGCCGCCGCCCGCTGGGTGTTCCCATCCTGATGCGCGGCGAGAACAACGACGTCAGCATGCCGGACGGCGGCGGGCTGCGCGGCGCCCTGAAGCGCCGCATCCTGTCCTGGATCTTCCGCCGCTGCGACCGCTTCCTGTGCATCGGGTCCGACAACCGCGACTACTACCGCAGCCGGGGCATCGCCGAGGACCGCCTGTTCCTCATGCCTTACGCGGTCGATAACGCCCATTTCCGCACCCTGGCCGACGAGGCGGCGGCCACCGCCACCGGTTTCCGGCGCGCGCTCGATATCGCCGAGGGCCGGCCGGTGGTGCTGTTCGCCGGCAAATTGCAGGCGCGCAAACATCCCAGGGAGCTGCTTGCCGCTTTTGCGACACTGGACCGTGTCGCGCTGGGCGACCCCGTCCTGCTGTTCGTCGGCGACGGCGAGGAGCGGGCGGCGCTGGAGGCCGAGGCGCAGCCCTTGGGCGAGGCGGTGCGATTGCTGGGCTTCCGCAACCAGTCGGAGCTGCCGGCGTTCTACGGCTTGGCGGACGTGTTCGTGCTGGCCTCCAGCCGCGAGCCCTGGGGACTGGCGGTCAACGAGGCGATGAATGCCGGCACCGCCGTCATCGTTTCCGACCAATGCGGTTGCGCCGCTGATCTGGTCACCCCCGACTCCGGCGTCGTGGTGCCGGCGGGCCGGCCGGCACCCCTGGCCGCGGCCCTCGCCAACCTGCTGGCCGACCCGGTGCGGTGCGCCGCCATGGGCGCGGCGGCGCGGCGGCGGGTCGACGGCTGGGATTTCAGGGCCGATATCGCCGGCCTCAAGGCTGCGCTGGCATCCCTGTAACCCTTACGGACGGACGGGCGAGGCGGCACGTGAGCCGAGCCGGGCCGAGGGCAGGCCGGCGAGGTCGATGACCGCCTTGTCCGGCGCGGCGTCCAAGGCGGCGAGATGCCCCGGGGTGGCGTGGCACAGCACCACCAGCTCGGCTTCGGCCACCACCGCCTCGGCGCTCTCCACCAGATGGTCAGCGATGTCCTCGATGTGCTGGAACAGGTAGGCGGCGTTACGCCCGACCAATTTATCGAGCCGTAGCGACTCGTCGTGGATGCGCACGTTCAGCCCTTCGCGGGCGCAAAGTTCGGCCAGTAGGCAGAACGGGCTTTCCCGGACGTCGTCGGTGGCGGGCTTGAAGCCGAGGCCGAGGAATCCCACCGATTTGGCGCCACTCGCCGCGATCATCCGCCAGGCGGCGTAGACGTGCTCGGTGTTGCTGGCCGCCACATGGCCGATCATGGGCAGGTCGACGCCGCCGCGCCCCGCCACGTGGAGCAGGGCCCGCAGGTCCTTGGGCAGGCAGGAGCCGCCGAAGGCGAAGCCCGGCCGCAGATAGGCCGGCGAGATGTTGAGCTTGTCGTCGGCGAGGAACAGGCCGGTCAGCTCGTGGGTGTCGACGCCGAGTTGCCGGCAGACACGCCCGACCTCGTTGACGAAGGTGACCTTGACGGCGTGGAAGACGTTGTTGACGTATTTGATCATCTCGGCCGTCTTCGGCGCCACCACCGAGAGGCGGAAGCCGATGCCGGGATAAAGCCGGGCCGCCAGTCCTTCGAGATCGCCGGCATCCAGGTTGGCCAGCGGCGCCAGCACCACCGGCGGCTGCTCCATGAAATCGCGGACCGAGGTGCCCTCCCGCATGAACTCGGGATGGAAGGCCAGCCGGGCGCGGCCGCCGAAAATCGGCGCCACCACGGCCTCCATGGTGCCGGGCGGCACGGTGGAGCGAAACACCACCACCGGACCCGGCCCGGTGATAAGGCCGGCCAGTTCACCGGCGACGTGGGTGACGTGCGACAATTCCACCGCCCCTTCGACGGTGGAAGGCGTGCCGACGCACACCATGATCAGCTCGGCGGCGGCGACGGCGGCGGCGAGGTCGGTGGTGACCTGGATGCGCCCGGCGGCGACGCCCTCGGCCACCAACTCGTCGAGGCCGGGCTCGACCACGGGGGCACGGCCGGCCGCCATCTGCTCGACCTTGCCCGGCATGGCGTCGACGCCGGCCACGTGGTGACCCAGCCGGGCGAGACAGGCCAGCGTCACCGCCCCGACATATCCCAGCCCGATGACCGCGATGCGCATGAAGTCCCCCCTCAACCGTTCTCCGCCAGCACCGTCCCCGCCAGATAGAGCGAGCCGCAGATGAGGATGCGGGCGGGGGCGGTGCCCAGCCCCACCAACTCGGCGATCGCAGCCGCCACGTCCGCCGCCGGCCGGGCATCCATGGCGTTGTGGCGCCGGGCAGCCTCGGCCACCGCTTCGGCCGACAGGCTGGCCGTCTCGCCGGGGATGGCCACGGTGCGGATGGAATGGAAGCGGGTGGCGAGGTGCTTGAGGAATCCGTCCACGTCCTTGGTGGACAGCATGCCGAACACCGCCATCACCGGGCGGTCGCGCCAGCCGCGGAAGTGGCGGCCGAGCGCCTCGGCGGCGTGCGGGTTGTGGCCGCCGTCGAGCCACAGCTCCCAGCCGGCGGGAAGCCGGTCGACCAGCGGGCCACGGGTCAGGTGCTGCAGCCGCGCCGGCCACTCCACCGTGCGCATGCCCATGGCCAGGGCGGCGGGCGGCACGTCGGGAAGGATGCGGTCGACGCGGGTCAGACGCTCGATCGCCGCCAGGGCCAGGGCGGCGTTGCGCATCTGGAAGGCGCCACTCAGCACCGGCGGCGGCAGTTGCCACTCCACCGTGGGACCCTTGTACAGCAGGCTGCCGTCCGGCATGGCGCGCACGAAGAAGGCCTCGCCCTCCTTGATCAGCGGCAGCCCCAGCTCCAGCGAGCGGCCTTCGAGCACCTTGTTCACCTTGCGCTCGGGGTCGGCGACGATGCAGGGCACCGTCCGCTTCATGATGCCGGCCTTCTCGGCGGCGATGAGCTCGATACGGTCGCCGAGAAACTGCTGGTGGTCCATGGCGATGGGGGTGATCACCGTCAGTGCCGGGCGCTCGACCACGTTGGTGGCGTCGAGCCGGCCGCCCAGCCCGGTCTCCAGGATGCAGACATCGGCCGGCGTGCGCGAGAACGCCAGGAAGGCGGCGGCGGTGGTCACCTCGAAGAAGGTGATGGGGGCCCCGGCGTTGACCGCCTCGACCTCCTCCAGCAACGCCAGCAGTTCGGCGTCGTCGGGAATGCGGCCGGCGATGCGGATGCGCTCGGCGAAGCGCACCAGATGCGGGCTGGTGTAGACGTGGACGCGCAAGCCCGCCGCCTCGAAGAAGGCGCGCAGGAACGCCACCGTCGAGCCCTTGCCGTTGGTGCCGGCGACGTGGATCACCGGCGGCAGGCGGGTCTGCGGATGCCCCAGCTTGTCCAGCAGGGTCAGCACGCGATGCAGCGACAGGTCGATGACCTTGGGATGCAGGCGGGTCAGCCGGTCGAGGACGGCGTCGATCACAGCCGCGCCATGTCCTCGTCGATCATGTCGGGCGTGTCCACCGGCAGCATCACCAGTTCGCCCGCCGGGCCGCGGTTGCGCAGCAGGGACAGGATGCGCACCAGGGTGGCGCGCAGGTCGCGGCGCGGTACCACCATGTCCACCATGCCGTGGTCGAGCAGGTACTCGGCGCGCTGGAAGCCCTCGGGCAGCTTCTCGCGGATGGTGCTCTCGATGACGCGGGCGCCGGCGAAGCCGATCACCGCGCCCGGCTCGGCGATGGCGATGTCGCCCAGCATGGCAAAGCTGGCCGAGACGCCGCCGGTGGTGGGATCGGTCAGCAGCACGATGTAGGGCAGCCGCTTGTCCTTGACCTTCTGCACCGCCACGGTGGAGCGGGTCATCTGCATCAGGGACAGGATGCCC
>CAJANL010000146.1 GCA_903941105.1 uncultured Rhodospirillaceae bacterium
CCATGCGCCATCGCGGCCCCGACGGCACCGGCGAATGGGCCAGTCCCGACCGCCGCTATATCTGCGGCTTCGCCCGTCTCGCCATCATCGACCTCGCCACCGGCGACCAGCCCATCGTCGAGGCCGACGGCCGGCGGGTGCTGATGGGCAACGGCGAGGTCTACAACTACCTGGAACTGCGCCGCGAGTATCCCGCCTATCCCTACCGCACCCAGGGCGACATGGAGGTGGTGCTGCCGCTGGCCTCGGCCCTGGGCAGGAGGTTCGTCCACCGCCTCAACGGCATGTACGGCCTGGCGCTCTACGAGGCCGACCGCCACCACCTGACCCTGGTGCGCGACCGGCTGGGCATCAAGCCGCTGTACTGGGCCAGGCTGCCCCAGGGCGGGGTGGCTTTCGCCTCGGAGATCAAGGCCCTGTTCGCCACCGGATTGATTTCCGCCGTGGTCGATGAGGCCGCCGTGGCGCAGTATCTCGCCCATGGCTATGTCCCCGCCCCCGCCACCCTGTGGCAGGGCGTCGCCAAGCTGCCCCCCGGCCACCTGCTGGAGATCGAGGCCGACGGCACCGCGACGGTGCAGCGCTATTGGCGGCCACGCCCGGCGGAAGGGCTTCCCGATGACGCCGAGGGGGTGCGCGAACACCTCACCGCCCTGCTCGACGACGCGGTGGGGCTGCAACTCCGTTCCGACGTGCCGCTGGGGGCGCTGTTGTCGGGCGGCATCGATTCGGGGCTGATGGTGGCGCTGGCGGCGCGGCGGCTGGACCGGCCGCTCAACACCTACACGGTTCGTTTCGAAGGCGCAGCGGTCGACGAGAGTCCGCTGGCCGCCCTGGTGGCCGAGCGCTACGGCACCCGGCATCAGGTGTTCGACCTGTCGTCCAATGACGTCGCCCGCCACCTGCCCCGGCTGGCCTGGCATTGCGACGAGCCACTGTCCGACGCCAGCCTGCTGCCCAACCAGCTGATCGAGGACGTGCTGGGCGCCGAGGTGCGGGTGGCGCTGAACGGCACCGGCGGCGACGAGCTGTTCGCCGGCTATGGCCGCTATTTCCAGCTGCCGGTCGAGGCCCGATACCTGCGGCTGCCCCGCCCCCTCCGCCGGCTGGCGCAGGAGCTGGCCGACCCGATGACCGCCTGGCGACTGGCGCGGGCCGAGAAATTCCACGGCGACCGCGGCGGCTATCTGCACGACCACTCCACCCTGTTCCCCGCCCCGATCCGCGCCCTGATGGGCTGCCGCCTACCGGGGGTCGAGGCGGCGCAGGCGCGGCACTTCGCCCAATGGCGGGGCGACGCCGACAGCGGCGCCCTCTATGCCGACCTCCGGACCTACCTGCCCGACGACCTGCTGCTGCTGCTCGACCGCACTACCATGGCGGCCAGCGTCGAGGGCCGGGTGCCGTTCCTCGATCACCGGCTGGTGGAGGCCGCCCTGGCGGTGCCGTCCCATATCCGCACCGCCGGTGGCCGTCCCAAGGCACTGGAGCGGGCCATGGCGGCGCCGTTCCTGCCCGCCGAACTGCTGAACGCCCCCAAGCAGGGCTTCGCCTCGCCGGTGCCGGCCTGGATGAGGGTCGAGCTGGGGGTGATGGCGCGCGACCTGCTGTGCTCCGACCGGGCCTTGCGGCGCGGCTGGTGGAGCCGGACCGGCATCGAGGCCCTGCTGGCCGACCCGCAGCGCCACGGCCATCGCGTCTACGCCCTGCTGATGCTGGAGATGGTGATCCGGACGCATGCCGAGGGGGGGAGCGCGGGCGTCCCGTCCGCGACAAAAAATGCGGGCGGGCCCCCCCCGCTCGCCGAGACCGTCTCGGTGATCATGCCGGCCTATCGCGCCGCCGGCACCATCGGGCGGGCGCTGGCCTCCATTGCGGCACAGACGGTCAAGCCGGCCGAGATTATCGTGGTCGACGATGGTTCCGATGACGCAACGGTCTCCGTGGCCGAGGCCGGCCGGCCTCTGCTGAACGGCATTCGCCTGATCGTTGCCCGCCAGGACCAGCTCGGTGCCGGAGCGGCGCGCAACCATGCCATCCGGCTGTCGTCGGGGACATTGCTGGCCTTTCTCGACGCCGACGACGAGTGGCTGCCGCAAAAGCTGGAGCGCAGCCTGGACGAGCTGACGCCGGAGTTGGCGTTCGTCTCCCACGATATGAGGGTGGGCGAGGGCGTGATGGACTGCGCCCGGCATTTCCGCGCCGCTGCCACCCCCGCCGCCGCCCTGTTCGTGCGCGGCTTTGTCGCCACCTCGACGGTGGTGGCGCGGCGGCAGGCGGTGCTGGACGCCGGTGGCTTCCACGAGCCGCTGCGCTCGGGCCAGGATTATGATCTGTGGCTGGGCATCGCCCTGAACAGCGACTTCAAGGTGTTCGCCGAGGCGCTGACCCGCTATCACGTCACGCCGGGCAGCATCACCAGCCAGGTCGACCGTCGCCGGGAGTGCAACATGAGCATCATCCGCCGCCGCCTTCCGGCGCTGGCGCAACGCTGCGGCAGGCTCCGGGCGGCCTTCGTCGCCATGACGCGGCTCGGCGCCATTCATTGCGAAAGCGTTTCCGCCCATCGCGCCGCCGGCCGGCCCGGCCGCGCCCTGCTGGCCCTGGCGGCGCTGCCGCTCAATCTGGCCGCCCTGGGGGGAGCCGCCCCCTGGCTGTGGCTCTGGCTGGCCGGCATCACCGCCGCCTATCTGTGGCAGTTCCGCGAGCTGGCCGGACCCATCCTCGGCGTGTTCGGGATCAGGCCATGAGCGGGCTGGTCGTCGTATTCCTGGCGCTGGGCTGCATCGGCTTCGGAATGACCGCGCTGCGCCTGACCGGCACCGCCGCCGCCCTGACGCGGGTCGAGCAGCTGACCTGGGGCTTCGGCCTCGGCATGGGGGTGTTGGGCTGGCTGCTGTTCTTCACCGGCATCGCCGGCTGGCTGTCCCCCATCCAACTGGCGGCGGTACCGGCGGCGGGCGTGGCGGGACTGCTGGCGTTCCGGGGCGCGGCGGCGGCCCCGCCGCGGCCGGACACGACGCCGTTCGGCCTCTGGGGCCGGCTGTTGCTCGGCCTGCTGGCCGTCGTCCTGAGCGCCAGCCTGATCCAGGGCCTGGCACCGCCGGCCGACGGCGACTCCATGGCCTACCACTTCGCCCTGCCCAAGCAGTTCCTCATCGAGGGCGCCGTCCAGTTCGTGCCGCGCGCCATGGACGGCGCCATTCCGCTGCTGCCGCACATGACCTACATGGCGGCGCTGGGCCTGGGCGGCGAGACCGCCCTGACCCTGTGGACCATGACCACCGGCTGGATGGCGGCGGCGCTGCTGTTCTCCCTGTGCCGGCGCCACCTCGACCGCCGCTGGGCGCTGGCGGCGACGCTGGTGTTCCTCACCACTCCGGCGGTGGTGTTCGGTGCCGCCAGCGGTCAGGTCGAGGTCCGCAACGCCATCTTCGCCATGCTGGGCGCGGCGGCGGTAGCCGAGGCGCTGCGGAGCGGCCAGGTGCGCTGGGCGGTGGTCGCCGGGCTGGGAGCCGGTTTCTTCATGGGCGGCAAGCTGCTGGGGCTGCAATTCGCCCTGGCCTGCGGCCTGACCCTGATGGCGCAACGGCGCTGGTTCATCCACGGGCTGGTCTTCAGCGTCGCGGCGCTGGCCGCCGGCGGCCAATGGTACGCGTGGAACTGGCTGAACAGCGGCGATCCGTTCTTCCCGGTGCTCTACGGCATCGTACCCTATCGCGATCCCACCTTCTGGAACGCCCGGCACCACGACGACCTCGCCGACATGCTGCGCGAGGTGGAGCGGGCGGTGCCCATCTCGCTGACCTGGCTGCTGTCCTATCCCTTCGTCGCCACCCTGGCCGGCAAGCCCATCTTCGAATCGGGACGGACCGGATTCGGCCCCTTCGCCCTGCTGGCGCTGCCGTTCGTGCTGGGCGCCCTGTGGCGCTTCCGCCACCGGCTGCGGACCAGCCCGCTGGCCCCCGTGGCGGCCGTCGCCCTGCTCGCCTATGTGATTTGGTTCGTGATGGGCTCGTCGCAGCGGCTGCGCCACATCCTGCCGGCCTATCCACTGCTGCTGCTCTGCGTCGCGGTGGCGGCCGAGCGCTGGGCCGCCGCCAGCGGCACGCTGCGCCCCCTGGCCGGGGTAGTGGCGGTGACACTGCTGGTGCAGCTGGGGGGCGTCGCGGTGTTCACCGCCGGCTTCGCCCGCTCGCTGCTGAGCGGCGAAACGCGCGACCAGTTCCTGCTGCGCAATGTCAGCGTCTATGGCGCGGTGCCGTGGATCAACGGCCATCTGACGCGGGCCGACCGCATTTTCGTGCCGCAACGCTGGCTGGTCTATACCCTGAACGTGCCCAGCTATTACGGGCACTTCATCCAGGATGCCCGCGTCGACGTGACACCGGAGGCCGACGATCCGCTGGTCTATTACCGGGACCTGCGGCGCGTCGGCGCCACCCACCTGCTGGCACTGGACGGCGACGAGCCGGAGCGGAGCGGCATCCACCAGTGGCGCGGCCTGCGCGAGCTGGGCTGCCTGGAAACGCTGAAGACCTTCGACGTCAAGGTATTCGGCTCGCGGACGCTGGGCCTGGGCGCCAATTCCGCCCGGGCCGTGGTCTTCCGACTGCGCGGCCCGGAGTGCCTGCCCCCCGGGCGATAGCGGCCCATTGCCGCTTGCAAAGCCCCGGTGGGATGGCTAGAACCCTTCCCAAACGTCAGAGGCGTCCCGCCATGTGCGACAAACACGACCATTACCATGACATCGAGCCGGTGACCGAGGAGGAGAAGGCCAGCTGGCCGCCCTTCGACCGGGTGGTCAAGCTTGAGAAGGCCTTCGTCGACCCGCGCGGCACCATCCAGCCGCTGGTCGACCGGCTGATGAAAAGCGCGGTGATGATCGAGTCCAAGAAGGGCTCGCTGCGCGCCAACCACTACCACAAGACCGACTGGCACTATTGCTATGTGATCAGCGGCAGCATCGAATACTGGCACCGCCCCACCGGCAGCACCGCCGAGCCGGAACGGATGATCGTCACCGCCGGCGAGATGATGTTCACGCCGCCGATGGTCGACCACGGCATGGTCTTCCCGGAAGACACAGTCTTTCTCACCCTGTCGCGCAATTCCCGCGATCAGGCCGCCTACGAGGCCGACGTGGTGCGCATCGACTTCCTCGGCACCGAGGGCTTGACCTCGTGGAAACCGGAATAGGCCGATGAGCACGATCTGCCGCCGCCGTGACGACTGCCGCCTGTGCGGCGGCAGTCGGCTGACCCCGGTGCTGTCCCTGGCCGCCACCCCGCCGGCCAACGCCTTCGTGCCGGCCGGCCTGGCCGGCCAACCGCAGCAGCGCTTTCCCCTCGACGTCGCCTTCTGCGAGGATTGCCGCCATGTCCAGCTGATGGACGTGGTCGACCCGCGCCTTTTGTTCGAACACTATGTCTACGTCTCGGGCACCTCGCCGCTGTTCGTCAAGCATTTCGACGACTACGCCGGCTGGATGGTGGATCGTTTCGGCATCGCAAGGGAAGGGTTGGCGGTCGATATCGGCTCCAACGACGGCACCCTGCTGAAGGCCTTCCAGGCGCGCGGCCTGCGCGTCCAGGGCATCGACCCCGCCATGGAAATCGCCGAGGCCGCCAGCCAGGCCGGCATCCCCACCATCAACGGCTTCTTCGGCCCCGAACTGGCGGCGCGCATCCGTGCCGAGCAGGGACCGGCGGCGGTGATCACCGCCAACAACGTCTTCGCCCATATCGACGACCTGGCCGGCGTCATGGACGGGGTGCGGGCGCTGCTGGCCGATGACGGAGTGCTGGCCTTCGAGGTGTCCTATCTGGTGGATGTGTTCGAGAACACCCTGTTCGACACCATCTATCACGAGCACCTTGACTACCACTCGGTGGGACCGCTGGTGCCCTTCCTCGCCGCCCGTGGCCTTGAGCTGATCGAGGCGGTGCGGGTGCCCTCCCATGGCGGCTCGATCCGCATCGTCGCCCAGCCCCGGGGCGGCCGCCATGCCGTCGGCGCCTCGGTGGCCACGGCACTGGAGGAAGAGACCCGGCTCGGCCTCGACCGGGCGGACACGCTACAGGCCTTCGGCGCCAAGATCGCCGCCGTCGGCGCCGAGCTCAAGGGCGTGCTGACCGCGCTCAAGGCCGAGGGCAAGCGCATCGCCGGATTCGGCGCCCCGGCCAAGGCCACCACGCTGATGTACCATTTCGGCATCGGCCCCGAGCTGATCGACTTCATCGTCGACGACAGCCCCCTGAAGCAGGGGCTCTTCAGCCCCGGCATGCACATTCCCGTGGTTCCCTCGTCGGCCATCGCCGAGAGCAAGCCGGACGCCCTGGTGGTGCTGGCCTGGAACTTCGCCCCGTCCATCATCGAAAAGAACGCTGCCTTCCGCGCCGGCGGCGGCCAGTTCATCGTCCCCCTGCCGCGCGTCGAGGTGATCTGACCATGACCGAGTTCCTGCTGGCGTCCGACATCGCCGAAATCTGCCGCCGCCTCGGCGACACCGCCCACGACTTCGCCGGCAAGACCGTGCTGCTGACCGGGGGCCGCGGCTTCCTCGGGCGCTATTTCATGGAAATCTTCGCCCACCTCAACCAGAACATCCTGGCCAAGCCCTGCCGGCTGATCGCCGTCGACAACCTGATCACCGCCGGCAAGGAAGGCGCCGAGATCCCCGAGTTCGAGCACGTCACCTTCCTGCAGCACGACGTGGTCCTGCCCATGGCCCTGGACGAGAAGGTCGACTACGTCATCCACGCCGCCGGCATCGCCAGCCCCTATTACTACCGCGCCTTCCCGCTGGAGACGCTGGAGGTGGCCATCCGCGGCACCCGCAATATGCTGGAGGTGGCCGCGGCCAACAACGCACGCTTCACCTTCTTCAGCTCGTCCGAGATCTACGGCGATCCCGATCCCAAGCATGTGCCGACGCCGGAAAGCTATCGCGGCAACGTCTCGTGCCAGGGGCCGCGCGCCTGCTACGACGAGAGCAAGCGGGTGGGCGAAACCCTGTGCCACATCTTCCACGAGAAGCACGGCACCGCCACCAACACCATCCGCCCGTTCAACGTCTTCGGCCCCGGCATGCAGGAGACCGACTACCGCGTGCTGCCCAACTTCGCCAGCCGCATCAAGGCCGGCCAGCCGCTGCACATCTACGGCGCGGGCTCGCAGACGCGCACCTTCTGCTACATCA
>CAJANL010000147.1 GCA_903941105.1 uncultured Rhodospirillaceae bacterium
CCCCAATTGCGGGCCGAGCCCAGCAGTCCGTGCAGGATGACCAGTGGCCGGCCCTGGCCTGCTTCGGCGTAATGGAGCCGCATCAGTCCAGGTTGGTGCGCATGATCAGCATGCCCACCTTGGTCTCCAGGCGGCCGATGCGCTTCTCCAGCTCTTCCATCGCCCGGGTCACGCGGTCGATGGACGAAATCAGGACCTCATGCCGGCGCCGGTCGTCGGTGGACATGCGGAACATGTCGGCCTTGAGCTCATGGTGGGTGCGGCGCATCTCGACGGTGGTGAGTACGGTGGCGCACATCTCGATGCGGGCCGCGATGTTCTCGATGACGTCGAGATCGGGATTGTTTGGATCGACGCGATCGACCAGGTCGCGGGCCGCCTGGGTGGCGGCCTTCCACGCCTCGTAGCTATGCGCCTCGATGCGTTCATTGGCCTCGTCGTCCATATCGGGCTCTTCCCTGTCCCGCAGTGAACTCATGCCCGTTCTCCCCCTCGCCGCTTCCCACCGCAGATGCAAGGTATAGGCCCGAAGCGCCCCTTGCAATCCCCCCACGGCGTCGAGCGGCCACGACTTCGCGCCGGAAGTTTGGCGCGCCCTGCAGGACTCGAACCTGCGACCTGCCGCTTAGAAGGCGGCTGCTCTATCCGGCTGAGCTAAGGGCGCATGCCGTGGCTAGAAACGGCCGAACTCGAGCTTGTCGAACCGGAAATTGTCGGAATAATTCTTGGAGCGGACCGGCTTGGGCGCCGGCTCGGCGGCAGCCTGGTAGTCGAAGCCCTTGCGCTCGGCATAGGCGACGGCCTCCTCGCGGGTGGCGAATTTCAGCCGCACCTGCTGGGTGGTGTCGTTGGAGCCCAGCCAGCCCATCAGGCGGTCGGGCTGCTTGGGGGCGACGGGCTCGTACTCCAACACCCAGGCCTTGGCGTTGCCGCGCTGTCCGGACTGCATGGGCGTCTTGGCCGGGCGGTAGATGCGAACCTGCATCGGGAGTCTCCCCTGGAATGGTGCGTCACGGTTGGTCGGGGCGAGAGGATTCGAACCTCCGGCATCCAGCTCCCAAAGCTGGCGCTCTACCAGGCTGAGCTACGCCCCGGAACGGCGCAAAGTACGAAGATTTCCCGCCCGGTGCAAGGTCGATGGCGGAATTCGTGGGCGCGTCCCCCGTCAGGACTAATCTCGACGCGCGGGCCAGCCTATCCCCCTTCTCCCGTCGCGCGCATGACAGTGGATGCGACGCACGCCATGTCAAAAGCAACGGCGGACGGAATGGGAAGGGAGGATACGGATGGTTCATCTCAGTTTGGCCATTGCGGCCACGGCGATGGAATTGGTGGCGCAGCCGGCGCAAAGCGTTTGCGCCGAACGGGAGTCCCTGCTGGCCAACCTGGCCCGCGAGTACCGCGAAGCTCCCAGCGCGCTGGGCGTGACCAACACCGGCAACATCATCGAACTGCTGCGCACCAACGACGGCAAGACCTGGACGCTGTTGAGCACCCGCCCGGATGGAACCTCCTGCGTCGTCGCCGCCGGTGAATCGTGGGAGGATTTGCCGCAGGTGGCGGGCGGGCAGCCGCTTTAGCGGGCGGGACCTACTTGAACAACCCGTGGATCACCCGGTCGCCGGGCCTGATACCCAGTTTGCGGGCGGTGCCCGCGTTGACCTCGAGCACGGCGCGCACCGGCTCCTTGGGGCCGAGCGGTTCCAGCGAACCGGGCACCGCGTATTCGGCCACATGCACCACCCGGCCATCGGCCGCCAGGAAAAGCATGTCCAGCGGGATCAGGGTGTTCTTCATCCACATGGACACCGGCTGAATCCGCCCGAAATCGAACAGCATGCCGGCATCGCCGGCCAGCTTGGGACGGAACATCAGCCCCTGGGATAACTGCTCCGGGGTTCGCGCGGTCTCGACGGTGAAGGCGTGGCGGCCGCTGCCGGACACCACCTCCAGCTTGGACCGGTCGAAGCCGCCCTCCGCCGCCGCGACAACCGCGGGCAGA
>CAJANL010000148.1 GCA_903941105.1 uncultured Rhodospirillaceae bacterium
AGGTGGCCTCGGATCACGGCCTGTCGGGTGGCAGCCAGTTGGCCGACGCCGAGTTCCTGTCGGGCTGGATCGCGCTGCGCTTTCTCGACGATCGCGACACCGCCCTCATCCATTTCGATCGCCTCTACACCGGCAGCAGCTATCCGGTCACCCGTGCCCGCGGCGCCTATTGGGCGGGCCGGGCGGCCGAAGCTGCCCAGAACAACAAGGCGGCGCGCGAATGGTTCACCCTGGCGGCGCGCCATGCCACCTCGTATTACGGCCAGCTCTCGGCGGCCCGTCTCGACGATCATCACTGGCCGCTGCCTGCCGACCCGCAGCCGACGCCGGAGGACATCAAGCGTTTCGACGCGCGCGAACTGGCGCAGGCGACGCGGCTGCTGCTCGATCTGGGCGAGCGCGAACAGTTGCGCGCCTTTTTCATCCGCCTCAACGACGTCGCCCAGAGCCCCGGCGAACGCGCCCTGGTCGGCCAGCTGGCGGCCAACAGCGGTCGCACCGATCTTGCCCTGACGGTGGCTCGTCGCGCCGACCGCGAGGGGGTCACCCTGGTCGAGGCCGGCTGGCCGGTGCCCCTGGTCTCCGCCGACGGCAGCCCGGAAAAGGCGCTGGTGCTGGCTTTGATCCGCCAGGAAAGCGGTTTCATGCAGGACGTGGTGTCTTCGGCCGGTGCCCGCGGCCTGATGCAACTGCTGCCGTCGACGGCGCAGCATATCGCCAAGGCGATCAAGGTGGCGTTCACCCCCAAGAAGCTGGATGATCCCAACTTCAACGTTCGCCTGGGCTCGATCTATCTCGGCGACCTGCTGAACAATTTCGACGGCTCGTACATCCTGGCGCTGGCGTCGTACAACGCCGGGCCGTCGCGGGCCAAGCGCTGGATCCGGGACTACGGCGACCCGCGCGATCCGCAGGTGGATGTCATCGACTGGATCGAGATGATTCCCTTCACCGAGACACGCAACTACGTCCAGCGCGTGATGGAAAGCGTTGCCGTCTACCGGCGCCGCCTGGGAATGGACGCCGGCCAGTCGCTGGAAGCCGACCTCAAGCGGCGGGCAAGACGCACCGCGGCGCAGTAGCGTCTCGCCCGTCTTGCCTACCCCGTTGCCCGTTGGTCCAGGTAGCGGCGGGTGAGATCGGGGATGCGGTCGGACAACCAGGCCGCCATGTCCGCCTTCTCGCGCGCCATGTCCTCGAACAGAGTCTTGAGGGCGGGTTCGTTCTCGTGCTCGGCGGCGGCGGCCAAGGCGCGGAAATTGGCGATTTCCCAGTTTTCATAGGCCAGGGTCGAGGCCGCCTGCTTGACCACCTCGTCGTCGCTGATGCCGGCCAGCAGCGCCTGAGCCTGGCCGGCGATGCGGAGCATGGTGTCCTTGAGGGTGGAGGCGTCGGACCCCAGCGCCTTCAACTGGTTGTCGATGCGGTCGGTCTGCCGCTTGGTCAGTTCGATCTGTTCCTGGTATTTCAGCTTGAGATCGGGATAGGCGCCGAGGTGGTCGACCTGATGCTCCAGGTTGTCCACCGAGGCGCGCTCCATGGCGTGCGCGTCGCGCAGCCAGTCGATGAGGATGTCCCGGGTGTCGGCCATGCTGTCCTCCTGTGAAGCCATACCCAAAGCAACAGGAAGCCCCTCACCGGAGTTCGCACAGCACCCGGAAGCCGATGTTGTAGCTCCACACCGTGGCGCCGTTCCGCGCCCGCGCCGCCGGCCGTGACATGGGGGCGAAGTAGTACCACGAGCCGCCCTTGATCACCCGGTCGGTGCAGGCGCCGCCCTCGGGTCGGGCGGCGTGGTTGGGCGTCCAGCAGTCGGCGGTCCACTCCCACACGTTGCCGGCCATGTCGTGCAGTCCCCACGGATTGGGCGGAAAGCTGGCGGCGGGGCGGCTGCCATAGATCTCGTGGGGGTCGCCGCCGAGGCAATTGCGGCAGTTGGCGTTTCCCGTGCCCAGTTCGGCGCCCCACGGGTAGGCGGTGGTGGTGCCGGCGCGGGCGGCGTATTCCCATTCGGCCTCGGTGGGGAGGCGGCAGGTCAGCCCGGCCCTGCGTCCCAGCCACTCGGCGTAGCGGCGGGCGTCGTCCCAGGTGATATTGATGACCGGCCGCCTGCCCTTGCCCCAGCCATGGTCGTTGGTGACGGCGCGACAGGCCTGTGCCTCGACGCAACGGTTCCAGTCGTCGAAGGTGACCTCGGTGCGCCCCAGCGCGAAGGAGCGGGGCATGTCGACCCCAGTCGCGGGCCTCTCGTTTTCCGAGAAGCCGTTGTCATCGCCCATGACGAATTGCCCGGTCGGCACCACTACCATGGTGGGGCATCCCGGGCAGGGGGAGATGGTGCGCATGCCCTCGGCGGCGGCGGATGAACCGCCTGGCGGCACTGCTCCGCCAAGCACCAGCAAGATATAAAAAATCATTAAAGTTTTCAGCATTGTAGGGTCTTTCCTCTAGAGCCCTGTTAGGAAACTTAGACTGATTTACCTAATGGATTTTTGTACTCCGAAAGTTGGGATTCTGGTAGCATTGGTGCGGCTCGGAGTGCCTGGTCGGAGGCTTTCGTAATTCCCGTGCCTTCTTCTGAATTTGTAGTGGCTATGACAGCTGGGGGCTCGCGTGGCTTCACAAGATGCAATCGGCAAAGTTGAAACTGCCGCCGGAACGGTTGGCGTAACCCACGCAGACGGGACGCGAGGCACCCTTGAGGTGGGCGCGCCCATCTTCGAGGGCGATCAGCTCCGCACCGAAGTCGGCGGTTCCGTCGGCCTGACCTTCGCGGATGGCACCACCTTCGCGCTGGGCGAGAAGGGCCGTCTGACGCTGGACGAGATGGTCTATGATTCGGGTTCGAAGCAGGGCCAGGCGGTGCTGGCGGTGGACAAGGGGTCCTTCACCCTGGTCAGCGGCGAGATCTCCAAGACCAGCCCCGACGCGCTGACCATCAAGACGCCGACCATGACGGTGGGCATCCGCGGCACCTCGGTCACCTCCAACGGCCAGACCATGGCGCTGATGAGCGAGAAGGGCGGGGTCACCGGCGAGTTGTCCATCCGCACCGCTTCCGGCCAGACCCTGACGGTCAACACCGCCGGCACCGGCGTGTCGCTGAGTCCGTCGGGCAGCCTGACGGCGGTCAACCTCACTCCGGCCCAGATTGCCCAGGTGGGCGGTAACTCCATGTCGGCCCTGCCCAATTCCGGGGCCTTGAGCACCGCCTATTCGGGTGCCGCGTCGAGCGCCGCCGCCGCCGCCGCCGCCGCTCAGTCCCTGCAATCGACTCCCAAGCCGCCCGAGCCGCAGCGGTCGCCGTCCGCCGAGCAGGTGGCAAAGGCCAGGGAAGTGGTCGGCTCCATCGCCGAGAAGATTGCCGAAATCCAGCAGGTGGTGACCCAGAAGCTCGCCGAGCTGAAGGACAAAATCGATAAGGACATCAAGCAGGAGGAGCAACGGGCCCAGAACTTCTCCCTTGAAGCGCGTAAGGCTGCCGACGATGCCGGCCGAAACGCCCACCGCCGCGCCGAGGATGATGTCGGCGCCCGACTCGCCTTGGAGAACCAGCATCGCCTGGAGGCCGAGGAAGCGACCGGCCGGGCCCATGTCGCCTACGACGCCGCCAAGGCGCTTTATGACCAGATTGCCGATCTGGTCACCCAGGTGATGACCGCCAAGGTGGCCGGCGAAGACACCACCGTCACCGCGCGGCTGCTCAGCATCACGACCCTCAAGTCAGGCATCGCCGGCTATCTCGTCGACGCCCAGGACGCCGCCGCCGATGCGCGTTTCGCCGGGCAGGGGTTCGGCTCGGCCGCCGCCGCCATGCTGTCGGCCGACAGCTATGTCAGCCAGACAAGCGCGCTGAACACCGGCGCCGCCGCCTCGCTGAGCCAGGCGCAGTACATCGCCGACAACGGCATCGATCAGGCGGTGGCCGACTGGCTGTCGGGCGCGGCGCAGGACGCCTATGATGCCGCCGCCGATCTGGTGACGTCGCGCGAGGCCACCGCCACCGAAGCCGCCGAGGAAGTGGCTGAGAAAGCGGCCGACCTGAAGGATGCCGAGGGCGCCCGCGACACCGCCTATATCGACTGGAAGACCAAGGAAGCGGTCGCCCAGACCTACGAATCCTCCGCCGACGAAGCCAAGGTCATCCGCGACGCCGCCGACCTGCTGCACACCGAGGCCGGTACCCTGAGGTCGGATGCCGACGACCTGTCGGAGCTGGTGTCGGACATCGCCGCCGCGCCATCGTTCGATGATGTCGATGACGCGCTGGACCTGGCCGAGGCCCTGGAGGCCGCGACGCGGGCCAGCGCCGACAGCACCATCCAGGCCACCGCCGACATCGTCCACGAAGTCGTCAACATCCTGCAGGACGTCCGCGCCTTCTATGTGCTGGACGAGGTCCCCGATGCGGCGACGCTGCAGTCCATGTCGGTGCTGACCACCCAGGCCCTGGCCCAGTTCGGCACTCTCGACGACTACTTCGGCACCATCGAGACACTGTGGGCGACCACCTACACCAACCTCTACGACGACCCCGATTCCACCGACGACGCGCTGGGCAAGCGGGCGCTGTCCAATGCGGCCGAGGAGCTCTACAACGACGACCAGGACATCGTCGACGACCTGAATTCAGACCTCTATGGCAGCGGTGGGCTCTACGACGACGCTCATACCGCCTATGACCTGCTGGGTTCGGCGCAGGGCGACCTCGCTTCGGCTTCGGCCTATCTGCTGGTGTCGGAATCGGCGGCGGAGGCCAAGTTCCACGCCGATCTGGTCGTCGCGCTGGATGACGTTTCAGCCTATGCCGACGAGGCCGCCGACCGCGCCGCCCAGGCCAAGACCGAAGCCGACGACGCGCGTGTCAGCGCCACTCTGGCGGAAACCGCCGCCGCCCAGCTCGACGCCGGCGGAGCTAACGACGCCAAACTGGACGCCATCGCCGCCGCCGGCCGCGCCCATGCCAAGTATGTGCTGGCTCAAACCGCTTACGAGAATGCTGCCACCGCCGCGGCCGCGGCGCAGAGTGCCGCCGACAACGCCGACCGTTGGGCGGTGACGCGGGGCGATACCGTCCTGCTGAACACCGCCGCCCAGGCCAAGCTGTCCGAGGCGTCCAAGGCGATGGCCTCGGCTGCCGCGCAGGACGCCACCGCCGCCAAATGGGTCGCCGCCGCCACCCAATGGGCCATCGACGCCGCCGGTGACGGAGAGGGTACCTCCGGGGCTGCCAAGCTGGCGGCCGAGGCCACCGATGCCGCCGCCAACGCCGCCGCTGTCGCGGCGTCCAAGCAAAAGGCCTCGGCCGCGTCCGACGCGGCGTCGGCCCAGGCGACCAAGGCGTCGCTGGCCTCGACCGAGGCTGCCACTGCGGTGCTGCAGGATACCGATCTCAGCGATGCGGATGACCAGGACGATGCAGCCGCCATCGCCAATCTGGCGGCCCTGGCGCTGCAAAAGGCCGACGACGCGGCTGCTGCCTACGCCTCCATCGTCGCCGCCACCAGCGTTGCGGCTGCCGCGGTCGCAGCGACGCTGGCGGACAGCTTGTCCGCCGACGCGGTGACGGCCGCCGCCAGTGCCCGCAGCCTTGCCGATGCGCTGATCGACAGGATGGGCCAGCAGCTGGCCACCGCCGCCGAGGCCGAATACGCCAACGCCACCGACGCCGCCAATGCCGCGGCTGCCCACCGCCTTGCCGCCGAGGCCGCCCGGCTGGCCGGTAATTCGGCCATCGCCCGCACCAAGGCCGATGCCGCCGCCACCGAGTTCGACAATGCCGAGGCCGCCCGTCTGGCCGCCAAGGCTTACGCGACCCGTGCCGAGACGGTGGGCCTCAAGTCCCATGCCGGGCAGGTCGCGTCGGGAGACATCGTCGCCACCGTCACCGCCTCGACCACTACCGGCGGCGTCAACGCCGATCTGGTGATCGGGACCGGCGGCGCCGAGGCCCTGTCGGGTGGGGCGTTGGCGGACACCTTCCGCTTCACCTCGGCCAACAAGTCGCCTTCGGCGGCGATGGACACCATCTCCGACTTCGTTTCCGGCACCGATCGGATCGAGTTCGAGGGCATGGCCGGCATCACCTACGACGCCACTCCCTTCACCTACACCACAGACGTCGATGCCACGGTTGACGCCATCAACGCCGCCGGCACGGTTGTCAACGAGATCGTCTTCTTCACCGACGGCGTCGACGGCTATCTTTACGTCAAGGGCGATGGAACGGGCGTCACGCACTATGACGACAGCCTGATCAAGCTGAGCGGCGCCACCACCGCGCCCGTGCTGGGGTCGGTGGTGATCGGCGGCGGGGCGCAGACCGGCACCGGCGCCGCCGACATTCTCAGCGGCGGCATCGGCAGCGACACCCTGATCGGTGGAGCGGGGGCCGACACCCTGACCGGCGGTTCGGGCGCCGACGTGTTCCGCATCGCCTCCGGCGACTCCACCGTGGCGGATGCCAATGTCACCGGCTATGACGTCATCACCGATTTCCAGAGCGGTATCGACAAGCTGCAGTTCAGCGGCCACGGCCTGACCTACAGCACCACCGCCTACACCTATGCCGGCACCCTGGCCGAGACCATCACCATCATCCGCGCCGACGCCGCCACCGCCGGCAAGATCGTCTGGTTCACCGACGGCGCCAATGGCTATGTCTACGCCCACAACAGCGGTGGCGCCTTCGACCGCACGCTGGTCAAGCTGGCCGACATGTCTCCGGCCGCCCTGGCGGCGCAGTTCGCCAATCTGGCCGCCGACGAGGCCTCGCGCGTCAAGCGCGACGCCGATACCGCCGAGGGCTCCGCCGCCGCCGAAACCGCCCAGGCGCTGTCCGACGCCGAGACCCTGGCGGCGGAACAGGTCGCCGCCGCCGATGCCGCCGCCGCGCAGGCCGCCGCGGACGCGCGTGAAGTGGCGCAGGCCCGCGCCGACGACTATGCGACTCAAAAGGCCTTGGCGGAAAGCAACGCCTACGACGCCGCCAATGCGTTCCGCCTGGAGGCCGACGACGCGCTGGCCGCCGCCACCGCCGCCGCCACCGCGGCGCAGAAGGCCGCCATCAACGCCCAGGCCACCGAGGCCCAGACCCAGGCCGATCTCGCCGCCACCGAGGCCGCCAAGGCCGGTGCCGCCCTGGCCGCCGCCGCCGCCGCTTCCGCCGGCCACGGCGCCGCCGCCGCCCTCGAAGTCGTGGCGGCGTCGGTCGCCTCCACCGCCGCCGCCAAGAAGGCCGGCCAGGCCGCCGCCTCGGCGACGGTGGCGCAGGATTCGTCTGGCGCCGCCGTGGCGTGGCGCGACGGTTCCGCCATCAACGCCCGCATCGTCGCCGAGGCCGCCGAGGCCTCCGCCACCACCAATCTTGCCGCCGCCAAGTCTGCCTACACCACCGCCGCCGCCGATCAGGGCAGCGCCGAGACGGCCTGGTTGCAGACCCAGATCGACAAGGCCACGGCAGAGGCGGCGTTGACCTCGCGCACCACCGCCTATAACGAAGCCGTCACCGCCTATAACAGTTCCGCCGGTGAAGACGCCGCGGTGCGGGCCGCCTGGGCCTCGGCCCGCGACAACGCCGAAAGCGCCATGAATAGCGCCCAGAGCGCCTATGATCGCGCCACCGCCGCCGAGACCTCGGCGCAGAGCGCCTATGATCTCGCCGCCGCTACGGCCGGCAAGGCGGCCAGTTCGCTGACCGCCGCCCAGCAGGCCCTCACCGAGGCCGCTGCCGCCACCGGCTACCAGCAGCAGTACGAGTTGTCGTCGGAAGCCGCCGCCCAGGCGCAGGCGGATTCCGCCCTGACAACCGCGTTGGCCGATGTCAATGCGGCATTGACAACGGCCGAAGAGGAAGTGGCGGTCGCGCAGCAGGGGGCGGCCGATGCCGCCTTCTATGCCGCGCAAGTGAATTTCGACTACACCGCCGTCACCGATGCGGTGGCAGCCGCGTTGCAGTCCAAGACCGACGCCGCCACCGCGCTCACCGCCGCCGAGGCGGCGTTGGAGGATGCCGAGGCGGCCGAGGTCGTCGCCCACAACAACACGCTCTATCAGAACGACGCCGGCACTTCGCTCGATGAAGTCGCATTGTTCGCCGATGGGCAGGTGCAGGCCCAGTCCAAGTCCGCCGCTCTCAAGGCCTATGACGCCGCCCGGGCGGTGACGGCGCAGATCCAGGCGTTGCGTGACGAAGTGGCGGAGCAGG
This sequence comes from uncultured Rhodospirillaceae bacterium, assembly GCA_903941105.1. Lineage (GTDB taxonomy): Bacteria > Pseudomonadota > Alphaproteobacteria > Rhodospirillales > Magnetospirillaceae > CAJANL01. The sequence goes on from CAJANL010000148.1 coordinate 8,207, forward strand.
CCAACCTGGCCGAAGCCCAGTACCTGCTGGCGCAGCAGTCCAAGGGCGAGGCCGATACCTATCAGGCCAAACTGGCGAATAACCTGACCAGTGCGGCGACGGCTTCGGCGGCGGCGGTTGCTCGCGCCGTGACGGCCGATGGCGACGCAGCCAGCGCGGCGACCACCGCCGCCACCGCCGCCGACACCGCCGATACCACCACCCTTGGGCTTGAGGCCAGCATCGGCACCCGGAAGGTCGCCGATGACGCGGCCGATCTGCACGGCGTTGCTGATTTCATGGGGCAGCGTGTCGTCGACGCGCGCATCGCCACCACTCATGCCGACGCCCGAGGGGATGCGGCCGCGGCGGCCAAGATGAGCGCCGATACTGAACTGGACAACGCCCAGGACAAGGACGACGCCGTCCAGGCGACCGGGAACCTCGCCAACCCCGATCCCGGGCAGGTGACGCAGGCCTTCCTCGACGCGCAGGACGCCACCGCCGCTGCCACCCTCGCCGCCGGCCACGCCAAGACGGCGGCCGTTGCCGCCGCGGACGCCGCCGCCGATCTGACGACGGTCAAGCAGGTCAAGGCCGAGTACGACCAGGCGGTCGCCCGCTGGGCCGACAAGCTGACCGCCGACGCCGCCGTGGGCGACGCCAACAGCGGCGCGTTCGATGCCGCCGCCGATGCCGCCGCCAACGTGGCCGCGGCGCAGACGGCCTACAACACGGATTTCGCGCTGGTGGCAGCCAACACCGCCAAGGTGGCTTACGCCCAGGCCGCCTATGATGCGGTTTCGGCGACCAGCCCGGACGGCGAGGCGGTGGCCACCGCCAAGGCGGCGTGGGGTGCCGCCCAGACCGCCCTGACCAAGGCGCAGACGGCGCTGACCTCGGCCGATAGCAATTTGACCCTGGCGATCGCCCAGAACACCGCCGCGCAGAACGCCCTGAAAGGGGCACAGGCGGCGCAGGGCGCGCTCAACGACTGGACCGGCAAGGCCACCTTCAACGGCGACGTCACCGCCGACACCTATGCCGGCAGCACCATCGACGACCGTGTCGTCGGCGGTGGCGGGGCCGACACGTTGACCGGCGGCGCCGGGTCCGACCTGTTCCGCTATACGGCGGCGTCGGACTCGGCGGTCACCGTCAACGGCGGCGGCACCGTCACCGGCACCACCGGCATCGATACCCTTACCGACTTCACCTCGGGCACCGACAAGATCCAGTTCGAGAACGCGGCGGGGCTGGCCTACGGCTCGGCCACCTACGCCACCTCGGTGGTGGCCACCGTCAATGCCATCAGGGCCGGCGCTTCCGACAGGATCGTGTTCTTCACCGACGGTACCGACGGCTATATCTATGTCAACGGTAACGGAGACGGCACCGACTACGACCAGACGCTGATCAAGCTGACGAACGTGCGCACGATGCCATCGGCGTCGTCCATCGTCATCGGCGGCGGCGCCATCACCGGCGATGGAACGCCCAATACACTAACCGGCAGCGTCGTCGGCGACACCCTGGTGGGTGCGGCGGGGGCGGACAGCCTGACCGGTGGCGACGGCAAGGACGTCTTCCGCTACACCGCCAACGGCCAGTCGACCGAGGCGTCCATGGACGTCATCACCGACTTCGTCTCAGGCACCGACAAGATCGACCTGCAAGGTATCGCCGGCGTCACCTACAGTACGACGCCGTTCGCCTGGAACACCTCGGCGCCGCTGACCATCGACGATATCGATGCCGCCGCCATCGCTTCGCCGGCCACCTACAACAACCGCATCTATTTCTTCACCGGCGACGGCCATGGCTACCTCTATGTCAAGGGCATCGGCACCGGCACCAGCCACGACGGTACGGTCATCAAGCTACAGGGCGTCACCAGCGCCCCGGCCGGCACGACGTTCTTCGCCAACTGGTCGACGCTGACCAACCAGGAGACCGCGGCCCAGGCCGCCCTGGCGCAGCAGTATCTGACGGCGGCCGACAAGGCCGACGCGGAAGTCGTGCGTCTGGCCGGCGATAACAACGCTCTGGTGCAGACCTCGCTGGCATCCGCCGAGAGCGCCTTTGACGATATCACCAACCGTCGGGCCGAGGCGGAGGCGGCGCAGGTGCGTGCTGCGGCCGCCACCTCGGCCAAGGCCCAGGCCGACATCGTTTCCGCCGACGCCACCACGGCGGTCACCAATGCCAAGCTGGCGGCGGCGGCCCTTGTGAATGCCAAGACGGCGGCCGATCTTGCGGCTTCGGCGGCGGCCGGCGACGTCACCCCCAAGACCGCGGTCCAGTATCTCGCCGACGCCACCGCCGCCTATGATATCGCGGTGGCCAAGAGGGATCTGGCGGTGGCGGCCTCCGACGACGCGGCGGCCAAGGCGGTCCTGGCTCGTTCCGCGGCGTCGGCCGGCGCCACCACCGGGACAGGGGCGGCCAATACCATCACCGGAACCGCCGGGATCGACAGGATCGTCGGCGGTGGCGGGGCGGACGAGCTGAGCGGCGGGGAAGGCGGCGACTTCTTCCGCTATACCTCGGCCAGCGATTCGACGCTGGCATCGCTCGACACCATCACCGACTTCCAGTCCGGCATCGACCGTGTCCATCTGGTCGGGTTGGCCGGTGTCAGCTACGACACCAGCTACGCGCCGACGATCGGCGCCGACGTCGCCGCCACGGTGGCCGATATCGTTGGTGCTGCCGCGGTCAAGGACAAGGTGGTGTTCTTCACCCAGGGCGGGAACGGTTATTTCTACGTCAAGGGCGCCGGCACCGGCACCAGCTTCGACGGAACCCTGATCAAGCTGACCGGCGTCACCACCGCACCGCCGTCGGGCGCGGTTTCCGGCTGGACGGCCGATGCGCTGGCGACACAGGCCGAGGCCGATGCCGCCACCGCCGCCGCGTGGGCCAATGCCGCCATCCGTGACGCGACCGAAGCGGCCGCATACAAGGATGCGGCCAACTCCGCCGTCAACGACTACGGCAACCTGGTCGCCAAACTGCACGATACCGCCTTGTCGGCGGCTGCCTCGGCGGGCGACGCGGTCACCCAGGCCGCCCAATACAACAGCCAGGCCGCGACCGCCGCCAATGCCGCCATCGACAAGGCATCGGCCATCCAGGCGACCCTGACCACCTGGCTGAACCACGCCGACAATTCCCTGTCGTCCCTCACCAATCTGGTGGGGGCGACCAAGGCTGCCGCGCTGCGTTCGGCGGCGACGTCGCTGCAGGGATTGAACGGCCTGACCGGCGCCGGCACTGTGCTGACCAAGGCCGCGGCAGTGGAACTAGCCGCCGACACCGCCTATGACTCGGTCGTCAGCTATCGCACCGACGCCAACGCCCAGGCGGCGACGCCCGATACCATCGCCGACTTCGTCAGTCTGTCCGACAAGATCCACCTCGCCAATGCGGCGGGCTACAGCTATGCGGGCGCCTTCGCCGGTTCGCTGGCCGCCGGGCTCGGCGTCTCGGGCAAGGTCAAGGCGATTGTCGACGACAACGCCAATGCACCGGACGACAGCATCGTCTTCTTCACGCATGGTGCCGATGGCTACATCTATGTGAAGGGTAACGGCAGTGGCGCCACCAACTTCAACGGCACGCTGATCAAGCTGCAAGGCGTGACCACCGCCCCGGCCGATGGTGACATCCTGCGGAGTGCCTTCACGGCTGCGGGTGGCGAGTATACCGGCACGGCGGGCGACGATACTTTGATCGGCGGTGGCGGGGCCGACACCTTCATCGGCGCCGCCGGCACCGACACGTTGAGCGGCGACGGCGGCAACGACGCCTTCGTCTTCACGGCCGCCACCGACTCCGATGCCGCCGATTCGCTTAACGTGTCGGTGGCTCGCGGCAAGGCCAGCGCCGCCGGCGCCGACGCCCTCAGTGCCACCAAGCAGGCCACCATCACCAAGCTGCAGGCCCAGGCGGCGGCGGCGACCAGTGCCGATGTCGAGGCGCTGACCAACGCCTACACCCAGTTCCTGTCGCAGGTGACCCAGGTCAAGGCGCAGGCGACCGCCCAGGCGCTGGCCAACGCGGTGCCCAATGCGATCGACGACAGCAAGACCCTGGCCGAGGACGCCGTCGCCACCTACATCGACGTGCTGGGCCGCTATGATGCCACCCTGGTCGGTCGCGACATGCGCACCGACGGCACCGCCTTCCAGGATGGGCGCGACACCGTCACCATCGTCTCGGTGACCAAGCCAAGCCACGGCACGGTCAGCATCGACAGTGCCACCAAGCGGGTGCTCTACACCCCGGACGCCGACTACAACGGCCCCGACAGCTTCACCTATACCATCAAGAACGTCGTCACCATCAACAACCAGACGGTGGAATCCTACGACACCGCCACCGTCAACGTCACGGTGAGCTCGGTGAACGACACGCCGGTGGCGGTGGTGGACTATGCCACGGCGGCCAATCCGACGACGGCGGTCACCATCGACGTGCTGTCCAACGATACCGACGCTGATCGCGATACCCTGACCCTCACCGCGGTGACCAACGGCTCTCGCGGCACGGCGGTGATTTCGGGCGGCAAGGTGATCTACACCCCCACCGCCGCGCTCCTCCGCGACCTGGACGCCGGCCAGACCGTCACCGATTCCATCTCGTATACGGTGAGCGACGGCGCGGGCGGCTTCCGTCCCGGCACGGCCACCATCACCATCAATGGCGCCAACGATGCGCCCACCGTCACCTCGGGGCTGATCTCGACACCCGGGGCGGAAGATACCGCCTTCACCCTGACCGCGGCGCAGTTCGACTCCTTCTTCAGCGACCCCGACAATCTCACCAATGTGGCCGGGCGCGACAAGCTGGAAGGCATCAAGGTCACCACCCTGCCGACCAAGGCGACCTTGGCGCTGAAGAGCACCGCGGCGCCGGTGGCGGGCGACATCATCATCGGCGCGGCAGCGGTCAACGCGACGCTGGGAACAAGTGGGGTCAATACCCTGACCGGCACGGCGGGGGACGATCTGCTGATCGGCCTGGGCGGCGCCGACAGGCTGACCGGCAACGCCGGGGTGGACACTTTCCGGCTGACCGCGGCATCGGATTCGCCGTCCGGCGGCTGCGACACCATCACCGATTTCACTTCCGGCACCGACCGTATCCAACTGCAGGGCGCAGCCGGCCTGGGCTACGATTCGACGTTGGCCAATCTCTATGCCACCTCGGTGGCCAACACCATCAATGTGATCAAGGCATCGACCGCCTATGCCAACAAGGTGGTGTTCTTCAGCGACGGTACCGACGGCTATCTGTATGTGCGGGGCAGCGGCGCCGCCGGCAGCACCAGCTATGACGACACCCTGGTCAAGCTGACCGGCAAGACGACGGCGCCGTCGGCGTCCTCGCTGGTGTTCGGCGGCGGTGAGGTTTCCGGAACCAATGCGGCCGATACGCTGTCCGGCAGCGCCATCGACGACACCATCACCGGCGGTGGCGGTGCCGACTCGCTGACCGGCGGCCAGGGCGCCGACATTTTCCGCTACACCGCCAAGACCGAGTCCACTGCCGCCGGCATGGATGTCATCAGCGACTTCAAGGCCGGTATCGACAAGCTGCAGTTCGTCGACATGTCAGCCAGCGTGACCTATGCCAACACCGCCTATGCCTATCAGGGCACCGTCGCGGCTACGGTCACCCATATCACGAACAACAACGCCGCCAACAACACCGTCCAGTTCTTCAGTGACGGCCTGAATGGTTATGTCTACGTCAAGGGCGCGGGCACGGGTGGCGGCACTGATTTTGACGGCAGCCTGATCAAGCTGGCCAACTACAACGCGGTGGCGCTCAATCAGGAAATCAGCCGGGCCGACATCACCGCCGGCAATCTGATCCTGGTGCCCGCCGCCGACTACGCCGGCAATGTCGGCTTCGGCTGGGCCGGTTTCGACGGCACCACCTATTCCGCCAGTTCGGCCACTACCACGGTGGTGTTCGGGGCGGTCAACGATCTGCCGACCGTCGCCGCCCGGACGCTGAGCGCCACCGAGGACACCACCCGCACCTTTACCGCCGCCGATTTCTCAAGCTTCAGCGATCCCGACGGCAACGCCCTGGCGTCCGTCAAGATCACCGCGCTGGGGACCAACGGTACGCTCTATCTCAACGGCACCGCCGTCACGGTCGATCAGGTCATTTCGGTGGCGCAGGTGGGCAATCTCACCTTCGTGCCCGCCGCCAATTTCAACGGCAATGCCACCTTCCAGTGGAAGGGCTCCGACGGCACCGACTTCTCCGCCAGCGCGGCCACCATGACCATCGCGGTGGCGGGGGTGAACGACGCCCCCACCACGGCGAGCACGTCGGTATCCGCGTTCGAGGACATCATCTACGTCTTCTCGCAGGCCAACTTCACCGGCGCTTTCACCGACCCGGATGCCCTCGACGCCTTGTCCAAAATCATGGTGGTGACGCTGCCCGGCAACGGCGTGCTGCGCCTGTCCGGCGCGGCGGTGACGGCGGGGCAGGAGATCCTCAAGGCCGATCTGCCCAACCTGTCCTTCGCCCCCACCGCCAACTTCAACGGCAGCACCAGCTTCACCTGGAAGGCCTCGGACGGCTCCGTCTATTCGACCGCGGCCGGCACCATGACCATCACGGTGGCCAGCGCCAACGACGCGCCGACCACGGCGCAGTCCCAGACGGTGAGCACCGTCGAGGATACCGCCAAGACCATCACCGTCACCGCGTCCGATCTTGAGGGCGACACTCTGACCTACACCGTGCAGACCCAGCCGGTGACCGGCGGAACGGTCACGGTGGTGTCGGGCACCAACCAGTTCCTCTTCACCCCCACCGACGGCTACAGCGGCAGCACCACCTTTGTCGCGCGTGTCAGCGACGGCACCGCTTTTGCCAACCAGACGGTGACGGTCAACGTCAGCGGGGTCAACGACGCCCCCACCCTGACCGCGACCGGCAGCCTGTCCACCGTCGAGGACACGGCCTACACCACGGGCCAGGTCACCGCCAGCGACAGCGACAGCGGCGACACCCTGACCTATACCGTGAAGTCGACCGATATTCCGGCGCACGGCACGGTCCAGATGACCAGCGCCACCGGCGCCTTCACCTATACCCCGCATGCCAATTATTTCGGCACGGATACCTTCAAGGTCACCGTCACCGACGCGGCCGGCGCCACCGCGGTACAGACCATCAGCGTCAACGTCACCCCGGTCAACGACGCGCCGTCCATGTCCGGAGCCGCCACGCTGGCGGCGGTGACCGAGGACGTCACCGCACCGGCCGGGGCGACGGTGTCGTCGCTGTTCGCCGCCAACTTCTCGGACCCGGACAGCACCATGGCGGGCGTCGCCGTGGTCTCCAACGCCGCCTCGGCCGCGCAGGGCAAGTGGCAGTTCACCAGCGACCTGGGCGCCCATTGGCAGGATGTGGGAACCGTCGCCGACGGCAGCACGGCGCTGGCTCTGTCGGCCGCCACCAAGCTGCGCTTCCTTCCCGCCGCCGATTTCAGCGGCCCCCCCACCGGGCTCGGAATCCGCGCGCTCGACAGCACCTATGCGGGAACCTTTTCCAACAGCGCCACTAGCACGGCCGTCACCGTCAATACCACCACCACCGGCGCAGCCACCGCCATCTCAGCGGGCACGGTGACGCTGGGCACCAGCATCACCGCCGTCAACGATGCGCCCACTCTGTCCGTCGAAGTTGGCGGTCAGGCGACCAGTGGCGCCATTGCGGTATCGGGCGGCTCGCTGGTCGTGGTTCCCCATGACACCGCCCTCAACGTCGAGACCGGTTACACCGTCGAGATGTGGGCCAACCTGACCGACGTCACCAATTTGACCATCCTGGCGGAGAAGGGCCCCTGGGTGGGGAGTTGGATGCTGTACACGGCGCCGGTTTCGGGGGGGGTGTCGTTCACGGTGGCGTCCAGCAACTGGAGTTTCGCCAGCACCGGCTACGTGAACCAAAACAGCAGCACCGTTCTCCAGGCTAACACCTGGTACCATCTCACCGCCACTTGGGACGGCACCACCTCGAAGCTCTACGTCAACGGTGCGCTCGAAGCCACCGAGGTACCCACCGGCGATCCCGCAAGCAATTCACTCCCATTGTCCATCGGCGCCCGTAGCGATGGTTCTTACGCGGCCACCGGCAGCCTCGATGACGTGCGCATCTGGAATACGGTGCGGACGGAAGCGCAGATCCTGGCGGATTACTCGGCGCAGCCCGCCACCAACGACGCCGGGCTGGTGGCCTATTGGAAATTCGACGAAGGCACGGGCACCACCGCCGCCGACGCTACCGGCAACCTCCACACCGGAACCCTGACCGGCAGTCCGGCCTGGACCACCGCCGATTGGGGACACGGCGGCAGCAGCGTTACCGTCAATGAAGACACCTCGGTGTCGCTGGCCGGAATTACGGTGTCGGACGTGGATGTCGGTTCCGACACCATGCAGGTGACCGTGTCGGCCGCCCACGGCGGGCTGACCATGGGCACGCTCACGGGCCTGTCGTTCAGTGTCGGCGACGGCACCAGCGATGCCGCCATGACCTTCACCGGCACCAAGGCAGCCATCAATACCGCGCTGGGGAGCCTGTCCTACACGGGCAATCAGGACTACAACGGCACCGATCAGGTTTCGATCACCGCCAGTGATCTCGGTCATACCGGGACCGGCGGCGCCCTTACGGCCTCCGGTTCCATCGCCATCACCGTCACGGCGGTCAACGACGCGCCGATAGCTGCGTCCACCTCGACCGCGGCGCCGCCGGATAGCGCCTATCACTTCACCCTGGCCAACTTCACCGCCGCCTATTCGGACGTGGAGAGTCAGGCGCTGACGGCCATCCAGATCACGGCGCTGCCGGGCCAGGGCATCATCACGCTGAACGGCACGCCGGTCACCACCAGCGGCACCATCGCCGTCGCCGACATTCCCAATCTGGTGTTCACGCCCACCACCAGCCTGTCGGGTCCCGATCCCTTCCAGTGGAAAGCCTTCGACGGCACCATCTGGTCGACCGCGGCCGGAACCATGACCCTGGGGCCGTTGGCCATTACCGTCACCGGCGGTGCCTATGACGGGTCGGCCGAGACCCATACCCTGTCCATCACCGGCGGCAGCGGCGCCGATGTCATCATTGGCGGCCAGTCCAATGACATCATTTATGCCGGCGCCGGCAACGACACCGTGTCGGGCGGCCTTGGCGCCGATCTCATCATCGCCGGCTCGGGCAACGGCAACGACACCTACTACGGCGGCACCGCGGGGCTGGATAGCAGCCTCGACGACACCATCAAGTATTCCAGCGCCACCAACCCGGTCACCATCAACCTGACCGCCGGCACTGCCTCGGGCGCCGACGTCGACAGCGATACCATCTCGGGCATCGAACACGTCATCGCCGGCCAGGGCGCCGATATCATCACCGGCAGCACCGCCGTCAACAGCATTACCGGCGGGGCAGGGGCCGACACCTTCACCTTCGCCTCGGTGGCGCAGTCGAGCACCACCGCCACCGATGTCATTACCGACTTCGTCTCGGGCACCGACGTCATCGGCTTTACCGGCATGGCGGGGGTGTCGATCACCCGCGGCATGGGGGCGGGGCTGACCGGCGGCTACACCTTCGACACCGCCGGGGCCACCCTGGCCGCCAAGGTGAGCAACACCATCGCCGCCATCGTCGCCGACACCCGCGTCGAGGACTCGGCGGTGTTCTTCAAGGACGCCACCAGCGGTACCGGCTGGCTGTACGTGAAGGGGGCCGGGACCGGCACCTCGTATAACGGTGCGCTGATTCAGTTGTCGGGCGTCAGCCTGGCGCCCACCGCCGCCGATCTCGGGCTGACCTACGAGCGGGTGCTGGGCACCGCCGGCGGTGAAACCATCAACGGCACCTCCGCCAACGAAATCTTCGTGACCAATGGCTCCGACGTCATCTACCCCGGTGGTGGCAACGACATGGAGTGGGTGAATTCCGCCAGCACCATCTCGGACGTGTGGAGATCGGGCAACGACGTTGTCATCCAAGCCGGCAGCAATCAGGCGGCGTTCATCAGCGGCTTCGGCGGCAGCGTTCACGGCGACTTCGGCCTGGGCATCGGCGCCAAGCTCTATACTATCAACGCCGGCACCGTCGGCGACGACGTGCTGATCGGCGGCTTCACCGTCGACACGCTGACCGGTGGCGCCGGAGACGATGCGATCTTCGCGCAAAGTGGCGCCGATACGCTGATCGGTGGCGCCGGTGCCGACCGCCTGAACGGCGGCGGCGACAGCGACACCTACCAGTACTCCTCGGCGGCGGACTCGCCCTATACCGGCACACCCGATGTGGTGGATTTCGTTCCCGGCGCCGACAAGTTCAACTTTGCCGGCAGCGGCGGTCTCGGGCTGTTGGCCAACGCCTACACTTATGCCACCTCGGCGGCGGCAACGGTGGCGGCCATTCGAGGCGATGGTACGGTCAGCGACGCCATCGTCTTCTTCACCGACGGCACCGACGGCTATGTCACCATCAAGGGTGGGACCGGCGGCTTCGACGGTACCCTGATCAAGCTTGCCGGTGTCACCTCGCCGTTGTCGTTGAGCGATTTCATCGGCCAGACCACGGTCATCGGCGGCGGCGGCAGCGACAATCTCACCGGGTCCATCGGCAACGATCTGCTGAGTGGAGCGGGCGGGGCGGATACCCTGCATGCCGGTGTCGGCGCCGACACCCTCAGCGGCGGCAATAGTGCCGACACGTTCATGTTCGCCAATACCGATTCGGTGGTTACGGTGGGCGGCGGCTCGGTCACCGGCCTGACCGGCATCGACAACATCACCGATCTGGCGGCGGGTGACTTGGTCGATCTGGCGGGCGGCAATACCTTGCGGCTTTACCAGGGCAGCTATGCCTTCGACACGGCGGGCGCCAACCAGACCGCCAAGGTCATCAATACAATCAATGCCATCCGGGGCGATGCCAACATCGAGGATGCGGTGATTCACTTCACCGACGGCACCACCGGCTGGGTGTATGTCAAGGGGGCCGGCTTCGGCGCCAATGCCAGCTTCGACGGCACCCTGGTCGAGGTCGGACCGACGTCCCCAACAACGTCGCAGCTGTCACAGGCCATCGGCGCGCTGGTGGTGGGAACCGCCGGCAATGACGTGCTGGTGGGAACCGGCACCGACGACCGCTTCCAGTACATCGGCGGCCATGACAGCTACACCGCCGGTGGCGGTTTCGACACGCTCGACATCGACTTTGGCAGCCTGGTGGTCAAGAACGGCCACGGCAGCGGCAACGACTACGTGCTCGAACTGGGGCCGGCCGACGGCAACGACCAGAATATCACCGGCTCGGTGACCCTGGTGGGGCAGCTTACCGGCACCGGCTTCGACGTGATGCTGGTCAATGAGGAAGACCCGGTCACCCACGCGGTGACCCAGCGCACCCTCTCCGTCCATGAGCCCGGCTACAACGGGGGCAGCGGCGACGACCTGGTGATGACCTTCCAGCTGGCGGGTGGCGAAGTCCATGCCGGCGGCGGCCACGACTGGGTGATCGGCGGAACCAATAACGACAGCCTCTATGGCGACGCCGGCGACGACATGCTGGTTGGCATGGAGGGCAACGACGTCCTGGTGGGCGGCGCCGGCGCCGACGAGATGGACGGTGACACCAGCGGCGCCGTGGCGGCGGCCGATCGCTTCGTCTTCAATGTGGGTGATTCGATGGCGGCAAGCGCCGACATCATCCACGACTTCCAGCCGGGCCTCGACAAGATCGAGTTCGTCGGCCTGGGCGCCGGCATCAAGTATCGCGGTGGCGAGTATCCCTTCGACACCACCGGCGCCAATCTGGCGGCCAAGATCAGCAACACCATCGGCAACATCGGCGGCGATCCCAACAACGCGGTGTTCTTCTTCCAGGATGGCAGCAACGGCTATCTTTACGTCCATGGCGGCGCCCATAACGGCACCATGGTCACGCTGAACGGGGTGACCAAGTCGCCGCCGATCGGTGATCTGATCGGCCCCGACGGCTATCTGAGCACCAGCGGCGCCGACACCTTCATCGGCGGCGCGGGCAATACTTCCTTCGACGGCCAGGCCGGCAGCGATACGGCGCGCTTCTCGGGCAACGAGGCCGACTACAAGATCGGCATCAGCGCCGGCACGCTGACCGTGCAGGACATGAACACCGCCGACGGCGACGACGGCACCGACACGCTGATCAATGTGGAGACGCTCCAGTTCGCGGGCGGCAAGACTGTTTCCCTCACTAGCCTCGGCGGTGAGATCAACGTCTCCCCCACGGGCAACGCCTTCTGCGACATCACCAGGTTGTCCAATGGCAACCACCTGATGTCGTGGGGCTCCTACGGCACCGACGGCGGCAACTGGGGTGTCTACGGCCGCATCTTCGACGCCGGCGACCAGCCGGTCAGCGCCGCCTTCGTGATCAACCAGACCACCAACGGCGCCCAGATCTACCAGAGCGTGGTTCCGACTGCCGACGGCGGGTTCGTCGCGTTCTATGCCAACGATCCGGGCAGCAATGACGACATCGTCGTCCGCCGCTTCAATGCTTCGGGCGCGGCGACGACGAGCGAGATCGTGGTCAACACCACCGTCGCCGACCGCCAGTTCATGGCCGACGCTGTCGTGCTCTCCGACGGCAACGTGGTGGTAACCTGGCAGTCCAACAATCAGGATGCCGCCGGCGGCTATGGCGTCTATGGCCAGGTCTACAGCCTCACGGGGACGACCGTCACCCCGAGCGGCAGCAATTTCCCGATCAACACCGGCACCGCCGGCAGCCAGATGAATCCGTCGGTGGCGGCCTTGTCCGGCGGCGGCTTCGCGGTCGCCTATGCCGACAATTCCAGCGGTAGCCAGAACGACATTAAGGTCGAGATCTTCAACAACAGCGGCACCCGGACCTATGGGCCGCTCTCGATCGCCGCCACCGCCGCCGACGAAGAGACCTATCCGGTGGTGACCGGCACGTCCGGCGGTGGCTTCCTGGTGACCTGGATCGACGCCAACGCCGGCAACGCCGTCAAGGGCCAGTATTACAACGCCACCGGGGGGACGATCCGCTCCACCTTCACCGTCACCACCAATATCATCAACGTCGACAACCAGTTGCCCCAGGTCGACCTGCTGTCGCTGCCCGACGGCAACGTGGTGTTCGCCTGGACCTACCCGGATGCCAGCCAATCGGGCATCTTTACCCGGGTGATGAACCCCGCCACCGGCGACTGGGTGGGGGCGTCGGCGCTCATGGCCAACGTGACCACCGCCTGGTACCAGCATTATCCCAGCCTGGCGGTCAACGCCGACGGCGGCTACACGGTGCTTTGGGGCGACTACAACCTTGGCCCGATGATCCGCCGCTACAATGCCGACGGCACCGCCATGAGCGGCCAGGTCATGAAGTTGAGCACCGGCGACGACACGGTGACGCTGGGCACCATCGGGATGTTGGATGCGGGGACCGGCAACGACACCGTCGCTATCAGTCAGGCCGACCTGACCGCCGGCGGCGCCATCGACGGCGGCACCGGCACCGACACGGTGACGATCGCGGATGCTTCGATCGCCAATCTGTCGAAACTATCCAATTTCGAGAAGCTGACGCTGACCGGCACGGCGGCGCAAGCAGTGACCTTCGGCACCGACGCCCAGTCGGGCGGCATCACCCAAGTGGACGCCTCGGGCAACAGCCATGGCGTCACCGTCAACGCGGCGGCGCGCACCACCGGGGTCACGCTGGCCAGCGGCACGGGCAACGATGTCTTCGCCGGCGGGGCCGGCGTCGACGCGCTGGTCGTGCATCATGTGGAGGCCGCCAACGTCATCACCGGCCTGGTCAGCGGGACGATTTCGGTCTTCGACGCCACCGCCGGCGGCGACGGCACTGACATCTTGAGCAATGTCGAGCAGTTGCGCTTCCTCGACGGCACGGTGACGGTCTCGGCCAACGGGCTGTCGCTGACCGGCGACGCGGGCGCCGACCACCTCACGGTCGCGGGCAGCATCTCGCTGGTCGACGCCGGTACCGGCAACGACGTCGTTACCTACACCGGCAGCGGCAACGTCACCCTGGAGGGCGGCTCGGGCAACGACACCCTGACCGGCGGTTCGGGCAACGACACCCTGATGTTCACCGGTGACGGTTTCGGCGCCAACGACTCGGCGACCGGTGGATTCGGCACCGACACGCTGGTGGTGAGCGGCGGCACTCTGACTCTGTCCAGTTTCAGCAATATCGGCGGCATCGAGCAGGTGAAGGTGACCGGCGCGGCCGCTACCTCGATCACCCTGCCGAGCGGCTTCAGTATCGACGCCAGCGTCGCCACCGGGGCTGTCACCCTCGACGCCTCGGCGGCGGTGAGCACCGTCTCGCTGACCGGCGGCTTGGGTGCCGACACCCTGACCGGCGGCACGGGCAACGACCTTCTGAGTGGTGGTGCGGGCAGCGACAAGGCGGTGTTCCACGGCTCGGCGGCCGACTACAAGCTCAGCATGAGCGGCGGCACCCTCACGGTGCAGGACCTCAACACCGGCGATGGCGACGACGGCACCGATACGCTGACCGGCATCGAAGCGCTGCAGTTCCTGGGCGACGGCAAGACCGTGACCTTGGCGCCGCCCCAGACGACGCTGACTGTTGGCGCCACTTCCCAGGCGAACACCACCATCGCCAACAACCAGTCGGAGCCGCGAATCAGCGCCCTGGACGGCGGCGGCTTCGTCACGGTGTGGACGAGCGCGAGCCAGGATGGCTCCGGCGCGGGTGTGTACGGCCAACGCTACGATGCATTGGGCGCCAAGGCGGGCGGCGAATTCCTGATCAACACCACCACCAACGGCGAGCAGTTCGGGCAGAAGGTGGCCGGGCTGACCGACGGCGGCTTCGTGGTGGTTTGGCACAGCAATCAGGAAGCCGACCAGTGGGGCATCTACGGACAGCGTTACAACGCCCTGGGGCAGGCGGTCCACCTTGATGGCACCACCGCCGGGGCCGAGGAATTCCATATCAACACCACCACCGCCGGCTTCCAGGCCTGGCCGGTATTGACGGCAAGCAGTGACGGCGGCTTCTTTGTCGCCTGGGACGACAGCAACAACTCCGGCACCCGTTACGTCACCGGCCAGAAGTTCACCGCCGCCGGTGCCAAGAGCGGGGCCGAGGTGCGCCTCAGCGGGGCGGTGGCTTACGACCCGGTCGAGGGGGCCTGCACCCTTTCCGACGGCAACATGGTGGTGACCTGGATCCAGTCTGACGGCGACAACCTGGGGGTGTACGGGCGGATCGTCAACGCTTCCGGAGTGCCGACCGGAAGCCCGTTCCCGGTCAACGCCACTATCGCAAGCGGCCAGAGCACCAGCACTGTGGCGCCGCTCGCCAACGGAAACTTCGTCGCGGTCTGGCACAGCTACCTCCAGGATGGCAGCGATTGGGGCGTCTATGGCCGCATCTTCAATTCCAGCGGCGTCCAGCAGGTGGCCGAATTCCGCATCAACGCCGTCACCACCGGTTTCCAGGCCTGGGCTTCCGTGGCGCCGCTGCCCGATGGTGGCTTCCTGGCTGTGTACGAGAGCGGCCACGACGGCGTTAGCGCCCTTGGGTACAACTACGTCTTCGGACAGCGGTTCAACGCCTCCGGGGCCATGGTCGGCGATCCGTTACGGATCAGCACCGTCACCGGAAGCGGGGATCAGAAGCCCCAAGTCACCGCGCTTGCCGACGGCAGCGTCGCGATCGGCTGGATGCAGGCCGACGGCGGCAGCGATGGCATCCAGGTCGCGCGCTACAGCCTGACCAGCGCCGGGGGGGACCCCACCCTGGTGGGCGGAGGCGGCGACGACAGCCTGGTGCTGGGAAGCGGCATGACCGGGGTCGATGCCGGGGCCGGCAACGACACCGTCACCATCGGTCAAGCCGACCTGGCGGCCAGCGGCACCATCGACGGCGGCGCCGGCATCGACACGGTCAAGATGGCAAGTTCGCTCATCACCGACCTGTCGCACCTGAAGAATTTCGAGAAACTCGCGCTGGTCGATCCGGCGGCCAAGACGGTGACCTTTGGTGCCGACGCCGTCTCGGGCGGCATCACCGAGGTGGACGCCAGCGGGCAGCTCCAGGCGGTGACGGTCAACGCCGCCGCGCGCACCACGGGGATTACCTTCACCGGCGGGGCCGGCAACGATACCTTCACCGGCGGTGCGGGCAGCGATACCGTGGTGTTCTCGGGCAACAAGGCCGACTACGTCCTCGCCTTCGCCAACAAGACCCTGACGGTGAGCGGCCCGGGCGGCACTGACAGCCTGACCGGCGTCGAGACGCTGGCCTTCGCCGACGGCACCGTGACCGTCTCGGCCGCCAACTATGTCGAACAGCGGGTCAATACCCTGACAACCGGCGAGCAGTACGCCAGTGATGTCGCCGCCCTCGCAGACGGCGGCTGGGTGGTGGTATGGCACACCGAGAACCTCGACGGGAGCAGCTACGCGGTCCAGGCCCAGCGCTACACCGCCTTGGGCGCGACGGCGGGGGCACCATTCCAGGTCAATACATATACCGCCGGAGCCCAATTTAAGCCGACAGTGGCGGCCCTTGAGGGGGGCGGCTTCGTGGTGGCCTGGGGATCCAGCAGCCAGGACGGCTCGCTGTACGGTATCTACGGCCAGCGGTACGACGCCGCCGGGGCGGTGGCCGGTGGGGAATTCGCGATCAATTTCACGAAGACCAACGATCAATTTAAGCCGAGCATCGTCGGCCTCTCCGACGGCGGATTCGTCGTCACCTGGCAGTCCGATCTTCAGGACGGCGACGCTAACGGCATCTACGGCCAGCGCTTCAATGCCTTGGGGGCCGCCCAAGGGGCGGAATTCCGGATCAATACCGAGACCGCCGATACGCAGATCGATCCCTGCGTCGCAGCCTTGCCGGGCGGTAAATTCGTCGTCGCCTGGACTTCTTATGGGCAGGACGGCGCCGAAGAGGGGGTCTACGGCCAGCACTTCGACGCGCTTGGGGCCAAGGTCGGATCCGAATTCCAGATCAATACCGTCTTCACGTCGAGCCAGGACCAGCCGACGATTGCTACCTTCCCCGACGGCGGCTACGTGGTGCTGTGGCAGTCCTACACCCACGACACTTCCATGGCCGGCACCTTCGGCCAGCGGTTCAACGCCGCCGGCAGCAAGCTGGGCGGAGAATTCCAGGTCAACGTCTACACGGCCGACCATCAGTATTATCCGGCAGTCGCGGCTCTGCCTGATGGCGGTTTCGTGGCAGTATGGACGTCCTACGGGCAGGATGGTTCGGGACGTGGGGTTTACGGCCGCCGATTCGACGCTTCCGGAAATGGGGTGGGTAGCGAATTCCATGTGAGCACCTACACCGAGGGCGAACAGGCTGAGCCGCGTGTGGCGGTACTGCAGGACGGTGGCTGGGTGGTGACCTGGCAATCGGATAGCGGGACCCTGCCCCAGGACGGTTCGGCCAGCGGCGTCTACCAGCAGCGTTTCAGCGCCAACGGCAGTCGCGAGCCGCTGTCGCTGATCGGCAGCAGCGGTGCCGACCATCTCACCCTGGCCGAGGACGTCGCCCTGGCCAGCGGCGGCCTGGGCGACGACGTGCTGACCTATGCCGGCACTCAGGCCGTCACCCTCGACGGCGGCAGCGGCAACGACACCCTGACCGGCGGCTTGGGCCGCGACACCTTCAGGTTCGCTGGCGACGGCTTCGGCGCGGCCGATTCGGTGGATGGCGGTGCCGGTGTCGACACGCTGGAACTCAGCAACCAGTCGCTCAGCGACTTCAGCCATATCAGTAACGTCGAGCGAGTGAAGCTGACCGGTTCAGGGGCGATGTCGGTGACTTTGCCGGCCTCTGGCGTCAATACGGTTGACGCTGCTGCCGCGACCGGTGCGGTGACTGTGGATGCTTCGGCAACCACGGCGATGGTGTCGCTGACTGGCGGCAGTGGCGCCGACATTTTCACCGGCGGCCTGGGCAACGACCGCATCGAGGGCGGGTTGGGTGCCGACAAGGTGGTCTATGACGGCTCGGCCGCCGACTACAAGATCGGAATGAGCGGCGGCACCATCACGGTGGAGGATCTGCGCGCCTCGACCATCGCCGGCTATGATGGCAGCGATACCCTGACCGGCGTCGAGACGCTGCAATTCGCGGACGGGTCTCTGTCGCATAGCGATACCATGTCGATTCCCGCCACCATCACGGCTGCGGGAACGACGATCCCCGTCAACAGTTACACCACCGGCGATCAGTACAGTCCGAGTGTGGTGGCGCTGGCCGACGGCGGCTTTATGACGACCTGGACGGACAACGGTCAGGACGGCTCTGACTCGGGGGTCTACGCCCAGCGATACAATACCCAGGGCGCGGCGGTGTATCGGGACGGTGTCACCCTTGGGGCCGACGAGTTCCGGGTCAATTCCGTCGTAGCCAGTTACCAGTTCGGCGCGGTGGTCACCGCGTTGGACAATGGCGGCTTCGCCATCGCGTGGCACAGCTACGGTCAGGACCAGGCCGGCGACTACGGAACCTTCGCCCGGGTCTATGACGCCAGCGGCACGGCGCAGGGCGGCAGCGAATTCGTGGTCAACACCACCGTCGCCGGCTGGCAGGCTTGGCCGACGCTCGCCTCGATTCCGCCCGGAGTCGCGGGCGACCTGCCCAATGGCGGGTTCATGTCGGCGTTCCTGCTCGACAATGCCGGGACTCACTACCTCTACGGCCAGCGTTTCGACATTTCGGGGGCCAAGGTCGGAGGAGAGTTCCCGATTACCGCCACGGCGGTGACTGACCACCCCAAATCCATGTGCACGCTGCCCAACGGCGACGTGGTGGTGGTCTGGACGTCCATCTGGACCGAGACCGGCGGCGGCGCCGACACCATGGGGACCTTCGCCTGCCGCGTCAGCCCGACCGGCGCCCTGCTGGGAGGGGGGCGGTTCCAGGTCAACAGCACCGTTGCCGACCAACAGTATGGCGGTTCGGTCACTGCCCTGGCTGACGGCGGCTTCGTCATCGCGTGGCATAGCGGCGGCAACCAGGACGGCAACAGCTATGGCATCTTCGCCCAGCGCTACAACAGCGCGGGCAATGCGGTGCACAGCGACGGCGTCACCCTGGGAGCTCAGGAATTCCAGCTCAACGGCACGGGCACCGGCTACCAGGCCTGGCCGAGCATCAAAGCCCTGCCCGATGGTGGCTTCGTGGCGGTGTGGGATGACGACCATGCAAACGCAAGCCAGCACAACGTCTACGGCCAGCGCTTCAACGCCTCGGGCCAGCCGGTTGGGACGGAACTCGTCATTTCGTCAGGCAACTTTGGCGGAAACGTAAACGCCACGGTTGACGTGTTGTCCAGCGGGGACCTGTTGGTCGCCTGGCATGACGCGGATGCCAACGGTATGGGGGTCTTCGCGCAGCGTTACACCATCACCGGTGACAGCATCGGCGGGCCGATCATGGTCGGCACCAACGGTGACGAGTCCGTCCATTTGGGCTCGGTCACGGGGATTATCGATCTGTTGAACGGCGATGACACCGTCATCGTGAGCAATGCCGATCTAGTCGCTGGCAGTGTCACCATTGTTGGCGGTGCCGGCAAAGACAGCATAATCATCACCGATGCCATCGCCAGCGATGCCGGGTTCAGCCACCTCTCCGGATTCGAAGCGGTGGAGATGAGCAGCACCGCGATTCAGACGCTGACTTTGAGCAGTCAGGCCGCCATCGCCGGTATCCACGAGGTTGACGCCTCGGGTGCCACCGCGTCGGTAACCATCGATGCCAGTGGTTACGGCGCCGCAGAGGGGATTTCTCTGGTTGGCGGCGGCAACAACGACATTCTGACTGGCGGCGCGGGCGACGATCACCTGAACGGCGGGGCAGGGGCCGATACGCTGAAGGGCGGCGCGGGCAACGACATCTTCGTGTTCGAGCCCGGCCAATCCACCGTGGCCGTCATGGACACCATCGGCGGTGGCGGCGATGTATTCACCTGGGGCGTCGATACGCTGGAGCTGACGGAGGCGTCCGGCTACGTTGTAATCAAGGACTACATCCCGACCGGGTCGACCCTCGGCGACAAGTGCGCCGCCATCGAGGGCGACAGCGGCATCGACGATGCCATGGTGTTCTTCGCCGTCGGCAGCGATGGCTATCTCTACGTCAAGGGTGACGGCGACGGCGACGGCGTCGATTTCGGCGGCACGCTGATCAAGTTCGCCGACAATCCCACCGGGCCGGCCACCATCGATCAGCTGCCCGGCGCGAGCGGCATGCTGGTGCGGGGCACCAACGGTGACGATACTTTGACCGGTAGCGCCGGCAGCGACGCGATCCGCGCCTTCGACGGCGATGATACGGTCGTCGGCAGCGATGGTGCCGACAGCATCGACGGCGGCGCGGGCAATGACACCCTTGTCTTTGCCGGCACCACTTCGATCACCGCCGATCTGACGGCGGGCACCGTCGTGGGCGGGGTGACCCTGGTCGGCATCGAGAATGTCACGGGTGGCGACGGGGACGACGATATCGTCGGCGACAGCGGCGTCAACATCCTCAATGGCGGAAGCGGCGACGATTACCTGGAGGGCAATGGAGGCTCGGATACGCTGATCGGCGGGCAAGGCTATGACGTTGCCGTGTTCGGTGCCGGCAGCTACACTGTTGGGATTGAGGGAAGCATGATGACGGTGTCCGACGGCACCGTGACCCAACATGTCGCGAGTGTCGAGACGCTGCATCTGAATGGCAATGATGTCGGGGTGAAGTGGGAGCAGGCGGTCAACAGCGACACCCCCGACACCACCGAGGATCATCCGGTGGTAACCGCATTGGCTGGCGACGGCCACGTGGTAATTTGGCGCAGCACCGATCTGAACGGTACCTACAGCGGCATTTACGGCCAGCGTTACGATGATGGCGGGCTGCCGGTCGGTCCGGAGTTCCGCGTCAACGCCAACGTCGTCGATATGCATTTGTCGCCATCGGTGGCGCCCCTGCCCGGGGGCGGCTTCGTGGTGGCGTGGACCACCCAGAACACGGACGACTTCAGTTTAGACATCGTTTGCCGGCGTTTTGATGCCCTGGGCGCGGCGGTGGATGTCGCCGATGTTCAGGTTTCCACCAGTGGCATGGCGGATCACCCGGCGGTGGCCGCCCATGCCGACGGCAGCTTCGCCATCATCTGGGGAGAGGTCGTCCAGAACGAGATCCTGGACGGTAACGGCGATGTCATCGACTACGAGGAAGTCAGTCAGATCGTCGAATCCCAGTATAACGTTGGGGGCGAAGCATGGACCGTGAGCGAGCAAACGGTCAGCCAATCCGGCCATGTTCCCCATATCGCGGCGCTGTCCGGCGGCGGCTATGCCGCGGCCTGGGTCAACAGTGATATCGAAGGCATTGAAACCGCTTTCCTGAGCGCCGCATCCGTTGGCAGTGTCGTCACCGTCCAGGATTCGCCCGGTGGGGGACAGCAAAACCCCTGCGTCGTCGGTTTGCCCGGTGGTGGTTGGGCGGTGACGTGGAACGCGTATCAGGATGGCAATCCCTATCATATCTTCATGCGCGAATGTGCCGCCGATGAGGACGGTGCGGCGCTGGCGTTGGGCGACAGCGAGACCGAGATCACTCCCGTCACCTGGGACGACGTCGCCGACGCGAAGGTTGCGGTGTTGGCCGATGGTGGCTTCATGGTCGTATGGCGGGCGTATGGGCAGGGAGGGATCCACGCCCAGCGGCTCGACGCCAACGGGGACGCCGTCGGCGACAGGTTCTGCGTCACCGATGATGAAGCGTCAAGCGGCCAGGACGAGCCGGACGTGGCCCTGCTGGCCGACGGCCGCATCGTATTCACCTGGACCAGCCCGGACGGTGCATGTGAAAGAATCGTCTCCAAGACGTTCAATGCCGACGGCAGTGCCACCGGCCCCCTCATGCTGGTGGGCAGCGAAGGAGACGACACGCTGACGGTCGGTGTCGGCGTGGCGGCGGACGGCGATTACGGCAACGACATCCTTAACGGCTCGGACGGCCGCGACACGCTGATCGGCGGGGGGGGCAACGACGAACTCAACGGTGACGGCGGCGACGATCTGCTGGTGGTCAGCGACTTCGATTCCGGCGATGTCGTCGACGGTGGCGCTGGAGCGGATGACACGCTGCGCCTTATTGTTGACAGCGACGTCATTGATGACGAGGTTAACAATGCTTTCGCCAATGTGACCAATGTCGAGCATCTGGAGATCTCGGGTGTTCCGGGCGAGTTGATGCTCAGTGTGACGCTGGATGCCGGCTTCGAAGCCACCGGCATTTCTGACGTCAAGGTCGTGGGGAGCGCCGGTGTCTTCGTCGACGCTTTCTATCTCGAATCAAATGTTTCCATTACTGGCGGTATCGGCGGCGACACTATTTATAGTGGTCTTGGCGACGACATTATCAGTGGCGGTGCCGGTGACGACTTCATTGTCGATGGGTATGGAATCAACTTTATCGACGGCGGAGCCGGAGTCGACCATGTCGACTATTGGGTGAATGGAGGCAATCTTAACAATTACGAGTTTTCCGCAGACGGCGACACGCTGATTGTCAGTAGCGGTGATGGCACCGACAACCTGATCGGGGTCGAGGAACTCGTTTTCGCCGACTTCACCCTCTTGGTGGAAAACGACACCACCCTGATCGGTTCGGGCGACGATGAAACCCTGCATATCGGCAGCGGCCTGCTGGTCGACGGCGGTTTCGGCGTCGACACCGTCGTGCTGGCCCATTCCCTGATTTCCACCACCATCACCAACGACCTGGCAACCGGCGGCCTGCTGCTGTCGGGCTCCGGTTGGAGCGACATCGTCATCAATGTCGAGACGCTTGAATTCAATGATGCCACTCGCACGCTGGTGGAATCGGATGGCACCGCCGGCAACGATATCGTTTACGGTTTCATCGGCAACGACACGCTGACCAATGGCGGCGGGAATGACTGGCTGCTGGGATTCAGTGGCGATGACACCTTCGCCATTACCGGCAGCGGCGACACCACCATCCTGGCAGGCACCGGCGCCGATACCCTCGACCTTCAGGGCTATGCCAGCGCGAAGGCCCTCGACATTTCGCGCTCCGGCAACGACCTGCTGATCAGCCTGAGCAACGGCACCGACACCGTCGCCAATATTACGGTCAAGGATCAGATGATCGGGTTGGGCGTCGAGAGCCTGGTCATCGGCTCCGACAACGGCGCGCTGGGCATCATCACTTCGGGTACCGGCAGCGTGGCCGGTGAATTGATGATCGGCACCTCGGCGGGTGAGATTCTCAACGGTGGCGGCGGCGGCGACATCTTCTTCGGCGGTGGCGGCAGCGATACCTATATCGGCGAGACCGTCACCAATGCCGGGACCGTCGTTTACCGCATGTCGGATTTCAGCGTCAGCCTGGCCGTTACCGGCGGCTCGATGACGGTCGGTCACGGCGGCGATGTCGATACACTGCTGAACATCAAGCAGATCGAGGGCACCACCTTCGGCGACACCCTGTCGGCGGCGGGCGCCGGTCGGCGTGTCCACCTGACCGGCGGCGGCGGCGATGACCATCTGACCGGTGACAACGGCGTCAGCGACGTGATCGCCGGCTACCAGAACGCCACCAGCGGCGTGATCGTCAACCTGTCGAGCGACTCCATCACCGTCGGCACCGTCGATGTGCAGGCCGGGCAGGCCGTCGACGGCCAGGGTGGCACCGATAGCCTGACCGGCATCATCCATGTCGAGGGCTCCGTCTTCGACGACTACATCATGGGCGGCGCCGGCAACGACACCCTGCACGGCGGCATGGGCACCGACACCCTGATCGGCGGCGCTGGCAACGATGTCTTTTCCCTGCAAAGCCTGACCGACCCCGACAGCGTCGATGGCGGCACTGGCTGGGACAACCTCGCGATCTCGCCCATGAACGGCCAGCGGGCCGGCGGCACCTTTGGCCTCAACGATCTGGTCGGCCGGGTCAGCCATGTGGACGGTTTCAACATTACGGGGAACACCCTGGCGGGGTCGGGGTCCGACCTGATCGTGCTGCGGGCCGACGACGTGCGCGCCATCTCGGACGGCAGCCTCAGCATCACCGGCGATGCGGGCGATATCCTCGCTCTGGGCGGGGTGTGGAGTTATTCCGGCGGTAACCTGACCAGCGGCGGCGAAACCATCCAAGTCACCGGCGGGATGACGTTCAATCTGCTGGCGCAGACCGGCATGGCGTCGGGCATCCATGGCGGCATGGTCGGCGGCGGCGGCGTCTCCCATACATTGAGCGGGCCGTTGGCCCATGGCACGCTTTACCTGGATGGCGTCGCCACCGACACCTTTACCGGCGATAATGTCATGGCCGGCCGGGTGTGGTACGTCTCCGACGATAGCGTCGCCGAAACCTTGGTCTTCACCTCCGGCCTGACCATCACGGCGGTGGGTGCCACTGCGACGGCTCCGATCATCGGTGGCCTGCCATCCGCCGCGGTCGATTATGTCGAAGGGGGCGTTCCGGTCGACCCGTTCATGGGGGCGACCGTCAGCAGCGATGGCAATGACTTCGGTGGTGGTCGACTGGCCATTTCCCTGCTCAGCGGTGCCGGCAGCGGCGATACCTTGGCCATCAGCGCCTCGCCGAGGGCCGACATCACCATCGATGACTCCGACGTCTGGTACTACGATGGTGTGGACGACTACATCATCGGCACCATCGACGCGGTGAACGACGGCCTGGGCGGCCGCCCGCTGGTGATCAACCTGACCACGGACGCCAGCGCGATCGAGGTCGGCGATCTGCTGGACAATATTCAGTTCTCCAGTACCGCCCATCCGGGCAGCATCGCCCGGTTCCAGGTCGAACTCAGCGACGGCCATGGCGGCGCGCAGGTGGTGGCATCGAGCGCCATCCAGTTCGACCATGCTCCGGTGGCCACCACCATCACGGGCCAGTCGGTCAACGAGGACAGCGCCTTCGCATTCAATGCCGCGACTCACTTTACCGATCCGGATGCCGGCGACAGCCTGACCTACTCGGCGACACTGGCCGACGACAGCCCGCTGCCGGCGTGGATGAGCATCAATGCCACCAGCGGTGTCTTCAGCGGAACGCCGGGGAACGGCGACGTCGGCGACATGGTGGTCAAGGTCACCGCCACCGATTCGGACGGCGTCGCCACCGATGCCACCTTCAACCTGCATGTGGGGAACAGCAACGACACGCCGGTGTTGGAGACCCCCATCGGCAGCCAGTCGGTCGATGAGGATAGTTCCTTCTCGCTCGATGTCTCGACCAGCTTCTCCGATCCCGATGCCGGCGACACCCTGACCTATTCGGCGACGAAGCAGGACGGCAGCCCGCTGCCGCCATGGTTGAGCATCAACGCCACCACCGGTGTCATCAGCGGCACGCCGGCGGCTGGCGACGTCGGCGATATTTCGGTCAAGGTCAAAGCCACCGACGCGGCCGGCGCCTTCGTCGAGGACAACTTCAACCTGCATGTGGCGAACTCCAACGACGCCCCGGTGCTGTTGGGGCCGGTCGGCACCGGCGCGGGGTTCTCGGGTAGCCCTGAATCCTATCTCCAGGTCGACAGCCTCGCCGGCATGGGCGCCGGCACTGCCATGACCGTCGAATTCTGGGCCAACTTCCAGAGCGGCACCTACTCGACGGCGCTGTCCTATGTGGCGCCGACCGCCAAGACCTTCTCGGTCTATGCCGAGGCCGGCAGTCTTGGTGTCAGGCTGGATGGCCAGATGGTGGCGCTGACGGCGGTGCCGGGGCGGAGCGCCAACGTTGCCCACGGCGAGTGGAACCACGTTGCCGTCAGCTTCGACACCTCCGGCCGGCTCGAACTGCTCAAGAATGGCGAGGTCGTTGCCGTTGCCACCGGCCTTACCCTCGGCGGTTACGCCACCGGCGGCGGGTCGCTGGTGCTGGGCCAGGAGCAGACGGTTCCAGGCGGCGGATTCGTCGCCAATCACGGCATGTCAGGCGCGCTCGACTCGGTGCGCATCTGGAACACCACCCGCTCCGCCGCCGCCGTGCAGGATGGCATGGATGGCACCTTCAGCGGCGGCACCACCGGACTGGCGGCGTCCTATTCGCTCGACAACGTCGGCGGTAACACGATCGCCAACGGTGTGGCCGGCGGCACCAATATCCTGGCCCGCTTCGGCGAATTGACTTCGGCAGGGCTGGTGACGCAGTCGGAAGACCAGACGCTCACTGTCCAGTTGCGCGGTATCGATATGGATGCCGGCGACACCCTGACCTACAGCCTGACCGGCGGCGCCGGTACCGACGGCACCACCACCCTGGACCCGAGCGGCTCGCTGAGCTTTACCCCCGCCGCCAACTTCAACGGTACCCATACGGTGACGGTCGAGGTCAGTGACGCTAACGGCGGCATCACCAGCCGTGATCTGGATATCGTGGTCAATGCGGTCAACGATGCGCCGACGCTCGACGTGGCCAATCAGGTGTTGTCGCTGAGCGGCAGCACCGCCGTCCCCATCGTCATCAGCGATGCCCAGTTGCTGGCCAATTTCAGCGATCTCGACGGCGACACTCTGCACATCCACAGCATTACTGCCACCAATGGGAGCGTCACCGGCGACAATAACGGCCACTGGCTGGTGGCGCCGCCGTCGCTCGGCGGAACGGTCAACCTTACATATACTGTGGCCGACGGCCATGGCGGGTTCGTCAACGGCTCGGCGACGGTCGCCGCCACCTATGTCAACCTGGCGCCGGTGCTGGACATCAGCGCCACCCCGACCCTGACCAGCATCATCGAGGACTCCCTCCCGACCGGCTGGGACGGCACCTCGACCACGGTGACGAGCCTGCTGGCGGGCCGGGTCACCGACGTCATCGGCACGGCGAACCGGATGGCGGTGGTCGGTGCCGATTCGGCCCACGGCTCGTGGTTCTACAGTCCCGACAACACGACCTGGACCGCCATGGGAGCGGTCTCCGACACCTCGGCGCGGCTGTTGGGCGAGTCGTACTATGTCCGCTTCCTGCCGACGGGCGACTGGAACGGCACCGCCACCCTGTCCTACCGGGCGGTGGATACCTCATGCGTCGCCGCCAATGGTTCGCTGGTGAACGCCAGCGTCAACGGCGGCGGCACCGCGTTCAGCGCGGCGGCCGAGACCGCGTCGATCAGCGTCACTCCCACGGAAGACACAGCCTCGTGGCTGGGGCCGCGCGGCACCGTGGCGGCGTTCGACGGCGACCATGCCACGCGTGTCCTCAGCCTGACCGGCGACGCCGTCACGGTCGAGTTCCGCGCCAACGCGCCGGCCGATGCCCAGATGTTCGACTACACCGTCGGCGCCTATGACGACGCGTTCTCCATCTGGCGCGACGCCGGCATGCTGAAGGTCGCCATAGCCGGGGTCGACTGCGTCACCAACATCCCGGTGGAGGCCAATCAGTGGCACCACTGGGCGGTGACCTGGAACAAAGGCGATGGCGCGGTACAGGTCTACAAGGATGGGTCGCTGGCCTGGGCCGGGATCAACATCGCCACCAACCTCGACATCAGCGGTACCGGCACGCTGGCGCTGGCCCAGGATCTGGCCGTCGGTGGCGGTTTGAATGGCGCCAGCAGCACGGTGATGATGGACGACGTGCGGGTATCGAATGCGGTGCACAGCGCCGTCTACATCAAAGACAACATGAACAATACCAATGCCGGCGGCTCTGTGGCGGCGCAGTGGACCTTCGACAATGGTTCCCTGACCGACGCCTCCGTCAATAGCCGCACCCTGACCGAAGTCGGCACCATCGGCCATTACGCGGCCTCGGGCGAGGGCGCCTCCATCGCCGTCACCGGGCTGGGGGTGCGCGAGGTCGACGGGCAGACGGTGCAGGTGATGCTGAACGGCGCCGGCGGTATGCTGACGCTGGGCAGCGCCGTCGGGTTGAGCTTCAGCAGCGGTGACGGTTCCAACGACTCCACCATCACCTTTACCGGCAGCGTGGCGAACGTCAACGCGGCGCTCGCCACCCTGACCTACGCCCCGACGGCAGGCTTCGTCGGCGCCCACTCGGTCAACATGCAGGTGGGCGACTACGTCAACGGTGCCCTGTCGAACAGCAGTTCCACCGTGGTCGCGGTCGACGTCATTACGCCGCTGGCGGTGATGGGGGCGGCGACCCAGGTTGACCAGTTGGCCCTCAACGGTGGCGGCACCTATGCCTCTGCCGATGTGGCGCTGAATGCCGATACCGGTACCATCGAGTTGTGGCTGCAGAAGGGGCAGTGGAATCTGTCCACTACCGATGAAATGATCATCGGCAACAATATCAAGCACGATGTGACTGGTGCTGTTTATCTCAGCGACAATGCAAATATGGGTCTGAATTTCCGCTACGGCGGTTTCAACGCAGATGCCAATCATACAAATATCCAATTCGCCGGCAGCGACAGCTGGACCGTCGGCTCATGGCATCACCTGGCAATCAGCTGGGAACGCAACGCCGGCCAGACGATGCTCAAGCTGTATGCCGACGGCACCCAGGTCGGCACCACCACCACGCCGCTGCAAATTCCCGCCAACAAACTGGCGGAGTGGGTGATTGGCAAGGAGCTCGACCCGGCCTCGGTAAACCAGGACGAGCTTCAGGGCTCGGTGGAGGATGTCCGGCTGTGGACTACGGCGCGTTCGCCGGCCGAGATCGCCGGTGCCATGCACAGCCGCCTGGACGGCAACGAGGCCGGTCTGGCCGCCAACTGGACCTTTGAAGGCAGCGTCGGCGGTGCGGTCGCGGACGCCAGCGGCAACGGCCATACCCTGGATTGGGACCATTCGGTCAGCGACGATTTCAGCGGCAACGCCCTCGATCCCGACAAATGGACGGTGGTCAGCGGCAATACCGCCGGGCACGCGCTGTCCGTCGCGGGCGGCCGCGTCGTCAGCACTAATCGCG
The DNA here is from genome assembly GCA_903941105.1 of uncultured Rhodospirillaceae bacterium. Lineage (GTDB taxonomy): Bacteria > Pseudomonadota > Alphaproteobacteria > Rhodospirillales > Magnetospirillaceae > CAJANL01. The sequence continues at coordinate 37,214 of CAJANL010000148.1, forward strand.
AGTTGCTGCGCACCACGGACGCGTTCGTTCCGACGGCGGACCGTCCGGTGCGCGTCTGCGGGACCTGGATGCCCGGCGAGAGCGGCAACGTGCTGAGCGTCGTCACCCGGGGTGACGCCAGCACCCTCGGCGGTTCGTCCAATGCCGGGCATGGCATCGTGGCGTGGAGTTCGCCCTTCACTAACACCGTCAATATTTGGGGCCTTGGCGGCGCTGCGGCCACGGTTGGTGCCACCACCGGCGATGCGTCGCTCATCACCTACGCCAACCATACCTATTCGTTCGAGGTCGTCGACGACGGTACGCATGTCACCTTCACCGTCCAGGATCTCGACGACGCCATAAACTCGGCTTCCATCACCGCCGACAGCAGCTACGTCTCGACCACCAACCACGTCATCGTCTACGGCCGCGAAGGGGGCGGTTCCACCTACGTCTCGTATTTCGACGACCTCAGCGTCACCCAGGACGCAGCCCAAGTCGTGGCAACGCCGGCCGGTGCCACCAGCTTCGACGGTGTGGATGATCACTTCAGTGTGGTGAGTTCGACCGCCCTGAATCCGTCCTCGGTCACGGTCGAGGCGTGGTTTAAGCCCGACTCGTTAGCGGGCCAGCATGTGATTGTCGGTAAGGGCGGTGCCAGCGATTACAGCTTTATTCTATCCACCGTTGGAAATTCTCTTCGCTGGTCTTTCGCCAACGTCAACAATGGTTATCTTGACCTTACCTCGGATACCATTCTTTCCGTTGGAGAGTGGCATCATGTTGCTGCAAGCTACGATGCCGTCACGGGTAAGCTGAAAATCTATCTGGATGGCGAACTCGACAAGGAAACCAACGTCACACCGTATAGCCTGCGCACCAATACGGATGACGTCGTCATCGGGGCCTGGGACAACGGCAGCTCCATCGAGCAGCGATTCGACGGCGATTTGGCCGACGTCCGGATGTGGGGCGAAGTTCGCGGCCCGGCGGATATTGCCGAAAACATGAACGGCGGGCTCACCGGCTCCGAGTCCACCCTGGCCGGTTGGTGGCCGCTGGCCAACGGCACCGGACTCAACCTCAAGAGCGGTGGCGCCACCGCAACCGCCGTGGGCAGCCCGACTGCCAGCGAGAACGGCCCGGCGCTGTTCGACGATACCCTGGTGACCGGCGAGGACCGCTCGATCCTCGGCAAGCTGGCCGACACCAGCGACGTGGCGGCGACCTACACGGTCCAGGACGCGCCGGATCACGGCACCCTGACGCTGAATGGCGACGGCACCTTCCTCTACAAGCCGACTGCCGGCTACACGGGCGGCGACAGCTTTACCGTGCATGTGGTGGATGGGGTCCGCACGCCGGTGGACAAGACCATCTCGATCACCGTCGAGGACACGACGCGAATCATCGGCACCGCGGTGGCGGACAGCGGCGGCGTGTTGCAGGCGGAATCCGGACGGATGTCCTATGGCCAGCAGGCGTTCAGCGCCGGCACCTTCACCAATGCCTTCACCTTCCAGGCCGATCTCAACGTCGCCGCCTTCGGTCTCGGCCACACCCTGTTCCGCCTGGGCGGCGATGCCGCCAACTTCTACACCCTGGGCTTCACCAGCACCGGCGCCGTTACCCTGCATGACTCGGCCGGCAGCGCCAATGTGCTGACCACCGGCGCCGGCGTCATTACCACCGGCTGGCACAATCTGGCGGTGAGTTACGACGCCGGCCACGCCCGGATCTATGTGGACGGCGCCGAGGTCGGCTCGGCCATCCTCACCGATGTGGTGCTGACTTCCAGCAGCCAGGTGATGCGTTTGGTCACCACCGATCCGCTGGGCGAGATGCACGATGCCTCGCTGTCGCTGGACAACGTCAAGCTGTGGAATACCGCCCAATCGGCCGAGGCCATCGCCACCGGCGCCAAGCAGGCGCTTGCCGGTGACGAGGCCGGGCTGGTGGGCTACTGGACCATGGACGAGGGCGCCGGGCAGTCGCTGTACCATGACCTGGCGGGGGCGAACGGAAGCCAGGATCTGACGCTCACATCAGTGTAGCCGCCCAACCGCGCCATGCACTTCGACGGCGCCAACGACAGCATTTCCATCAGCGGTGTCAACATAACCAGCCAGAGCTTCAGCTGGGAGTTCTGGGCCAACCGGGCCAGCACCGGCCGCGTTTGGAGCCTGGCCTTGGGCCAGGGGAGCCCGGCGACCAACCAAGCCCTCTTCGCCGGATACAATGGGGCCAATAATGACTTCTACTTTGGATTCGCTAATAACGATCTGATCTTCCACGACACCACTGACAATGTCGGCCAGTGGGTGCACTGGGCCGGCACCTACGACGCCGCCACCAACGACCGCATCATCTACAAGGACGGTGTCGCGGTCGCCCATGGCACCGCAAGTGCCGACTATGTCGGCACCGGTTCGCTGATCATCGGCAACACTCCCTGGGGGGATGCGAATTCTGCGTTCGACGGCGCTCTGGCCGATATCCGCGTCTGGAACGGCGTGCGCAGCGCGGGCGAGATTCAGGCCGGCATGGCGATCGACTCCTACGGCAGCACCGCCAACCTGCTGGTGGAAGTGCCGCTGCAGTCGCAGAGCGGCACCACCGTGCCGGCCGTCGTCAACGGTGCCGCCACCAACCTGACCGTCACCGGCGGTGCGCAGGTGGTCGAGCCGCCGGACGGCGGTGTCATGCTGGGCACCCACAGTTCGAAGGTCTCGTTCGGCGCGGTCAGCAGCGTGACCACCAACCTGACCGTCGAGGCGTGGGCCAAGATCGACGCCTTCGATCCCGGCTACAATCTGTTCATCTTCGCTAACGGCAACATTGCTGCATCCAACGGCTATGGCGTCTACATCGACGTCAACGGCCATCCGACCGTCATCCTGGGCGGGGTGGCCGTCCTGGCGGCCAACGGCGTCACCATTGCGCCCGATGCCTGGCACCATTACGCCGTCACCAGCAGCGGCGACGTCTGGACCCTGTATGTGGATGGGCAGTCGGTGCCGCTGACCCAGACCTTCGGCTCGACCACCGTGGCGATAGCGCCATCCGGCGGGTTGTCGTTGGGTTTTGGTACCGAAAGCGCCGTCGCAGAGTATGCCGACCTGCGGGTGTGGAATTCGGCGCGGACCGCGGCCCAGGTTAATGGTGACGTGCGCAACACACTGATCGGCAACGAAGCCAACCTGGCCGGCGCCTGGTATCTGAATAACGGTACCCTGGTCGATGAGAGCATCAACGGCCACAACGGCACCGCCAACGGCACCGTCACTTTCGATATTGCCTCACCGGCCTGGACGCCGCCGGACTACATGGTATTCGACGGCACCAACGACAAGGTCACGGTCGGCACCGTCGATCTGGCCAACAAGAGCTACAGCTGGGAATTCTGGGCCAACCGCAGCACCAAGACCACGCATGACTACGCGCTTGGGCACGGTACCGATGCCAACGGGCTGATGGCCGGATTCAATGCGACCGGGGAATTCTACTTCTTGGCAAACGGCGGCGGTCCCACCTACAGCGACGACACGCCGCTCGGCACCTGGGCGCATTGGGCCGGCACCTACGACGTGAACAGCAATACCGCTATCCTCTATCGCAATGGCGTGGAAGTCCGGCGGAGCAACATAGCCTCCGACTATCCGGGGAACGGTCCGCTGGTCATCGGCGAAGGGCCCTATGCGGGCGTAGGCTTCAGCGGCAGCCTGGCCGGCGTGCGGGTGTGGGACGCCGTGCGCAGCGCGGACCAGATCAAATCCAATATGTACGAGACCGAGCTGGGCAGCGCCCCCAACCTCCTGGTGGAGGTGCCGCTGCAGTCGCAGGCCGGCACCACCACGCCGGTCAACGGCTCGCTCGGCATCACCTCGGCCACCATCTCGGGCGGCGCCCAGGTGGTCGAGCCGCCGACGGCGGGCATGCATCTGGGCAGCCATAGCTCGGGGGTATCCTTCGGTGCGGTCAGCAGCGCCGCCACCAACGTGACCATCGAGACATGGGCCAGGATCGAAGCCGCGGAACCTGCACACAACCAGTTCATTTTCTACAACGGCAACGTCAACTCCAACGGCTACGGCGTCTACATCGACCCGACCGGGCATCCCGGCGTCCTGGTCGGCACGGTTGGATGGCTGTCGAATACCACCGTCACCATCTACCCGGACATCTGGCATCATTATGCCGTCACCAGCAGCGGCAACGTCTGGACCCTGTACATCGACGGCCAGCCGGTGACGTTGTCGGCATCGTATGCCGCGGCGGTTGCGCCCACCGGCAACTTGACGTTGGGTATGGGCACCGACACGCCGATCGCCGACATTGGCGAGTTGCGGATGTGGACGACGGCGCGCTCGGCGGCCCAGATCCAGGCGACCATGAATGTCGACCTGCAGGGCGACGAGGCCAGTCTGGCCGGCTATTGGCGCCTTGACGACGGCGCGGCTCGCGATCTCACCGGCAACGGCCATAATGGCACCATCAGCGGCACCGTCAGCTTCTTTGGCAACGAGCCGCTGGTGGCCGACGCCATCGGTCTGTCCACCGGCGAGGACGGCATCATCCATGGCACGGTGGTCGCCGCCGACAGCGACGGCGCCGCCGTCACTTTCGGCACCATCACCAACGGTACCACCACCCATGGCGGCCATGTCACCGTCGCCGCCGACGGCAGCTTCACCTATGAGGCTCCCACCGGCTATGCCGGGGCGGACAGCTTCGCCGTCACCGCCAGCGACGGCTCGGCCTACGCCACCGGCGGCACCATCAGTGTCAACGTGGTTGACGACACCCGGGTACTGGGCGTCGTGGGCGCAGGCGGCCGCTTCTATTCGATGGGCGATTCGGTGGTGGCGCTGGGCAACGCCGCCAGCCTCGCCACCGCCGTCGGCAGCTTCACCTGGGAGACCTGGGTGCGCTCGTCCGCCACGGCCAAGCGGCAGGACCTCATCGACTTCCGCGGCACCGGCCCTTCGTTCAACCGGCTCTATATCGGGGCCGACAACAAGCTGCACTTCGAGAATGAGGCCAATGCCGGCCCGACCTCGACCGCCACGGTGGCCGATGGCGGGTGGCACCACGTCTCCGCCGTCTACGACGCGGCGGCGGGCAAGGTGCAGCTCATGGTCGACGGCGTCGCCTCGGGCGCTCCGGTGGCCATGCCGGTCAATGTCAGCGTCAGCGGCTATTCCGATGCCGCCATGCTGGGGGGCCTGCAATATCAGGGCGGCTACAGCAACATGCTGGTGGGTGAACTCGACAACACCCGCATCTGGAATACGGCGCGCACCGCCGAACAGCTGCAGGAGACCATGCACAGCCAGCCCGTGGCCTCCGAAGCCGGCCTGCTCGGCTCGTGGACCTACAATGAGAGCGACAGGACCGCCACTGACCACGCGGGCGGCGATAATTCCGGCCAGCATTGGACGCGGGCGCCGTGGCACCTGGACGACAAGGTGCTGCGGTTCGACGGTGTCGGAACCGGTATCGAAATACTCAACGACGCGACGCTGGTCAGCGGCGCGTCCAGTCCGCCGATGACGATCGAGGCCTGGGTCCGCACCACGTCGTCGGCGATCATGGAAGTGATGCCCATCATCGGCGTGGGCAGCGGGCGGTACCTGTACCTTGAGAACGGCGTGGTGAAGGTGGGGCAGGGCGCCACGGTCGCGGCGTCGACCGTCACCGTCAATGACGGCACCTGGCATCACATCGCCTACACCGTCGACGGCAGCAACATGGCCCAGGTCTACATCGACGGGACCGCCTCTGGGGCATCGGTCAATATCGGGGCCGTCAATTTCAGCACCGTCTTGTCTTATATCGGCGTGGCTCCCGGCGGCTCGTTCCGCTTCAACGGCGAGATCGCCGACGTGCGGATATGGCAGGGCGTGCGCTCGGCCCCCGAGATCCACGACAACATGAACCACGACCCGGCCGTCGCCTTCACCGGCTCGGGCACCCTGGCGGCGCACTGGACGCTGGACCAGGGCACCGGCACCGCCGCGCCGGACCGCACCGGCGGCAACGACGGCACCATCTTCTCGCAGACCTGGGTCGACAGGCACACCAGCTCCGGCATCATCGACCCGCCCGACACGGCGATGCATTTCGACGGCAGTTCTTTTGTCGGAATGGGCAACGTGCTCAATGCCGGGAGCAACGATTTCACCGTTTCGGCATGGATCAATCCCGATCAGCTGTCGGGACATCAGATCATTGTCGGCAAGAGCCGTGCAGGCGACACCGCCGGCGGGTATTGGGACCTTCGGATCGCCGATGGTCTTCTGACCATCGAGAGCACCAATATCTCCACCGGGGTGCTGGCGAGCTCGTACACCGTACCGGCCGGCCAGTGGTCGCACGTGGCACTGGTCCGGGAAGGAACCAGCTACAGCCTGTTCCTCAACGGATCGCTGGTCGATCAAACCTCTGTCGGTTCGACCATCAACTACGGCAACAGCCAGGAGCTGCGGATCGGTGCGCGCACCAGTGCCGACGGCACAAGCGCGTTTCAGGGGTTCAGCGGCGACATCGCCGACGTGCGGATGTGGGACGCGGCCCTGACCGAGGACCAGCTTTGGAGCACCATCGAGCACCCGGCCACCGGCACTGAATCCGGGCTGGTGGGCGCCTGGGCGCTCGACGGCGACGTCACCGACTCGCTGGTGACCGGCGGCCACAACGGCACCGTGACCGGTACCGCGACCTATGTCGCCACCGGGCCGCTGCTTGCCGACACCACCATCGAAATCGGCCAGAACGTGCCCTATCACGGCAGCCTGACGGCGGTCGACGGCGGCGGCGACGCCATCACCTGGGGCACCATCACCAACGGCACCACGGCGCACGGCCATGTTACGGTCGCCGCCGACGGCAGCTTCACCTACACCCCGAACGCCGGCTATTTCGGCGCCGACAGCTTCAGCGTGGCAGCCAACGACGCCAGCAGCCACGACACCACCGCCACCATCTCGGTGAAGGTGGAACAGACCGTCGAGTCCGGAATCCGCGAGGCCGGGGCGCAGCTGCGTTTCGACGGGGTCAACGACTCCGCTACCGCCACCGTGCCGCTGTCCAAGCTGGCCGGCACCATCGAGCTGTGGTTGCAGCAGCCTGATTGGACGCCCGCGTCCGAGCAGTACATCATCGGCAATGGTGTCGCCTATACCGTCGCCGACGCGGTCTATCTCAGCAATCACGACACCAAGGGGCTGACGTTCCGCTTCGGCGGCACCGGGCAGACCGGCAACACCGAGCTGACCTGGGTCGGCAGCGCCGACTGGGCGGCGGGCTCGTGGCACCACCTCGCCATCCGCTGGGAGAATAACGGCGGCGGCACCAATCTCAACCTGTACGCCGACGGCGACTACGTCGACGGAGGGTATTCGACGGCCAACATCACCCCCGCCATGTTCGACAACTGGACGCTGGGCAAGCAAAGCGGCACCGGCTCGCCGCTCGGCGGCACCGTCGACGACGTGCGGCTGTGGACGGTGGCGCGTTCCGAAGACGATATCCGGGACGCCTCGGATCAGGCGCTTTCCGGCAGCGAGACCGGCCTGGCGGCCAACTGGACCTTCGACGGCGACAACTGGGGCGCCACCGTCGCGGACACCTCGGCCAGCAACCACGACCTGCTGCTGGCCAGCGGCACGGCGGCACCCACGATCATCGACCCGCCCAACAAGGCCCTGCACTTCAACGGCAGTTCCATGGTCAACCTGGGCAACACCAACAACCTCGGCACCAGCGACTTCACCATCGAGACCTGGATCAACCCGACCTCGATCGCGACCGACCAGCAAATTTTGGTGAAGGGCCAGTCCGGTGACAACACGGGCCAGATATACCTGTGCATTATTGGCGGCCGGCTGACGTTCGACGGTGGCGGAACGTGGGACGCGTCCAATGGCTGGCGTTTGCGCTCGGGCACGGGGGTGCTGCAGTCCGGCGAGTGGCAGCATGTGGCGGTGACCCGCCAAGGCAGCAGCTACAGCATGTATGTTGACGGCAATCTGGTCAGCACGACAACCGGCACGGCAAACTACAACTTCACCAACTCCTACAACATGCGTATCGGGGGCGACTCATACTTCTCCGGTGAAATCGCCGACTTCCGCATCTGGAATCAGGCGCTGACCGGAGCGCAGATCGCCGACACCATGGAGTCGCCGGCCACCGGCCTCGAATCGAGCCTGATCGGCAACTGGAAACTGGACGGCAATCTCGACGACAGCTCGTCCGGCGGCCATGACGGCACCATCGTCGGCACCGCGACCTATGTCGCCACCGGCCCCGACATCCATACCCTGGCCATCGAAACCAACGAGGACACCACCTATCGCGGCGTGCTCGACGGCCAGGACGCGGTGACCGACATCCTGACCTGGGGCACCATCACCAACGGCACCACCAGCCATGGAACGGTGACGGTCGGTGCCGACGGCAACTTCGAGTACACGCCGACCGCCGGCTTTCACGGGACCGACAGCTTCACCGTCACCAACTCGGCCAGCGTGTCGCAGACGATCAGCGTCTCGGTGCGGGATACCACCGAGGCGCTCGGCATCAACACGGCGGGTGGCAATCTTCAGTTCGACGGCGTCGACGACTCCGCCATCGCCACCCTGGCCGGCAACCCGCTGTCGACGCAGGCGACGGTCGAGTTCTGGGTCAACCTGCAACGCCTTGGCGTGATACAGGATCTTGCGACTCTGTCGGACGGCAGCAACAGCATGGTGATCGAGGCCAATGCCGCCGGCCAACTGTCGGTGCTCGCCAACGGCAACACCATCCTCACCAGCACTGCGGCCCTCACGACCTCATCCTGGGCGCATGTTGCCTTCGTTTCCTCCGAGATCGGCGTCGTCTTGTACGTCAACGGCGTTCAAGCTTCGGGTGCGTCGAGCCCGATTCCCCTGGTGCAGCATCTGACCCAGACCCTGAGGCTGGGTTCGGGGGCCGGCAATTTGAGCGAGGCGGCCTTCGACGAGGTCCGCGTCTGGAGAGACGCGCGCAGCGCCGAGGAGGTCTACGACAGCTATCTGCGCGCCTCTCCCACCGAGTCGGACAACCTGATCGGGCGCTGGAACTTCAACAATGGCAGCAGCCCGCTCAATGACCTGTCGGGCTACAACAACACCATGATGCCGGGCGGCGGGACCACGGCGCCCATGGTCGTCAACCAGCCGGGCAAGGTGGTCAAGTTCGACGGCACCGACGACCACATGACGGTGGGACCGCTGACACTGACCGGCGGCACCTACACCCTCGAAGCCTGGGTCAAGCCGACGGCCGCCAAGGACGAGGTCATTCTCGACCTGGGCCGCGGCTCGACCTCGGAGATCATCCTCAGGGCCGATGGCACCGGCCATTTGCAGGTTGTTTCGACCACCGACGGCATTACCTTCGGCACCATCACCAGTTCCAATTCGCTGATCGGTAACCAGTGGTCGCATGTGGCGGTGGTCAACACCAGCGGAGCAGTCCAGGTCCTGGTGAACGGCGTCGCCTTCTCCATGAACAGCAACGCGCTGCCGACACCGAACGGCTCGGTGACCTTGAGCAACAATGTCATCGGCTGGGACGGCGAGAACACCAATACCGCCGGCGATGCCTTTGCCGGCATGTTGAGCGATCTGCGGGTGTGGACCACCGCGCGCAGCACCAACGACATCCAGTCCACCATGAACAGCCGCCTGCAAGGCAGCGAGTCTGGCCTGCTGGTCAACCTGCGCCTCGACGACCTGACCAGCGGCACCGCCACCGTGGCCTACGACAACGCCGTGGCGGGGGGGGCGACGGATGCCACACTGGTCGGCTTCACCGGCCAAACCTATGTGGTGGGCGCCAAGGGCGCCTCCTACGGGCACTCCATCACCGTCGCCGAGGACACCTTCTTCAGCAGCCGGCTCAACGCCTATGACGATGTCACCGGTGGCACCATTTCCACCGGCTACTCGCTGGTGGGGAGCACCAAGACCGCCCACGGTTCGGTCAGCGTCGCCACCGACGGTTCGGTGCTCTATACGCCGGATGCGAACTACAACGGCAGCGACAGCTTCGTCTATCAAGTGGCCGATCCGCAGGGCGGCGTGGCCACCAGCCAGACCATCACCGTGCAGGTGACCGCCGACGCCAACGGTTCGGCCACCGCCACCTGGGGCGGTGGTACCAACTCGTGGAACATGTCCAGCAACTGGCTCGGCCAGGAGACTCCCGGTGCCGAGACCGCCGTGACCATCTCCGGCGGCCACGCGGACTACGCCACCGGCGGCACGATCCATCCCGCCGCCGGCTCGCTGACCATGACCGGCGGCACCCTGAGCATTTCAAGCGGCACCCTCGACCTCGCCGGCAATGCGTCGGTGGGGACGTCGTCCACCTTGCGGATGATGGGTGGCCAGCTGTCGGGGCCGGGGACGTTGACCAACAGCGGCACCATGAACTTGACCAACGGCAGCATCAGCATGGCAGTGGCCAATCAGGGCCTGGCCATGTTCGACGCGGCCATGCTGACCCTGACGGCGGGCTGGAACAACACCACCGGCACGGCCGAATTCGGCGGCTCCGGCTTTGGCCACTCCGTGACGGTTTCCGGCGGTACCTTCGTCAATGCCGGCACCCTCCATGTGCAGAATTCCGCCGGGCACACCCTATCGGGGGCATTCAGGAACGCGGGCCTGCTCGATGTGGACGGCTCGCTGATGCTGGAACACGGCGGTCGCATCATCGAGCTGGCCGGCGGTACCATCGACGTCTCGACCGGCGGCACGCTGACCATCGACGGCGGCACCACCAACCTGACCGGCAGCGTCGCCTTTACCGGTGCCGGTTCGGTCAACCTGACCGGCGGTCACACCCTCGACGTCGGCAGCGGCTACACCCATACCGGCGGCAAGTTCCTCGGCATGGGCGGCAATGTCAGCGTGGTCGGCTCGGGCTCGTTCACCAATGCCGGCACCCTGACGGTGAATGGCGACAGTAACGACATCTGGAATGTCGCGGTGGCCAACAGCGGCCAACTCAACGTGCTGGGCAGCGGCATGTTCAATGTCGCCAACGGCTTCAGCAACACCGGCACCATCGAACTGAACGGCAATGTGGCGGGCATGACCGGCGGTATCAACGTCACCGGCGGCACTCTGGTCAACCAGGCCGGCGGCGTCATCCATGTCGTCTCGGGGCAGGGCACCGAGGTCATTTTCGGCGCCTTCAGGACCCTGGGCCGGCTCGACCTCGATGACGACATGACGCTGAGCCACAATGGCGCCGTGATCGACCTCGCCGGCGGCACCATCGACGTTGCCAGCGGCACCAAACTGACCATCGACGGCGGCACCACTAAACTGAGCAACGGCGTGGCACTGATCGGTGACGGCACCCTCGATTTCGCCGGCATCCATACCCTGGACATCGGCACCGGCTATACCCTGACGTCGGCCGTGGCGAACATGTTGTCCATGAGCGGCTCGGTGACCATTGCCGGCAGCGGCACCTTCACCAACCAGGGGTCGATCACCCTCGACAAGAACGACGACCACTTCGCCGCGGCGCTGACCAACACCGGCACCATCGACGTGTTCGGTGGCTGGCGGAACGGCAATGTCGTCAGTGGCGCGCTCAATGTCTACGGCGGTATGGTCAACACTGGACTGCTGATGCTGGAGAATGGCAGCGCCTTAAGCAGCCAGATCACCGTCGGTGCCGGCGTGACGCTGACCAACCAGGGCAGCATGGTGGTTTCGGGCAGCTACCTGTCGTCCATCTCCGGCGCCTTCGACAACCAGGGCTCGCTCATCGCGACCTCGAACCTGGAGCTGTCCATGGCGGGCGGCACCGTGACCAACTCCGGTTCCATGACATTGGCCGAGGCCAGGACGTTGAGCCTTTCGGGCGGTGCCAGCCTGCTCAACACCGGCGTCATCGACAGCAGCGGCACTATCACCTTCCAGAGTGGGACGCTGACCAATCAGGGCACTCTGGTGGCCAGCGGCACCGGCGGAGTGTTCATCAACGGCGCCTTCGCCATGTCGGATGACGCCGAGCTGGACGTCTCGGTGCAGGGAGCCATGGCGCCCGTGGCTACCAGCCTGCATATGAATTCCGGCAATGCCTTGCTGGATGGCACGCTGAAGGTCTCGTTCGTCAACCACATGCCCATGGACGGGCAGTCGATCACCGTGGTGTACGGCACCTACAGCGGCACATTCGATGAAATGGTGGTCGATGGCCTTGGCGCCGACTGGACCGCCAGCCTCGACTATTCGTCGCCATCCTCGGTCACCGTCACCTTCCACATGGTCGACATGAGCAGCTTCGATGCCACGTCCGGCGCTTGGGGCACTGTGGCCAACTGGGTCGGCAGCGACCTTCCCAGCAGCATCGAGACCGCCCAGATCGGCGCCGGCAAGTCGGTGCTGGTGGATACGGCTGCGTCGGTGTCCTCCCTCGCCGATGCGGGCACCGTGTCCTTGGTGGCCGGCGGCACGCTGACGGTGGGGACCACCCTGCTGGTGGCCAGCGGCGGCAAGCTCGATCTGTCGGGTGGTGTTCTCAGCGGCGACGGCAACGTCATTGTCGAGGGTACGCTGTCGCTGAATGGCGGCACCATCGCCAACGGCGGCGACATGGAGGTGTATTCCAGCGTCAACATGGCCGACGCGGCGATAACGTTGGACCGCAACCTCGACCTGTGGGGCGCCACCATCTTGAACGATGCCCAGTTCTCGGGATCGGGCAACATCAACTTGGCCGGCAACTCGACCCTGAGCGGCTACGACTCGTTCGCCGCCATGGTCTACAACGACGGCACCATGACGCTCGGCGGTGGGGGCGGGGCCATGGCCGAGTTCCACGGCGATCTGCGCAATAACGGCGTCATCGTGACCACCGGCAACTTGGCGGCCGGCTACAGCCATTTCCTCGACGGCCTCATCATCAACGATGCCGACGGGTTGATCCACGTCACCGAAGCCGATCTGACCTTCACCGGCAACACGCTGGTCAACCATGGCACGCTGTCCATCGACATGAACCGCACCTTCGACGTCAACCGGGCCGGGGCGCATTTCGACAGCGACGGGCTGCTGACCGGTTCGGGCACGTTGGACCTCGCCGACGCGGCTCCCTTCACCAACCATGGCACCATCAGCGGATCGCTGACCATCGAGGGGGACGTGGTGCTGGCGAATGACGGCAAACTTGACCTGCCGGTCGGTGCCACCAGCGACCGTCTCGACGTCAACGGCCACCTCATCCTGGGCGGTGAGCTCGATGTTTCCTCCGCCAGTGGCGGCGGTGGTGCGGCGTCACTGGTGACGTGGGACTCGGCCAATGGCTATTTCGATGCCATCAACGGGCTCGACCAGGGCGCCAACGGTATCCTCGACATCAGCTTCGGCAACACGGGCCTCAGCGTCACCCGCCAGACCGCTTACGGCGCCATGACCAGCGGTAATGATAGCTTCCAAGGGTCAGCCGTCGCCAACTATGTCGGTGGCACCGCCGGTGACGACACCATCTCGGGCAATGGCGGCGCCGACGTGCTGTTCGGCGGCGAGGGTAACGACCACCTCCACATCACCGACGGCGCCTTCCACTTCCTCGACGGCGGCACCGGCACCGACACCCTGCACCTGGAAGCCAGCATCGACTTCAGCGCCATCCGCGATGATATCCTGCAGAACTTCGAGGTGATGGACCTGACATTCGCCGGCAACCAGACGGTGACGCTGAACGCCTCCGATCTGGCGCATATGTGCGGCGGCACCAATGCGGCGACCGGGGTGGCCAACAGCATGGTCATCATCGGCAATGCCGGCGACACGGTGAATCTGGGGACCGGCTGGACGGCGACCGCCGACCAGCATCTGCCCAATGTGGACAGCAGCAACAACAGCTACACGCAGTTTGCCAATGCCGCCACCGGGGTGACCGTCTATGTCGACGATCACGTCACCAAGAATACGGGAGGGGTTTCCTGACTCCCTCTCCCGGGGCGTTGATCTACCGCTTGTAGTCGGGCCAGCCGAAGCTGCAATCCTTCGGCGCCTCGCCGCTGGGGGGCAGGAAATAGCTTTCCACCACCGCCCAGGCGGCGGTGGTGGCGGCGTTGTGCTCGGGGAAATGGCCCATGGGCGAGTGGATGGACAGGGCGGCGTAGCTGCCGATCCCGTCAACCTGGTTGACGACGAAGGTCTCCTCACCCTTGGGCAGGTCGATCTTGCGCCGGGTGCCGGGTTCGATGCCGGCGAAGGTCTCGGGTGAGGTGGGCAGCAGGATCAGATTCATGAACCACGGTGTCACCAGGATGCCGGCCAGCCAACCTCCCAGGGTGCGGAAGCCCACCGCCTCGACCTTCAGGGCCGGGTTGTAGAGGCCAAGGTCTTTCATGCTGTCCTCGCCGATGCGGGTGAACACCGCGACCAGGGTGTCGAGGCGGGCGGCGTCTTGTGCGGCAAGGGGGGCGGCCATGGTGCTGTCTCCTGAGGTTGGCGCAGCATGCTAGCGCAAATCGCCCTAATGGAGTAATACCGAGCGAAAGCACGCCCTCCCCAGGTGAGCGGGAGAAGGGTAGTAACAAGACAGGAGAGGGAACGATGCCTTACAAGCGGGTCACACTGACGCACTTCCTGCTGCAAGAGCAGCGCCGCCTGGGCCGTTCCGGCACCTTCACCGCCCTGATGCAGGACATCATCACGGCCTGCAAGATGATTTCGCACGAGGTCAATCGCGGTGCCCTGGCCGGCAATCTCGGCGTGGCGGGCAGCGAGAACGTCCAGGGCGAGGAGCAGAAGAAGCTCGACGTACTGGCCAACGACATCTTCCTGCACATGAACGCCCTGGGTGGCACCTATGCCGCCATGGCCTCGGAGGAGCTGGAAGACGTCCATCTGGTGACCGGCGGCGCCGAGGGCAAATACCTGCTGCTGTTCGATCCGCTGGACGGCTCGTCCAATATCGACGTCAACATCTCGGTGGGCAGCATCTTTTCGATCCTGCGCCTGCCCGAGGGGGCCAGCCCCAATTCCAAGGACGTCTTCCTGCAGCCCGGTGTCGAGCAGGTGGCGGCCGGATATGCCTGCTACGGGTCCTCGACCATGATCGTGCTGACCACCGGCAACGGCGTCAACGGCTTCACGCTCGACCGCGACATCGGCATGTTCATTCTGACCCACCCCAATATGAGCATCCCGGCCGAGGCCAACGAGTTCGCCATCAACGCCTCGCGCGCCCGTTTCTGGGAGCCGCCGGTGCAGCGCTACATCGATGAATGCCAGGCCGGCAAGGACGGCCCGCGCGGCCGCAATTTCAACATGCGCTGGGTGGCCTCCATGGTGGCCGAGGTGCATCGCATCCTGTGCCGCGGCGGCGTCTTTCTTTATCCCACCGATTCCGAGATGAAGAAGCGGGGCGGCAAGCTGCGTCTGATGTACGAGGCCAATCCCATGGCCTTCATCGTCGAGCAGGCCGGCGGCGCCGCCTCCACCGGCCGCCAGCGCATCATGGAGGTGCAGCCCACCGACCTGCACCAGCGCATCGGCGTCGTGCTGGGATCGAAGGACGAGGTCGAGCGCATCGTGCGGTATCACGCGGAGTAGACACGAATTAGGTTTTAAGACACGGATAAGAAATTAGCTCCGTGTGAGGAAGACCTTTGGCTTCTGCCGTCATTCACGCGAAAGCGGGAATGACGGTTTGGTGGAATTTTCTAACAGGGTGCGGAAAAACTCAACTTTCCTTTCGTCATTCCCGCGAAGGCGGGAATCCATGCGTCCGGCAGCACAGCATATGAGGGCAAATGCCAGTCCTTGCCCCAACATGGACCCCCGCCTTCGCGCTAGTCGATTCACACATCGCGGACGTTCCAGCCGATGACGATGGCTTGGAAGACTTTGAGCCCCTCGGCCATCGTTATCGGGCCGGGCTTTGTTCTGGGATACCCGTCCCAT
>CAJANL010000149.1 GCA_903941105.1 uncultured Rhodospirillaceae bacterium
CTTGGTGACGCTGACTGGATCCGCCGCCACGGTGCAACCCGGTGAATATGTTCACGCCAGCGGCCGCTGGGACAACCACCGGGATCATGGCCTTCAGTTCAAGGCCACCTTCCTCAAGGTGACGCCCCCGACCTCCCTGGATGGAATTGAGCGGTATCTCGGGTCGGGAATGATCAAGGGTATCGGCCCGGTCTATGGCAAGAAGTTGGTGAAGGCATTCGGCGATGCGGTGTTCGATGTCATCGAGCAGTCACCGGATAAATTGCGTGAGGTCGATGGCATTGGTCCGGTTAGGGCAAAGCGCATCGCCGCAGGGTGGGCCGAGCAGAAGGCCATTCGCGAGATCATGCTGTTCCTGCAGTCCCACGGCGTCAGCACGGCACGGGCGGTTCGCATCTATAAAACCTACGGGAGTGAGGCTGTCCCACTGGTCAGCGAGAATCCGTACCGCCTCGCTCGCGACATCCGCGGCATCGGATTCAGGACCGCCGACCAGATCGCCGAGAAACTGGGCATCGAGAAGACCTCCATGATCCGCGCCAGAGCGGGACTGTCCTATGCCCTGATGGAGGCCGTCGGGAACGGGCACTGTGCCCTGCCCGAAGATGATTTGCTGACCCTGGCAGAGCAACTGCTGGAGATACCCCTGCCCCTTCTGACCGAGGCGCTCGACCTGGAGCTTCGAGCGGGCAACATCACCAACGACACCATCGCTGACCGACACTGCGTCTTCCTGCCTCACCTTTGGCACGCGGAGCAGGCTATCGCCACCCTGATAAAGACGCTGGTGACTGGGGCGCCGCCATGGCCGACCATCGATCCTGACAAGGCCATTCCGTGGGTTGAAGCCAAACTGGGCGTGACCCTGGCCGACAGTCAACGAGTCGCCGTCGGCGTGGCCCTGTCTTCGAAGGTGATGGTCATCACCGGCGGCCCCGGCGTCGGCAAGACCACCCTGGTGAACTCCATCCTGCGGATACTTGCCGCCAAGGGGGGCGACGTGGCCCTGGCGGCCCCCACAGGCCGAGCTGCGAAGCGGCTGTCCGAGAGCACCTGTATGGAGGCCAAGACCATCCACCGACTTCTGGAGTTCGACCCGACCAGCGGGGGCTTCAAGCGGTCGGAGGAGATTCCCCTGGAATGCGACTTGCTGGTGATCGACGAGACATCCATGGTCGACGTGCCGCTGATGGCGTCGCTGCTGAAGTCCGTCCCCAGCCATGCGGCCATCATGATTGTCGGGGACGTGGATCAGCTTCCCTCGGTCGGCCCCGGCCAGGTTCTTTCCGATATCATCAGTTCCGGCGTCGTGCCCGTCGCCAAGCTGACTGAAATCTTCCGCCAAGCCGCCAGCAGCAAGATCATCATCAACGCTCACAAGGTTAACAAGGGGCAAATGCCTGAGTTGGCGCCGCCGCAGGACGGGCTGACCGACTTCTATTTCGTTGATGCCGCAGAGCCGGAGGATGCTGTTCCCAAGATCATCGAGGTCGTGAGCAAGCGGGTTCCTCGCCGATTTGGGATGGATGCCATCCGGGATGTTCAGGTTCTATGTCCCATGCAGCGGGGTGGTGTTGGCGCCCGTTCGCTCAACGTCGAACTTCAGAAAGCCCTAAATCCAGGCCAACACGGCGACACAGCCGTGGAACGGTTCGGCTACACCTATCGCGTCGGCGACAAGGTGATGCAGACGGAGAATGATTACGACAAGGAGGTCTTCAACGGCGATATCGGCTTCGTGATCTCCATCGATGTCGACGCCAACGAGATCGTCATCAACTTCGACGGGCGACAGGTCAGCTACAGCTTCGGGGAGTTGGATGAGGTGTCGCTGTGCTACGCCACCACCATCCACAAGTCCCAGGGGTCCGAGTACCCCTGCGTCGTCATCCCGATCATGACCCAGCATTACATGATGCTGGAGCGGAACCTGCTCTATACCGGGATCACCAGGGGCAAACGCCTGGTCATCCTTGTCGGACAGCGCAAGGCTGTCGGCATGGCCGTGCGGGGCGTCAAAGACAGAAAGCGCTGGTCGAAGCTGGGAGAGCGCCTTGCTACCTTTGCCGCGGAAACCAGAGATTAATGTCGGCTCTCTCCCTCGTTCGGGATTGGGCGGAGCAGTTCATCGATGGCATTGCAGATGTGACGCCAAACCGCCCAGCCTTCCGTATCACCGGCTGCCATCAGGTCATCGCAGCGCATGGCGGCATGCACGGGCGCCTCGTCACCATGGCGGTCAATCAGCAGTTTTGCTGCCCGCCAGATATCGGGGTCAGAAACCGGCATGGACGGAACTCACAGCAGCCACCTCACGATCCCCAGGATATTGATGGCGACGAACGTCACGTTCAAGGCCACCAGCGATGGCTCACGCATCAGAAGACCAGCGGTCGACCATGACAGCGACGACACCAGAAACATGACGAATCCCCACCCGCTTGACGGAATATTGGCGGCAACCAGAAGCGCCCCCAGGATGCCTGCAGCCGTCCCCAGCCATTTCAAAACGCGGAGCATGCTCATCGTCCGGCATACCGTTCGGAATGCTCGGCATGAAATTGCCAGTTCCGGGTATACCGCTGCGCCTGGGCTGCGTCAGTGATCACCAACAGATTCTCGGCGTTCTTTTCCTGGGCGGCACGGCTGAAGTTGAAACTGCCGGTGATGACGCGCTCCCGATCAATCACCATGATCTTGTTGTGCGCGATGGCATGTTCCCGATCGACGGTCACCGGCACCTTGGCGATGACCAATGTGTCGGCCGCAATCTGTCCCTTGTTTTCACATGCCGCCTTTTCAGCCCGGCAGAAATTCGATTTGTCGAGGATGGCCCTGACGTCGACGCCCCGCTTCTTAGCGGCAACCAGCGCCTTGACGATATCGGGATTGGTGAAGCTGTACGCCTGAACCAAGACTTCCCGCTTGGCAGCGGCGATTTGATCCACGATCACGCCGGTGCAATCCTCACCGGGGGTGAAGCATACGCGAATATCGCTGGCATAAGCTGTGCCGAACGCTAAGAAGAGGACAAGAAGGGGGGGCAGTGAATATTTTCAACATGAGAGTCCCTGGATCAACTGCGAAGAAGGTCAGACAGCTTAGGACGCTGGCCTTCTGGAAATGGCAAGGGGCGGCATACGCTCATGGCCAGGAAGCCAATGCGTGCCATTCGCTGTCCAGCGATGATGCCCTCGCCAGCAGCGACCGTCACCTTTCCCAGAGCCTTCCCAACAATCTCGCCGACCGCCGTTGTCATGGCATCACCCAGGACATCTGTGGCGGCAACAACGCCAACTTCGCGCATCAGACGGCGCATCAGGGCAATGGTTGTCAGTTTTCCAGGCCGATGTCCGTAGATGGAGGCGATTCCGCGGATCAATGATGCTGAACGAGCGAGAAAAACGGCGGTATCGGTGAGTGTGGTCGGGCTCATAGCTACCAGCATGGTGGTATCGGCAGCGGCCCGCTTCACAAGCAGAAAAGCCTGCCGATCCAACGGCTCAATCACCTGTCGATTGAACTGGTTTATCAGGCCAACCGCATCACCACTCTTTGATGTCTCGTTCCACTTTGCTGGATCGTTAGACGTCGCCAGTGCATCCGTGACGTCCCCCAACAATTTGAGCGTCTCACGTGGATCCTTGATCCTTGTGGCCCGAACCCGAAGTTCATCAACATTTCGCAGGCGCCTCAGAGCAACCATCTCACGCCCGACCCAGACCAAGGCGCCCAACACGGTAGCGCCGACGAAGAGCCCGCCGGCTGCAGCTAACGCCCAATGCCGGTCAGCGAGATCGAGCAGCCATTCGCCAACCGAAAGGCCAGCCAATCCGACCAAGCCGAGGGCAAAAAGGCCTAGAGCGATCCCCACCTTACGCTGAGAGGGCGCGAGGACCTCCGTAACCGGTAGTGGTGTGGTTTCAATAACAATCCGCGACATCTCCTCCGCTTCTACGGTGAAAGCGTCGCGAGGCTGCAAGGAAGGGGCAAGTGGCTCGCATTCGGTAGGAATGGCGAACGGATCCGTCATTTCAGGATGTCCTTAAGGATGAAATTGATTGCCCGGTCCAGATTAATGTTGGGGATGCCGCCGAAGGCTCCTGCATCAAGTCTAGGTGGGCTAAAAATTGGATAACGGATGGCAGTGCGCGACCAATAATCGGAACGCGGACGATCGCTGGGAATGACGCCAGGATAGATTTTCAGGCCCTTGTCGCTGTCGATGGGTTTTCCAACCACGACATCAACCTCACCAACATCCACCAACACCTTGTCATCCTTGGTGCACAATACGGATGCCAAGGCCATCGATTGCACGCGAGAACCGTCAGTGAGATCGCGTGAGATGCGGTCACCGATGATGTTCTCAAGCAATCGCTCAAGAGCATGGCGCTGACTTTGCGGCACATGATCTGCTTTCGTGACCGCGAAGAGCACCCGATCGAACTTGCGGTGCTGCATGCGAAGCAACTTCCACCACCGAGATCTTCCCAACCCCAGCGCATCAAGGGCCGTACCAAGGGCCTCGCAGGCATCGTCAAAAACAACCTGGCCACCGTTGAGTGAAGTCAGCAAATCGACAAGAACGACCTGCTGATTGCAGCGGTCGAAGGTTTCACGAAGGAAGCCGGTAACAATCTTGTCGCAGTAAGCCTTGTAGCGCTGCGCGAGGGTGGCCCATAACGTGTCCTTACCGGATTTGTCGGCCTCAGGCGGGGGCTCCATTGGAAAGAACCACAGGAGTGGCTTGTCGCCTCCGCCGTCGGGCATGATGAACCGCCCCGGCTGCAGAAATGACAAGCCGAGCTCATCGCGCATCTTGAACAATGCGTCCTTGTAAAGCTCATGGCCTCGCCGGGAGATCAGGTCAATGTCGGCTCGACTGTTGCCGTTGGCGGTTGACAGGAAGCCCAGGAAATCGGTGGCGACGATTGAAATTGCTCCGGTCCGCAACCGCGATAGCGTTTGGCGCGACCATTCCTCGAAACTCAGGTGGAGCAGTTGGACGTCATTTAGCCATTCCCCTGGGTAATCGATGATGCCTAGCGTCAGGATGCCGTCCTTGCCCAATGGGTTTGTAATGCTTCTCGCGCGCTTGTAGCGAATTTTCAGCTCGGTACGTGAGATCGAGTCTGTGGCTTTCGGCCAGCGCGGCGGATCAGCCTGCAAATCCCGGAAGTATTTTTCAGTTTGAAATGGGGGCAAATCAGCGATACCTGCTGGTTCCTCCTTGACCCCGATGATCTCCGGGCGAAACCCTGGCAGCACATCTGGGTTTCGGCTTCTGGCCAACAGGTTACGGATCAAAGATGCGACAAAGACCGTTTTTCCCGCTCGCCGCAACCCGGTAACCGCGATATCAGCACGGCGGCCCATGGCATGCTCCACGCTATCCACGATGCTCGTGATAGCATCCTTGCCATAGTTCTTATTCATCCAATTTCCCCAAAGCTTCGTTTGCCCTGAGGCATCGTCTCATGATCGGCTTCGACGAAGATCTCGACGGTTTCCTCGCTGGAATGGATCTCGACACGAACGGGGGCATCCCCAAAATCCACCTCGTGGCGGCATCTGTTACTTCCCCGGATGATTGCGCTTGGCAACATGACCCTCCTGAAATTTCGGCTGGCTTAAAACTGCTTCGCCGCCCAGATGACGCGACCGATGATGTTGACCTCGTCGGCGGTACGCTCGTAGGTCTGGTACTCCGGGTTGATTGACCGGATGACCACTGTCGGCGGATCTGAGTGAGGGATGTGCTCGATCCGCTTGGTCACCAACCCCATGCCGTCCCAGATGACAAAGATACCCGGCGGAACCGGCACCTTCTGACTAGTGTCAATGAGGATGCGATCCCCACTGGACAGGAGCGGTTCCATGGAATCGCCAGCGATGGTGATCATACGAAGGTCGCGGGGCTGAGCCCGAAATTCATAGCGGACCACCGCATCGGGAAATAGCCAGGTCGCCTTGGTTTCTTCCAAGCCGTCATGCACGGCGCCGTACCCTGCTGAAGCACGAACATCAATCTCGGAAACCGGCAGGAACCCATCCGGGAGAGCCAGACCCACTTCGTCCCGCTGGTTCGGTGATCGTGGCTTGCGCGTCGGGATCTGCGAGTGACGTAGTTCGTCCTCTTCGACGGCCAAATGTTCCGCCAGCGCTTGGCGGACGTCTTCGGCCAGGATCTTCGGCGTTCCCCGAAACACGAACTGGTGCAGATAGGCGGCATTGCGCCCGATTGCCAGCGAGAGATTTTTCAGATCGGTCTTCTGCTCTTGCACCAGTTGGAGCAGGCGGACGCGGACAGGGTCGAGGTCCATGCGGGTATCCCATTGATTCGGCTATGTAGGAAATTAACAATC
>CAJANL010000150.1 GCA_903941105.1 uncultured Rhodospirillaceae bacterium
AGCCGGGAGGCCCGGGTGAGCATGAGGATGTCCTCGCCGCTCAAGCCCGAGGCGTAAAACCCGGCAGCCTTGGCGACCACCTTGCCCAGCAGGGCGTCGTAGGCATCGGTGTCCTGGATGGTCTCGATCAACTCGATGGCCTTCACCATCAGGGCGAAATCGTCCATCCGCAGGTTGGGATCGTCGAGCTTGGCCGAGATGGTGGCGAAGGCGTTGTCCTGGGCGGCCTTGACCGTCAGGTAGTGGGCAAGAGTGGTCATGGGCCTTCCCTTCAGAACAGCTCGATGCCGAGCGTCCGGTAATCCGAGCCCCGGCGGGCGGAAACGATCAGCGTCGGCAGATCCAGACCCGTGGCGTCGGCGACGATGGTGGCCGCCGCTTCGGCCGCGACGGCGAAGCTCTCGGCCTGACCGGCCCAGAAGGCGCCGTCGGTTTCGGCCTGGGCTGCTGCCGTGGCAGAGCCTGCGGCGGCGGTCTCCGATGCATGAGCCTGGGCTGCCGACCCGGTGGCGCTGGCTTCGGCGCTTATCGCCAAAGCCGAGGCTGCCGCTGTCCGCTGCTCGGACAAATCCGCCGCTTCCGCACTCGATCGGGTGGTAGCTTCGCTGGCACCAGCCGCGATGGCGGCGGCGTTGGCTGCCGTAGCCGACGCCCCGGCATCGATTGCCGCCTGCGCGGCGACGGCCTTCGCCGCCACCGTGGCTGTCCGGGCCTGCTCCGCCTGAGCGGCAGCATTCTCCGCCGCTTGCCGCGACGCCTGTGCCGCGACCGCGCTGGTATTGGCCGTAGCGGCATTGCCGGATGCGGATGAAGCACTGGCGGCGGCATGCGTTTCCGACAGGCGGGCGGCCTGGGCATTGGCGGCGATGGCCGCCTCGCTCGTCTCCGCCGCGTCGGCGCTCTGGACGGCAAGCGCCGCACTGGCTGCCGCCGCAGCAACCTTCTGATCCAGCGTTTCCAGACCGGACTGAAGCCGGGCGTCGATATCGGCGATGGCCTTGGCCACCGTCTTGACCGGCCCACTCTCGGTGACGATCTGGCACTCAGTTCCGCTGGCGGGGCCATGCACCACCCTGTGCAGCAGGGCGCTGTCCGCCGTCACCTGGGCGACGGCAGCAGCGAGATCGGTTTGCAGGGTCATGGGCGATCACCAGCGAATGCTGACGGGTAAACCGACATGCAGGGTGGTATGGAGGGCATGGATGTTGGCAAAGAGAGCGACCACGTCCTCGGCCAACAGGATGTCCAACGCCCCCGCGTCGAGCATGGGGCGCTCACGGACTTCCAACACCGAGGTGACGATCCAGGCGCCGCCCCGACTGGGCACAGCCTTATAGGGGGCGTTGCCCTGGCCGACGAAGCGGGCCTCGTGGGCGGCAATGCCGATCCCGCCCAGCAGGGAAATGCCGAACCAATCGCCGCCATCGGTCAGCTTCAGACGGAACCATGCCTCGAAGGTGGCGAAGTCCACCGCCGACATGCGCCAGCGCACCGGGATGCGGGTGGGCGTTTGGGTGAACCGCCGCCGCTGCCGGGCGGGGCCAGATTCCATGTCGGTACGAGTAACGGCCGATTCCGGTTCCAGGGCATAGCCGTCATAGGTCGGCAGGGGCAGCCGGGCGGGCCAGGAGATGGTGGTGGTCA
>CAJANL010000151.1 GCA_903941105.1 uncultured Rhodospirillaceae bacterium
GCGACCAGACCGAGGCGCCCCGGCCCTCTGTGCGCCTGCTGGATGTACCCAGTAATGGCTACTTTTTCGACGGGCGATGCCGAAAAAATTGTGTTATTTCAATGCGATAGAGTAATGCGCATGTAGGAAGTTCAGCTTAAGGCAAACCCCCGCAAAGCTCAAGGAAATTCAGGCGTGATCGGCCATCTCGCATCATGTCAGTCAGCCGAAGGTTGGCCCTTACGGCATCCGAGGCCAAGAAAATCCGCCTCCGGCTGCCGGACGGTCAGGCGGTGCTTTGAGGCCATCGCCAGCCCTGGAGTGGCCAAATACGCGGCAAGGCGGTCCCGGTCGACGTAGGGCGCCGCCTCGGGCAGCTGGGCCAGCAGGCGGGCGAAGGTGACGTCGCCGCCGTGAAAGCCATCAATGAATTCGCAGTCACCGGATCCCAGCGCGGTACCGTCCTGAAAGTCGTGGACGGTCACGCCGGCGCTCCGCAGCCGCTGCTTCAGATCAGCGATATAACCGTAGTTTTCTCCCTGCCGCGACATGGCGCGGTTGGGTTCGGCAGCCAGGGGCGGATAGAACATGACAACCTGCACCCCTGCCTGCTCGATAGTCCGCAACACCCGAAAAAAGGCCTCGAGTTGGCCTGCGTCGGCCACCGCCCCGTAATTGAACCGCCGCGAACCCGTGGCGATCCGGTTCAGGGTGTCGGCAAACCCCCGATCCGGGGAGGGGATCAGAGCGGTGGCAGTCCCGCCGTAATAATATGACCCGTCCGCGGCGAAGCCTTCGATGACATGCCGGGCGCGAACCCCGAGATGGCAGTTCCCGCCATCGGACCGCTGGCTCAAGGTCGCCCATATCTCCCTGGGGCTGATCTTCCCATTCAGTAACCACCCGGCCGTCGACAGCATTCCAGCGAGCGGCGAGTGTGCGGCGGCGACTGGGGACTTTGGGGCCGACCGGCCGGATTGGGCTCGCTTGGGATTGAACCACCAGAAATCCACCCCCAGCAGTACGACTTTTGGCCGGTGCCGGGCGAGCATGCGCTTCACCAGGGCTTCCCCCTCGGCAACCGAGGTAAAGGCCCCCCCCATGTTGACAAAGCTGGGATGGAACATGTCCCCACGGAATTGCATTACTCGCGACGACCCCAAAGCGACGACGTCAGGCCTGACAGCTTCGTACAGCGCAAGTTTATAAGCGTAGTTGTCCTGGTGAAGGGCAGAACTGAACAAGCAGAGGCGATCTTGCTGCAGCTGGTAGGCCACAACCTCGGTCTCGGTGAGTTCCCCCATGGCTTGCAAATAGCGCGACGCGGCTTCGATCGGCAGCAGGATCAACAATGCCAACCCGGCCAGTATGGCGGCATAGACGGTGAGGTAGCGGCGCATCGATCTGATTACCCAAGCTCAGAATTGGAAGTATAGAAATTCGCTTGGCCGGCTCATCAGCAGCAGCGCCAGGAAAGTGGCAAGGGATGCCGCTGCGGCGAAGGGCACCGATGCCCGCCAGCGCAGCACCCTCGATCTGCCCGTCGCGGGGGAACCTGGGGACACCGCGGCAGGCTCAACCTCACTCATGATCTGTAGCGTGTTGGGCATGAACAGGCTCACGAGCAGTCCTGCTCCCAGCATCGCCAGGAAACCCTTGTCAACAAGCGC
>CAJANL010000152.1 GCA_903941105.1 uncultured Rhodospirillaceae bacterium
CCGTCCGGCCTGAGCGTCACGTCGGCACCTCGATCACAACGCTCCGCAGCGGCTTGATCCGAGCGTTGGCCCGACGATTACATCGCTGCCCCTGCTGTCAGCGCCCAACATCGCATGTCGCCTACTTATGACACAGTAAGACTAAGCCCGCTCCAGCACCACCAGCATCCGGAAGCCGAGCCAGCGGCCCAGCAGCGGCGACAGCACGTCGTCCAACGCCAGGACGAGATCGGCGACCCGCCCCGGAAGCAGGGTCCAGCGCTTGAACCCGCCCGACAGCGGGTAGGCGAGGATCGACAAGAAGCGTTTCTCCACCATACGAAGGGCGGGAAAGCGCTCCCGGCAACGCGCCAAGTGACGGCCGAACAACAGGGTCGGCACCGCCTGGTTTGCGTCATAGGGATCGGTCGAGCACTGCGCCGCCGCCCCCAGGGGATCGACTCCCAACCGCACCGATTCCTGATGGATGTAGTGATAGAACGGCCAGGACAGCGGGGTGATGGCCGGCTCCATCAGCACCAGCCGCCCGCCCGGCACCAGCACCCGCTCGGCCTCGGCCAGGAAGCGGGACGGGTGCGGCAGATGATGCAGCACGTCCATCAGCACGATGTTGTCGAAGCTGCCATCGGCAAACGGCAGGTCCTGGGCGTCGGCGACAAGGTCGAGCCAGGGCGCGGCCTGAATGTCGGTGGTCACGACGTCGGGCAGGTAGTCCTTGAACGAACCGATGCCACCGCCCAGTTCCAGCGTGCGGCCCGGCCGGCAGGCCCTGGCCATGCGCTGGTGCAGGGAGCGGTAGATCAGCCTGAGACAGCGCTTCCTCGCCCAAACCTCGCGGTGCTCGGCAAGCGTGTCCTCGGCCATTACAGCGCCTTCAACTTGAAGAAGGCGAAGCGCACCATCTTGATTAGCATCCAGCCATGCACGAAGCGCGAGATTTGGGTGCTGCCATAGGTACGGCTGGCATAGCGCACCGGAATTTCGACGATCTTCAGGTTGAGCTTGGCGGCGCCGAAAATCAGGTCGAAATCGCCGAACGGGTCGAAATCGCCGAAATAGGCACGGTTGGCCACCACCTGATGATAGGCCGCCCGGCTCAGCACCTTGGTGCCGCACAGGGTATCGGTGAAGCGCTGGTTCAGCAGGTAGCTGAAGATGCGGGCGAAGGTCCAGTTGGCCAGGTAGTTGAGGAACTGCATGGCATCGCTCTCCATGGGATAGACCATGCGCGTGCCGTTGACGAATTCACCCTTGCCGCTGGCGATGGCGCGGTAGAATTTGGGAATGTCCTCGGGCCGCACCGTCAGGTCGGCATCCAGGATCATCAGGATGTCGCCGCGGGCATTGTCGAAGCCCTTCCACACCGCATCGGCCTTGCCCTTGCCGTCCTGCTGGAAGCACTTGATGTCGTACTGGGGATAGGCGTCGCGCACCCGCAGGCACTCGTCCCAGGTGCCGTCCTGGCTGTGGCCCTCGACATAGATGATCTCGATGTCGTCGCAAAAGCGTGGCAGGCGCTTCACCGCATCCTCGATGTTGCCGCGCTCGTTGCGGCACGGCACCACCACCGACACCGAGGGCGGCTTGGCCGGCACCGGCGGCCGGGGGCGGGCCACCACATAGTTGCGCAGGCAGGCCTGGCGGATGATGGGCAGCGGCGCGATGAAGCGGTTGACCAGACGGCCCAGGCCCAACAGGTGGAACGGCAGCAGTTGCCGCCATTCCCGCTTCACCGGCTCGAAGTCCGCCAGGCTGAGCAGGGCGCCGATGTCACCGGGCGACAACCAGTTGAGCTCCGGCTGCGGCTGCTTCAATCCCAGCCGCTCGGCGATCTTGAGCCCGGGCTCCCACAGGTGGCTGTAATAGCCGATGACCACTCGGGTCTCGGGGGTGCAAAGCCGATGCAGCCGCCGCAGCATCTCCTCGCAATCGTCGAGAAACCCGATGGTGTCGGACAGCACGATGACGTCGAAGGGACCACCGAGGGCGGCGAGGATGGCGTCGTCCTCCACGTCGCCCACCACGAATTCCAGCCCGGGGTGGCGCTGGCCGGCCAATTCGATCACGCGCGGGCTGAGATCGACGCCGACGCCGCGCGACGGCTTCAGTGCCGCCAGCAGGTCACCGTTGCCGCAGCCCAGGTCGAGCACGCGGAGGCCCTCCGGCACCAGGAAGCGCATGTAGCGGTGATCATCGTCGTGGTAGGCGCGGTGACGCTCGATCCAGTCGGCCCGCCGGTCGGCCTGCTGCTCGGCCTGCTGCAGGATGGCGGTCTTGCGAGGCGAAAGGGTGCTTTCCGACATAGACGTCTATCCCTGGCGATGGCGACGCGCATATAGCACGTTATTTCCGTTGGGAGTAGGGCGGCACATAGCGGAAGGCCACCCGATGCGACCCCGGCGGCACCACCACGCCCCAGAAGGCATGGTCGGCTGGCAGCAACCGGGCCGGCTGCCCATCGATGGTGACGCGCCAGTAGGGCGAAAAGGCGTTGCTTGCCACCAGAAAGCCCTCGCCGTCGCCCTCGGTGCCGACATCGATGGCATCGGCCCCGTAGCGTTCGAGCGTCACCCGCAGCGCCGCGAAGCGCTGTCCATGGGCAATGCCATCGGCCGCCGCCGCTTCCAGCACCGCCATGGACCGCAACGCTTCGGCATCGGCCGCCGCCACCGCCCGCAGCACCGCGTCGCCGTCCTTCTCCACCCGCACCTCACCCACCGCGAAGAAGCGCGGCAGCACCCGCGTGTTGCGGTAGAGGAACAGGTGGCTGCGGCCGGCAAGGTTGGCGGTGAAATTGACCGTGATCTTCTCGCGCTCCGACAGGCCGCTCCACGCGGCAGGCGCGGCGCGCTCCTCCACCAGGGAAGAATCGAGCAGCCGATCGCGCGACACCACATAGGCGACATTGGCCAGCGACAGCATGTTGAGGCGATAGGACTCGCCCAGGGTACGTTGGGGCAGGTGGTCGTCGGCGGTAAGGAAGACGCGGTCGCCACGGAAATAGGGCGGTGAAACGGCGCCCTTGCGGTCGACATGGTCGAGCGGCAGCGCCGCCGCCCGCGGCTCCGACATCTTGGCCCAGTAGTCATAGGTGCGGCGCAGGAACAGCGGCTGATAGCCGCCGAGCGTCTCGATGCCGTAGGCGTGCAGGAAGGTGGTGTAGACCTGGAACATCTCCGCCCGCAGCGGCTCATTCGCCGCCGCCATGCGGCCGGCCAGGTCGCGCAGCACCGGACTTTCGAAATTGGCGACGTAATTGCCCTGGCTGAACCATTCGCGCAGCGCGGCATATTTCAGCGTCAGGTCATCGGCGATCGCCGCCAGTGCCACCACGGCGATGGCGGCGTGGCGCAGCCGGCGCGGGCGCTCGGCCATCAGCCGCTGCAGCGCCAGCGCGCCCAGGAACGGCAACGCCACCGTGGTGAGCACCATGAAGCGGCGGAGCTGGTAGCCGTAAAGCTGCGGTAGCCGGTCCAGGATCATCACCTGCACCGCCGTCGCGGCAATCGGCAGGAGAATGCCGGCCGCCACCATCAGCACCAGCCCGACGATGGCCCGGTTGCGCCACGCCCCGGTCCACAGGCCGAGCAGGGTGACGATACTCGCCGCCCGATGGCTCCAGTTATCCCAAAGCGGCGAGCCTTCGAACAGCATCTCGCGGACGATGTCGGCGACACGGGGCTGCGACCGCACCAGCGAGGCATGCGACAGCTGCGCCATGTCGACGAAGGCGGCGATCTCGCCAAGGCGGGGCACCAGCAACAGCGCACTCATACCGGCCGCCGCCAGCAGTGCCCACGGGCGGCGACGCTCCACCACCACGAACCAGGACAACAACACCAGGCTGGGAAAGGGGAACAGCCGCGACAGATAGGCGATATCGCCGACAAACAGCACCGCCGCGATGGCCGCCAGCCAGCGCGGCGCGGAGCTCGGCCGGTCCAGCGCCCACCCCGTCAGGGCGATCAGCGCCGGCAGCCAGCACAGGACATTGACGATCTGATTGGCGCCCTGAAAGGCGGTGAAGAGCAGCGCCGCCACCATGGCCGGGGCATGTTCCAGCTTCAGCGCGCGCCGCCCCAGGGCATAGGAGCCCAACACGGCCGGCGCGATGGCGGCCAACACCAGAAGTTGCCCGGCCAGCCAGCCCGGCAACAGACGGAACAGCCACAGGTTGACCGGGGTATGGGCGCCCTGGGTCAGGCCGTCGCTGCCGGCGGCGGAAAAGCGATCGAGCAGGGTTCCCGCCGGCTCCAGCGCGGCGCTGATGAACCACGGCTGAAAGATCTCGGCATTGTCGCCGGTCAGCAGGACCGAGTACTTGCCCAAGGCCACATGCTCGCCGGCCAGAAATACCACCAGCGCCGCCAGCGCCACGGCCGGCGAACGGGTCAGTCCCTGCCATCCGACGGAGCGCTCGACGGCCATATGGCGGATCTCCTGGTTGGGACGCCGGCACGATAGCCGCCACCGCCGGGGACGTCTACCCCGGCCGGACGTGACGCGTTTGACAATCGGTATACCTCGGGATAATGTTCACGCCATGAACGCCAGCGTCGAGCTATCCGCAAAGGGGAAGGGCGGCACCGCCCGCGACGGTCAGGTCCGCGAGACTGCCGACAGTCCCGAGATCATGCTCGGCCTGCTGAACGCCATCGCCGAGTCGGGGGATCGTTCGCAGCGCAGCCTGTCGGCCCAGTTGGGCGTCGCGCTGGGGCTGGCCAACGCCTATCTGGCGCGCTGCGTCAAGAAGGGGCTGATCAAGATCAGCCAGGTGCCGCCCAACCGCTATGCCTATTACCTGACGCCGCAGGGCTTTCGCGAAAAGAGCCGGCTGACCAGCGAGTACCTGTCGCAGTCCTTCAACCTGTTCCGCCTCGCCCGCCACCAGTTCTCCGACCTGCTGGGCGACTGTCAGCACCGCGGCTGGGGCCGGGTGGCGCTGTGGGGGGTGGGCGACGTGGCCGAGGTGGCGCTGCTGTGCCTGCTCGACCATCCCGTCACGGTGGTGGGGCTGGTGGACCCGTCGGGCACCCACACCCTGTTCCGCGGCTACCCGGTGGCGGCCGATCTCACCGGGCTGCCGGCGGCAGACGCGGTGCTGCTGACCGATCTCGACGACCCGCAGGGCAGCTACGACCGCCTGCTGGCGCTGCTGCCCGAAGAGCGCGTGCTGGCCCCCAAGGTGCTGGCGGTGACGCGCCGCCCGCCCGAGCCGAAGTCCGTGGAGGCCGGGGCATGAGCGAGCCCGTTACCCGCTGGTACGTGGTGCATACCCGCCCCAACGGCGAGGAGACGGCGCTGCGCAACCTGGAGCGCCAGGGCTTCATCGCCTATCTACCGCGCGGCCAGCGCCGGGTCAGCCATGCCCGCCGCAGCCGGACGGTGCTGCGGCCGTTCTTCCCGCGTTACCTGTTCGTCGGCCTCGACCTCGATGCCGAGCGCTGGCAGGCCATCCGCTCCACCTTCGGCGTCAGCGGCCTGATCGGCGACGGCGACCGGCCGCTGCCGGTGCCGGCCGGCGTCGTCGAGGACATCCGGTCCCGCGAGGACGACACCGGCGCCGTCACCCATGCCGAGCCGCCGCCCTTCGCGCTGGGCGAGCGGGTCCAGGTGCTGGACGGCCCGCTGCGCGACTCGTGGGGGCTGTTCGCCGGGGTGGGCGAGAATGAACGGATCCATGTCCTGCTGCAACTGATGGGCCGCCCCCTGCGGGTGACCCTGCCGCGCGAGGCGGTCGCCGGCTAGACGGCGACGGGATTCATGGACGTTGCGACCGGGGGACACGAGTCACCCGGAGTGCGGTAGCCTTTGCCTGTGGAGTCCCCTTGAGCGGCCATTTCGATACCTCCGACGCCCTGCTCGCCCGCATCCTCGGGCGGCGGCGTTCGCTGTTCGCCGACGACGTCGAGGCCAACGAAGCGGCGCTGGCCGAGGCCATCGGCGGGGCGCGGCTGCTGGTGGTGGGGGCGGCCGGCTCCATCGGCGGCGCCTTCGTGCGACAGGTGGCACGCTATCGCCCGCGCGCCCTGCATCTGGTGGACATCAACGAGAACACCCTGGTGGAGGTGGTGCGCGATCTGCGCTCGTCGCGGCTGGCGCTGCCCGACGATTTCCGCTCCCTCAGCATCGACTTCGGCTCGGCGGAATTCGGCGGCGCGGTGCGGGCACTCGGCCCCTATGACGCCTTCGTCAACTTCTCGGCCATGAAGCATGTGCGCTCCGAGCGCGACGTCTTCAGCCTGATGCGGATGATCGAGGTCAACATCCGCGCCCTGGCCGACTGGCTGGCCTCGCCGCCGGCCGCCTCGCTGTCGCGGGCGTTCTCGGTCTCCACCGACAAGTCGGTGCGGCCGGTCAACCTGATGGGCGCCACCAAGAACCTGATGGAGCAGGCGCTGTTCGGCCATGGCGCGCGGCTGTCCGCCACCTCGGCCCGCTTCGCCAATGTCGCCTTCTCGGCCGGCAGCCTGCTGGAAGGCTTCGAGCTGCGCCTGGCCAAGCGCCAGCCCATCGCCGCCCCCATGGACGTGAAGCGCTATTTCATCAGCCACGAGGAGGCCGGGCAGCTATGCCTGCTGGGTTGCTTCCTCGGCCGCAGCGGCGAGGTGGTGTTCCCCAGGATGACGCCGGCCGACGACCTGATGGGCTTCGCCGACATCGCCACCGCCTTCCTGCACCACCACGGGCTGGAGCCGCTGCCCTGCGGCTCGGAGGACGAGGCACGCGCCATCACCGACATTCCCGCCGGCCGCTGGCCGTGCTTCTTCTCGCGCTCCGACACCACCGGCGAGAAGTCGTTCGAGGAATTCCACCGTCCGACCGACGTGCTGGACACCGCCCGCTACCGCGAGGTGGCGGTGGTGCGTGAGGCGGCGCCCGATCCCGCCGTGCTGGCGGGCTTCCTCGACACCATCCGGGCCTTGCGCGGGCGGGCGGAATGGCATAAGGCCGAGGTGGTGGACGCCATCCGTGCCGCGGTGCCGGAACTCGACCACGTCGAGCTCGACCGCAGCCTGGACCAGAAGATGTGACGCCGGTGGAACCGATGCGGGCGCGACGCCAGCTCTCCGGGCCGCCCCCCTCCAGCCGCCATTGCGGCGGCGGCCAAGCGAGCGAATGCGAGCGCCCGGCGAGGGGAAAAATGACTGTGAGGAGGATGCCGTGATTCCTTTGTGCGTCCCCAATCTCGGCGGCAACGAGGGCCACTACCTGCAGCAATGCATCGAGACCACCTTCGTCTCGTCGGTGGGTCCCTTCGTGCGGCGCTTCGAGGAAGAAGTCGCCTCGGCCTGCGACTCGGCCGGGGCGGTCGCCACCTCGTCCGGTACCACCGCCTTGCATCTGGCGCTGGTGGCGGCGGGGGTCGGGCCGGGTGATCTGGTGGTGCTGCCATCCTATACCTTCATCGCCAGCGCCAACGCCATCAGCCATTGCGGCGCCACGCCGTGGCTGTTCGACGTCGACGCCGCCTCGTGGACGCTGGACCCCGCCCTGCTGGCGGAAAGGCTGGCGGCCGAGACCGGGCGGCGCGGCGACGACCTCGTCCACCTCCCCAGCGGCCGGCGGGTGGCGGCGGTGATGCCGGTCTACACCCTGGGCACGCCCTGCGACATGGACCCCATCGTGATGACGGCGCGCGAGTTCGGCCTGCCGGTGGTGGCCGATGCCGCCGCGGCCATCGGCGCCACCTACAAGGGCCGCCCGCTGGCCGACATGGGCGCCGACCTGTCGGCGGTGTCGTTCAACGGCAACAAGACGGTGACCTCGGGCGGCGGCGGGGCGGTGATCGGCAACGACGCCGAGGTGCTCGATCTGGTGCGCCACCTGTCCTCCACCGCGCGGGTGGGATCGGACTACAGCCACGACCGCGTCGGCTACAACTACCGCATGACCAACCTGCAGGCGGCGGTGGGCTGCGCCCAGATGGAGAGCCTGGCGGCCTTCGTCGGCGCCAAGCGCCAGATCCGCGCCACCTATGACCGCGAACTGGCCGGGCTGCCCGGAGTGGCGCCATTCCCGCAGCCGGAATGGTCGCATTCGGGCTGCTGGTTCTCCGGCGTGGTGCTGTCCGACCCGGCGCGACCCGCCGAGGACGTCCGCCAGCGCCTGCGCGGCGCCGGCATCGAGGCGCGGCCGTTCTGGAAGCCCATGCATCTGCAAGAGCCCTATGTCGACGCGCCGCGCACCGGCATGGCGGTCTCCGACGGCCTGTGGCACCGGGTGCTGACCCTGCCCTGCTCCACCAATCTGTCGGCCTCGGAGCAGGCCTTCGTCATCGATTCGCTGAAGAAGGCGCTGGCGTGACCGGGCACCGCCGCATCTGCCTGTTCACCAGCACGCGGGCCGAGTGGGGCCTGCTGAGCTGGCTGGCCCACGACCTCAAGGCCGACGCCTCGGTCGAGCTGTCGCTGCTGGTCAGCGGCTCGCATCTCAGCCCGCAGTTCGGCGAAACCTGGCGTGCCATCGCCGCCGAAGGCTTCACCCTCGACGAACGGGTCGAGATGCTGCTGGACAGCGACAGCCGTACCGGCATGGCCACCTCCATGGGCCTCGGCCTGATGCGCTTCGCCGAGGCGCTGGACCGCCTCAAGCCCGACCTGCTGGTGCTGCTGGGCGACCGCACCGAGCTGCTGGCCGCCGCCTCGGCCGCCGCCTGCCTCAACATCCCCGTCGCCCACCTGCATGGCGGCGAGGCCACCGAGGGCGCCATCGACGACGCCATCCGCAACGCCGTCACCGCCCTGGCCCACCTGCATTTTCCCTCGGCCGAGCCCTATCGCCGCCGCATCCTGCAAATGGGCGTCGCCCCCGGGCGCATCACGCTGGCCGGCGCCCCGGCGCTCGACACCTTTGCCCGCCTGGCCCTGCTGGACCGCCCCGCCCTGGAAGCCGATCTCGGCTTTTCCCTGGCGCCGCCGTTGTTCATGGTCACCTATCACCCGGTGACTGCCGGCGACAGCGAACCGGTGGCCGAGATCGCCGAGCTCTGCGCCGGCCTCGACTGTTTCCCCGACGCCCGCATCATCGTCAGCCGCGCCAATCAGGACGCCGGCGCGCGGGCTATCAATGCCTTCCTGGAAGACTGGGCGGCGCGACATCCCGAACGAGTGCGGCTGGTGGCCTCGCTGGGGACACGGCGCTACCTGTCGGTGGTCAAGGCGGCCGCCGTGGTGGTGGGAAACTCGTCCTCGGGAGTGATCGAGGTGCCGGCCGCCGGCACCGCCTCGGTCAATGTCGGCGACCGCCAGAAGGGCCGCCTGCGCTCGCCCGGCGTCATCGACTGCGCCTGTGAGCGCGACGCCGTCGCCGCCGCCGTCGCCCGGGCACTGACGCCGGAGCACCAGACGGTTGCCAAGCGGGCCGAAACCCCCTATGGCGGACCCGGCGCCTCGGCCCGCATCGCCAAGGTGCTGACCACGGTGCCCCTCGACGGCCTGCTGAAGAAGCCGTTCCACGATCTGGATATGCCATGCCCGTAACCGTCATCGCCGAAGCCGGCGTCAACCATAACGGCGACATCGGCCGCGCCCTGGCGCTGGTGGACGCGGCGGCCGAGGCCGGCGCCGACATCGTCAAGTTCCAGACCTTCCGGCTGGCCGAACTGGTCACCGCAGCCGCCCCCAAGGCCGAATACCAGACCGCCAACGACGGCGCCGGCAGCCAGATGGAGATGCTGGCCCGGCTGGAACTGAAGCCCGAGGCGCATTTCCGGCTGGCCGAGCGCTGCCGCCAACGGGGCATCCGCTTCCTCTCGACGCCGTTCGACATCCCCTCGCTGCGCTTCCTGGTGGACGAACTGGCCATGGACCGCATCAAGGTGCCCTCGGGCGAGATCACCAACGCGCCCCTGCTGCTGGCGGCGGCCGGCACCGGCCTGCCGGTGATCCTGTCCACCGGCATGAGCACCCTCGATGAGGTCCGCGAGGCGCTGGGCGTGCTGGCCTGGGGGCAATCGGGGCAAGGGGCTCCGTGCCGCGCCGCGTTCGGCGCGGCGGGCCTTCCCGAGGCCGTCACCCTGCTCCACTGCACCACCGAATACCCCACCCCCTTCGCCGAGGTGAACCTGCGCGCCATGGCGACGCTGCATCGGGAATTCGGCCTGCCGGTGGGATTCTCCGACCACTCGGTGGGCATCCACGCCGCCATGGCGGCGGTGGCGCTGGGGGCGGTGGTGATCGAGAAGCATTTCACCCTCGACCGCACCCTGCCCGGCCCCGACCACAAGGCCTCGCTGGAACCGGACGAACTGGCCGCCCTGGTGCGCGGCGTGCGCGACATCGAGGCGGCCCTGGGCGACGGCGTCAAGGCGCCGCAGCCCTCCGAGCTGAAGAACATGACGGTGGCGCGCAAGGTGCTGGTGGCCCTGGCGCCGATCCGCCGCGGCGAACCCCTGTCACCCGCCAATCTGGGGGTGAAGCGGGCCGGGCGGGGGATCTCGCCCATGGACTACTGGGCGCGGCTGGGCACCCCGGCGGCCCGCGACTTCGCCGCCGGCGAAGCCCTCGAATAGGACGGACGCACGTGCATCGCTGGCAGAAGACCATCCTGGGACCCGACGGCACCGTCGCCGACGCCATCCGCATCATCGAGGAGAGCGGCATCCAGTTCTGCATGGTGGTGGACGCCCAGCACCGGCTGCTGGGCACCGTCACCGACGGCGACGTCCGCCGCGGCATCCTGCGGGCGGTGCCGCTCGACGCCACCGCCACCCACATCATGAAGGACAACCCGCGCGCCGGGCATCCCGACGACACCCCCGAGATCCTGCTGACCATCATGAACCAGGCGGTGATCCGCCAGCTTCCCTTGTGCGACGGTGGCGGCCATGTGGTCGGGCTGGTGACCATCGACGAGCTGATCGCGGCGCCGCATGGCCGCGACAACTGGGTGATGCTGATGGCCGGCGGGCTGGGCAAGCGCCTGCGCCCGCTCACCGAGGACACCCCCAAGCCGCTGCTGAAGGTCGGCCACAAGCCGCTGCTGGAAACCATCCTGGAGACCTTCCTGGCGCACGGCTTCGCCAAGTTCTACCTGTCGGTCAACTACAAGGCCGAGATGGTCAAGGCGCATTTCGGCGACGGGCGGAAGTGGAACTGCACCATCCGTTACGTCGAGGAGACCCAGCGCATGGGCACCGCCGGCGCCCTGTCGCTGCTGCCCGAGCCGCCCACCGCGCCGATGATCGTGATGAACGGCGACGTGCTGACCAAGATCAACTTCTCCAGCCTGGTGGAATTCCACGCCGAGCAGGGCGCCCGCGCCACCATGTGCGTGCGCGAATACGATTTCCAGGTCCCCTATGGTGTCGTCGAGATCGAGCACGGCCGCATCACCGGCCTGGTGGAAAAGCCGGTGCACAATTTCTTCGTCAATGCCGGCATCTACGTGCTCGACCCCGAGCTGGTGGCGGCGCTGCCGCCGGGGCAATCGCTGGACATGCCGCAGCTATTCACCGAGGTCATTGCCGCCGGCCAGCCCACCGCGGTATTCCCCATCCGGGAATACTGGCTGGACATCGGCCAGCCCGACGACTTCACCCGCGCCAACGGCGAATTCGCCGCCAATTTCGCCGCCATCCTGGACTGAGGCCCATGCAAATCTTTCCCCGCACCCAGCCCATCGACCTCGCACCCTTCCAGCGCGACCACGACCTGCCCACCCGCTACGGCCTGCCGGGCGAGGTCAAGTTCTGCCGGAGCTGCGTCATCTCGAACCAGCGCCCCAACTCGGCGCCGGAATACCGCACCACCGCCGACTCGCTGAAGACCACCATCAACTTCGACGAGCACGGGGTCTGCGACGCCTGCAATGCCGTCGCCCGCAAGACCGCCATCGACTGGGCCGCCCGCGAGGCCGAGCTGATCGAGCTGTGCGACCGCCACCGCCGCCATGACGGCCGCTACGACTGCATCCTGCCCGGTTCGGGCGGCAAGGACAGCGTCTACGCCGCCCATGTGCTGAAATACAAATACGGCATGCACCCGCTGACGGTGACCTGGGCGCCCCACATCCACACCGACTGGGGCTGGCGCAACTTC
Source organism: uncultured Rhodospirillaceae bacterium (assembly GCA_903941105.1). Lineage (GTDB taxonomy): Bacteria > Pseudomonadota > Alphaproteobacteria > Rhodospirillales > Magnetospirillaceae > CAJANL01. The sequence goes on from CAJANL010000152.1 coordinate 12,042, forward strand.
CAGCGCTGGATCCATGCCGGCTTCGACAACCAGCTGGTCACCCCCAACGGCCGCGTCCACCGGCTGCTGACCCGGCTGTCGCTGGAGACGATCTTCCACCCTTTCCAGTCCTTCATCATCGGCCAGAAGTCCATCGCGGCCAAGTTCTCCACCCTCCACGACATCCCGCTGGTGTTCTACGGCGAGAACGAGGCCGAGTACGGCAACCCGGTGGCCGACAACACCTCGGCCACCCGCGACTGGCGCTATTTCACCGCCGACGACAAGTCGAAGATCCATCTCTCGGGGGTGTCGGTGGCCGATCTCAAGAGCGAGTTCGGCCTCGACGACAACGACCTGCTGCCCTACATGCCGGCCGACCCCGAGGCCATGCGGCGCGTCAATACCGAGGTCCACTACCTGGGCTACTACCTCAATTGGCACCCGCAGAGCTGCTATTATTACTGCGTCGACCATATCGGCTTCGAGCCCTCGCCCGAGCGCACCGCCGGCACCTATTCCAAGTACAACAGCATCGACGACCGGCTCGACGACCTGCACTACTACAGCACCCATGTGAAGTTCGGCATCGGGCGGGCCACCTACGACGCCTCGCAGGAGGTGCGCAGCCGCGACATCACCCGCGAGGAAGGGGTGGCCCTGGTGCGCAAGTACGACGGCGAGTTCCCCGAGCGCTTCATCGACCAGCTGTTCGAGTACCTGTCGCTGCCCGAGGAGCAGTTTCCGGTGGCCTCGCGCCGGTTCGAGCAGCCGCTGATGGACCGCGACTACTTCAACCACCTGGCCGACCGCTTCCGGCCGGCGCATCTGTGGAAGCACGAGAACGGCGCCTGGGCGCTGCGCCACACCGTCTGGGGCGGAAACTAGGCCGTTGTCGACCCTCCGCCTCATCTCGCGCCTCGACGTCAAGGGACCCGACCTGATCAAGCCCATCCAGCTGGAGGGCGTGCGCAAGGTCGGCGACCCGCAGGCGTTCGCCCGGCGCTACTACGCGCAAGGGGCCGACGAGATCCTCTACATGGACGCGGTGGCCAGCCTCTACAGCCGCGACACCCTGACCACCATCGTGCGCCGCACCGCCCTTGAGGTCTTCGTCCCCATCACCGTCGGCGGCGGCCTGCGGTCGGTGGAGGACGTGCGCGACATGCTGCGGGCCGGCGCCGACAAGGTGGCGATCAACTCGGCCGCCACCCAGCGCCCCGAGCTGATTTCCGAGGTGGCCGAGACCTTCGGCTCGCAATGCATGGTGCTGCAGATCGACGCCAAGCGCCGCCCGGACGGAGGCTGGGAGGTCTATCGCGACTGCGGCCGCGAGCACACCGGCCTCGACGCGGTGGAGTGGGCGCGGCGAGGCCAGAGCCTCGGCGCCGGCGAAATCCTGCTGACCTCGGTCGACCGCGAGGGCACCCGCAAGGGCTTCGACATCGAACTGACCCGCGCCGTCTCGGACGCCGTCGGCATCCCGGTGATCGCCTCGGGCGGCATGGGCAGCTTCCAGCATCTGGTGGAGGTGGTGGAGAATGGCCGCGCCGACGCGGTGGCCGTCGCCTGGCTGCTGCACTACGACAAGCTGCCGCTGCCCGAGATGCGCGCCCGCGCCCATGCGCACGGCCTGCCGGTAAGAAGCATATGACCGCCGTCACCATCGCCGACTTCGGCAGCGGCAACCTGCTGTCGGTCCATCGCGCCCTGGCCCATCTCGGCGCCACCATCACCGTCGCCACCACGGCGGCCGAGATCGCCGGTGCCGCGCGGCTGATCGTGCCCGGCGTCGGTGCCTTCGCCGATTCCATGACCAATCTGACCTCGCGCGGGCTGGCCCAGCCGGTCAAGGACTTCGCCGCCTCGGGACGGCCCTGCCTGGGCATCTGCGTCGGCATGCAGATGCTGTTCGATTCGGGCGAGGAATTCGGCGACAGCGCCGGCCTTGGCCTGATCCCCGGCGCGGTGCGACGCATCCCCGCCACCGGCACCGACGGCCGGCCGCACAAGGTGCCGCATGTGGGCTGGAACCGGCTGGCGGCGGTATCCGACTGGAGCGGCACCATCCTCGACGGCACCCCCGAGGGCGCCTTCGTCTACTACGTCCACTCCTTCGCCGGCCACCCGGCCTCCGAGTCGCACCGGCTGGCCGACAGCGACTATGACGGCTGCCGCATCGCCGGTGTGGTGCGACGGGGCAACCTGTACGGCTGCCAGTTCCATCCCGAGAAATCGGGCGAGATCGGTCTCGCCATCCTGGCCAATTTCCTGAGGCTGTCGTGAGCGAGCCGCAGCAAAGCCGAGGCAGCCAAGCCCGCGCATGCGGCAGCCCGGCGCCTGAGGGGCGATATGACGAACACGCCCTCGGCCTCGACCTGTCCTGGCGCGCCCGCGCCTATTACCAGATGGCGCTGATCCGGCGGGTGGAGAGCGGGCTGCTCGACCTGTTCGCCCGCAACCTGCTGTTCGGCACCACCCACACCTGCCTGGGCCAGGAGGCCGATGCGGTCGGCGTCATCGGCGCGCTCGACCGCGGCCGCGATCTGGTGTTCAGCAACCACCGCTGCCACGGCCATTTCCTCGCCTATTGCGGCAAGGCCCACGGGCTGGTGGCCGAGATCATGGGGCGCGCGACGGGAGTGTGCGGCGGGCGGGGCGGCAGCCAGCACCTGCACTGGAACAACTTCTTCAGCAACGGCATCCAGGGCGGCATGTCCCCCATCGCGGTGGGCGCCGCCCTGGCCGAGAAGGAGGCCGGCGGCATCGCCTGCATCTTCCTCGGCGACGGCACCCTGGGACAGGGCGTGCTGTACGAGAGCCTCAACATGGCGTCGCTGTGGAATGCCCCGGTGCTGTTCGTGGTCGAGGACAACGCCATCGCCCAGACCACCCCCGGCAGCCTGAACCTGGCCGGCGAGGTGGGTGTCCGGGCCGCCGCCTTCGGCATTCGCGGCTTCCACCACGCCGGCACCGATGTGGAGGCGATCCTGACCCTGGCCGCCGAGGCGGTCGATTACGTGCGGAGTGGCCGCCCGGCCTGGCTGCACCTGGAGACGGTGCGCATGGGGCCGCACAGCAAGGGCGACGACACCCGCCCGGCCGAGGAGATTGAGCGCGCCCACGGCCTCGACCCGCTGCTGCTGCAGCGTGCCCGGGTGCCCGAGTGGGAAGCGCTGGAGGCCCGCGCCGCCGCCCTCGCCGAGGCCGCCCTGACCCAAGCCATGGAAGACCCGCCGGCATGCGCGTCGTAGAAAGCCTCAACGCCGCCCTGCACGGCCTGATGCGCGACATCCCCGCCATGCGGGTGATCGGCGAGGATCTGCTCGACCCCTATGGCGGCGCCTTCAAGGTGACGGCGGGGCTGTCCACCGCCTTCCCCGACCGCGTGTTGACCACGCCCATCTCCGAGGCCGGTCTGGTGGGAGTCGCCACCGGGCTGGCGCTGCGCGGCAAGCCGGCGGTGGCCGAGATCATGTTCGGCGATTTCCTCACCCTGGCCATGGACCAGTTGCTCAACCACGCCACCAAATTTGCCTGGATGTTCGGCCAGGGCGTCGCGGTGCCGCTGGTGGTGCGCACCCCCATGGGGGGAGGGCGCGGCTATGGCCCGACCCATTCCCAGAGCCTGGAAAAGCACTTCTGCGGCATCCCCGGCCTGACGGTGATGGCGGTCCACCAGTACGGCGATCCCGGCCGGTTGCTGCGCGACGCCTGCGCCCTGGGCAGCCCCTGCCTGCTGGTCGAGAACAAGGTGCTCTACGCCAAGGCGATGCAGGATCTTCCCGCCGCCCCCGCCCGCCCCGATGTGGCGGTGGTGGCCTATGGCGCCGGGGTCGAGCAGGCGGTCAAGGCCGCCGCCGCGCTGACCGGGGAAGAGGTCGCCGTCGAGGTGGTGGCGCTGACCACGCTGAAGCCGTTCCCCTCCGCCATGGTGCGCGCCGCCGCCCGCCGCGCCGGCCGCCTGGTGGTGGTGGAGGAGGGCAGCCCCGGCTGGGACATGGCCGGCGAATGCGCCAAGGCGGTGGTGGACCTCGGCGTGCGCTTCCGCCAGGTCGCGGGACCCGACCACCCCATCCCCAACAGCCGGAGCTGGGAAGAGGTGGTGCTGCCGGGCGAAGCCGCCATCACCGCCGCCTGCGTCGGCCTGCTCACCGAAGGAAAGCCGCTGTAATGGACGTCGTCGTTCCCCGCCTCAATGCCAACGAGGACGAGGTGCTGGTCGCCCAGGTGATGGTCGCCGCCGGTGCCCCGGTGGCCGAGGGCCAGCTGCTGTTCGTGGTGGAAAGCACCAAGGCGGCCTCCGAGGTGCACGCCCCCGCCGCCGGCACCGTCTCCGAGCTGCTCGCCGAAGCGGGCGCCATGGCCGAGGTCGGCAGCGTGCTGTGCCGCCTCGGCGGTGCCGCCGCCGCACCGGTGGCAGCGAAGACGGCGGTCTCGGCCGAACCCACCCTCAAGGCCCGCCTGCGCGCCGCCGAGCTGGGCATCGAGCTTGCCGGCGTGAAACCCGAGGGCGAGCGCGTCACCGTCGCCGATGTGGAACGCCATGCCCAGGCGCACGGTCTCGGTCCGCGCACCGCCATCGCCGCGATCAGGCCCGGCCGCGCCGTCATCGTCGGCGGCGGCGGCCACGCCGCCACCGTCTACGACGCGCTGCTGCCGCTGGGCTGGGAGGTGGTGGGCTGCACCGACGCCAGGCTTGCCGCCGGGACCACCGTGGTCGAGACCCTGAAAATCATCGGCGACGATGCGGCGCTGGAGCGCCTGCTGGCCGAGGGCGTCACCGCCGCCTTCCTCGGCGTCGGCGGCGCGGTGGACAACGGCGCCCGGGCACGAGTGTTCGAGACGCTCTCGGCCATGGGATTCGCCCTGCCGTCCTTCGTCCATCCCCGCGCCCATGTGGGTCTGGGAACCCTGCTGGGCGCCGGCACCCAGGTCTTCGCCGGAGCGGTGATCGGGCCGCGCGTCACGGTGGGCGCCGATGTCATCGTCAATCAGGGCGTCCAGCTCTGCCACGACAGCAGCGTCGGCGACCATGCCCATCTGGCCCCCGGCGCCATCATCGCCGGCGGCTGCGCCATCGGCGCCGGCACCACCATCGGCATGGCCGCCACGGTGCTGTTCGGCGCCCAGGTCGGCCGCGACTGCCTGGTGCACAACGGTGCCGCCGTGCTCGGCCGTCTGGGCGACGGCATCGAGCTGCGCCGCGACGGCACCCACGCCGAGCGCGGCCGGTGAGCCTGCCGGCCGATCTTTCGGTGCTGGCGGAACCGCCGGGGCTGCGCGAGCGCTACCGGCGGCTGGTGCTGATCTCGCACCGCCGCCACCTCGCCGCCCTGGCCCCCGACGACGCCACCCTGGTGGTCAGCACCGACTGGCTGGCCTGGCGCGAGGCCCGGGCCAAGGGCCTGCACGCGCTGCATTTCGAGTTCGCCCTCGGCGAATGGCCGGCGGAGCGGGGCGAGGCGGCCGGCACCCATCTGCGTTATGGCGGCTGGGTCGATCAGGGCGGCCGCGACATCACCCTGTTCCTGGGCGTCTCGCTGGGCCGGCTGTTCGTCCGCGACGTGACGGTGTTCTGCAACGCCTTCGAGCGCATGTGGCACGCGCTGGACCGCCTGTGCGCCCGCTTCCGCCCCGCCACCCTGGAGCTGGTGGACATCCGCGCCGAGCACGACCTGCTGGACGGGGCGGTCAAGCGCCAGATCGCCGCCGAGGTGGCCGAGCGCAGCGGCGCCACCCTGGTCGAGCGCCTCGACGCGCCGCCAGCCGCCGATCCCGGCTTCCCCGAGCGCCCCGACGGGCTGGGGCACGACGCCGCCGAGCCGGCACTGAAGGCCCTGGCGAGGCGGCTCTACGGCCGCGCCATCGCGGCGCTGTTCGGGCTGCGCCGGCTGGTGGACCGGCGCGGCGCGGTGCTGCTGATCCACAACTGGAGCTCGACCCGGCCGCTGCTGGAATGCCACGACAGCGCCACCGTGGTTCCCGCCGTGCTGGCCGGGCAGATGCCGAAGTCGCCCGCCTTCCTCGCCGCCTGTTTCCGCCGTGGCGTCCGCATGATCAACCTCGCCGAGCGTCCCTTCACCGCCGCCGAGGAAGCCCGGCTGGCCGAGATCGCCCGCCATATCCGCGCCCTGCCCGCCGCCGCCGGGCTGGAGCGCGCCCTGGCCGCCTTCCTTGCCGCGCGCCTGCTGGACTCGGGCCGGTTGCGCGCCGCCGCCGCCGAGTTGAAGGCGCAAACGGCCGCCATCGCCCAGGGTGGCATCCGCCGGGTGCTGCTGGGCGATTCCACCAGCATGAGCACCCGCATCGCCGGCGAGGCGGGGCGGTTGGCCGGGCTGCCGGTGGACGAGCAGGCCAACGGCATGTTCGTCACCCACCAACGCTACGACACCCGCTGCGGCGACGGCGCCGTGCGGCCCCTGGTATCGCGCATGCTGTGCTGGGGTGTGCTCAACGAGGCCTGGATCGCCGCCCAGGCGCCCAGCCTGCCGCGGTGGCGCACCGGCTATCCCGCCATGGACCCGCTGCGGGCGCCGCCCCGGCCGCTGACCCGGCTGGAACACGCCCTGGTGCTGCCCATCTACGCCGACTGCGACGACGTCGCCGCCCTGACCGGCAACATCTTCGGCTGGCTGGCGGGGGTGGTGCGCACCCTGGCCGGGCGCGGCTGCCGCCACATCCGCGTCAAGGTGCATGGCGGGCCGCAGAACGAGACCTATTACCGCGATGTCCTGGCCGAAGCCGGCGTCGCCGCCGAGGTGATCAAGGGCGGGCCGCTGGCGCCGCATCTGGCCTGGGCCGACCTGGTGGTGGGGCCGGCCAATTCCGGGGCGCTGGCCGAGTCGCTGGCCGCCGGGGTGCCCTATTTCGGCGTGCTGCCCTCGCCTTCGATCATCGACCCGGCCTTGCTGCCCGCCGATGTGCTGATCCGCTCGCTGGACGAGCTGGACCGCCGGCTTGCCGGCCTCGATGCCCCCGACGTCGCGGCGGCCCGCGATGCCCTGTGTGCCTATTCCGAAATCCCCGACGCCGCCCGCGCCACCTGGCGGGCCTTGGAGCAGATGCCGGTCCGATGAGAACCAATCCCCTGACGCCGCTCTACGACCTGTGCAACGCCGACGGCTCGAAGGCCAAGCTGGCCGACCTGCCGGCCTTTCCGCGCATGATCGACATGGAGCTAACCAACCTCTGCAACTTCCGCTGCCTGATGTGCCCCACCGGCAACCGGTCGCAGAAGCGCGCCCAGGGCTTCATGCCCGACGAGGTGTTCTACAAGGTGCTGGAGGACATCAAGGGCCACGACATCGCGCTGCGCTTCATCCGCTGGGGCGAGCCCCTGATGCACCCCAGCCTGTTGCCCTTCCTGCGGGCGGCCAAGGCGCAAGGCGTGCTGATCCACCTCAACACCAACGGCAGCCACCTCACCGAGGAGCTGGCGGGCGAGCTGCTGGCGGTGCCCATCGACAGCATCAAGTTCTCGTTCCAGGGCGTCGACCGCCAGAGCTACCGCGAGATGCGCAACACCGACTTCTTCGACGAGCTGCACGGCAAGATTGCCATGCTGGCGCGGTTGCGCGGCGAGGCGCCGACCCCCTTCGTCCAGGTCTCCACCACCATCACCTACGAGACCGAGGCCCAGGTGGCCGAGTTCCTCCGCCTGTTCGAGCCGCTGGCCGATCTGGTCAATGTCGGCCACACCAATTTCGACTGGCTCGACCTCAAGGCGGTGCGCCTCAAGCCGGAGGAGATGGCGCTGCTGGAAAAGCTGGCCCAGGCCCAGACGGTGACCCGCGTCCACCCGGAATGCCCCGAGGTGTTCGATAAATTGTCCATCAACTGGGACGGCAAGGTCACCGCCTGCTGCATGGACAGCGACAACCTGATGGTGATTGGCAACGTGCTGGAGGCGCCCGTCGCCACCATCTGGCACAACGAGACCATGACCCATTACCGCGAGATGCTGGCCGACATGCGCCACGACGAGCTGCCGCTGTGCGCCAGTTGCTGGGACACCCACGGGCTGTCGGCCGCGCTCAAGAACGGCGATCGGGAGGACGCCTGACCCATGCGCGTGCCTGACTTGGCCAATGGCTACATGGTCAACACCTATGACGGCTACAACCGTTTCCAGACCTTCGTGGAATGCGCCCTGGAGACGGAGACCGCCTCCGGCATCGAGACCGCCTACCTGTCCAGCCGCTGCCGGCCGGAGAGCCTGTCGCCCGACAGCATCTTCAACGGGCTGATGTACACCTTCGGCATCGTCCACACCACGCGCGGCACCTGGCAGCTTCATAGCGGCAGCTCGCAGGCCAGCCGCAACCCCTTCGGCGCCGTGGTTCCCGAGATCAAGCCCACCGAGCAGCGCTCGATCGTCCATTGCCCGGTGGTGGAGGTCGCGGAGGTCGGCTTCGACGAAGCCCTGGCCTGGCTGCAGACCGACACGCCCGACAAGCACAACCGGCTCTACATGGAAGTGGCGTGGCAGGCGGGGGAGGTTCGCCATCGCCTGTTCACCCCCTGCCGCTACACCAATTTCCCCAACCCCACCCTGGACCACGCCCTGCTGTGGCGCGACAAGCCGCGCTATCCCCGCCACGAGCACCGCTACATCCAGCCCATCTCGGGCTGGGTGGTGTTCCACGACGGGGCCGCCTTCCATCCCGCCTATGTCGCCGTCCATCTCACCGCCCAGGGGGCGCAGCGGGTGGAATTCTGCCTGCGGGCGCCCACCAGCTTCTTCTCGTTGCGCCGCGGCCGGCTGGCGCGCTGGCTGGCGGCGACGCCGTTGGGGCGCTATTTCGCCGTCTCGGAGTTCCACAAGGTGGTTCCGCTCGATGCCACCTGCCGGCTGTACCGCCATGACCTCTGAGAAGGACGCCAAGGCGGTGGGGCTGTTCGGCGCCATGGCGCTGATGCTGTCGGTGATCGATCCCGCCACCCGGCGCGGTTTCTTCCTGATCGGCATCGGCTCGGTGTTCTGCGCCTTCCTGGAGACCTTCAGCGTGGGCATGTTCCTGCCGCTGATGCAGCTGCTGCTGGCGCCGGAAAGCGTCGCCCGCATGCCGGTGCTGGGCAAGCTGCTGGCGCCGCTGATGGGCGAGCATTCGGCCGAGCTGATCCTCACCGGCACGTTGGGGCTGACCCTGTTCTTCGTGTTCAAGAACATCCTGCTGGGGGTGCTGAACTGGCAGCACAAGAAGTTCGTCTATGTCTCGGAGGCCCGCTTCCAGACCGACCTGTTCGCCGCCTACATGCGGTCGAGCTATCTCGACGCCGTCAACCGCAACACCGCCGAGGCCACCCGGACGCTGGTGCGCTCGGTGCCGGTGATGTTCACCAAGGGCCTGATGCCATCCATCGAGTTCTCGCAGGAGGCCCTGCTGGCCCTGGGCGCCGTGGTGGCGCTGATGCTGGTCGAGCCCATGGGGACGCTGGTGGCGGGCGGCACCATCGGTCTGGTGGGCGGCCTCTACTTCGTCATCGTGCGCGGCCGGCTGTCGCGGTGGGGCCAGCATATCGAGCAGGGCACCGGCCACCTGTTCAAGGCCATCGCGCTGGGCTTCGGCGTGTTCAAGGCGGCCCGCGTGCTGGGGCGCGAGCGCTTCTTCATCGACCATTTCGGCAACGCCGCCAACAATGCCGCCCACTACTCGTACCGCTTCATGGGCCTGGGAACGGTGCCCCGGCTGCTGGGCGAGGTGATCGTGCTGCTGGCCATCAGCCTGCTGGTGCTGATGGTGCACCTGCGCGGCCAGCCCATCTCGGACGTGCTGCCGGTGATGGGCGTGTTCGCCGCCGCCGCCTTCCGCATCCTGCCCTCCATGAACCGCATGCTGCACGCCGCCTCCACCGTGCGCCAGTCGGTGCCGGCCATCGACGACGTGCGCGCCGCCCTGGCCCTGGTCAACCTGCACGGACCGGCCGAGGGGCCGCAGGCGGACGAGGTGGTACCGCTGCCCTTCACCGGCGAGCTGGTGGCCTCCGGCCTGAGCTTCCGCTACCCCGGACGGCCGCTGCCGGCGCTGACCGGCGTCGACCTCACCGTGCGCCAGGGCGAGATGGTGGCCCTGGTCGGGCGCTCGGGCTCGGGCAAGTCGACTCTGGCCGACCTCCTCCTCGGCCTGCTGACCCCCGAGGCCGGCGCCATCACCGTCGACGGCATCGACATCCGCGACGCCATGCGGGCATGGCAACGCCGCATCGCCTATGTGCCGCAGAGCATCTTCGTCGCCGACGACTCCCTGGCCCGCAACGTGGCGCTCGGGCTGCCGGACGCCGCCATCGACCGCGGCCGCGTCCTCGACGCCCTCACGGCTGCCCAGCTGGGCAGCCTGCTCGACGAGCTGCCCGACGGCCTCGACACCCGGCTGGGCGAGAACGGCTCGCGCCTGTCGGGCGGACAGCGCCAGCGCATCGGCATCGCCCGCGCCCTCTACGAGGGCGACGACGTGATGATCCTCGACGAGGCCACCAGCGCGCTCGACAACAAGACCGAACACGAGCTGGCCCAGGTCATCGAGGCCTTGCGCGGCGAGCGCACCATCATCGTCATCGCCCACCGTCTTGCCACCGTGCGCCGCTGCGACCGGGTGGTGATGATGGACGAGGGCCGTGTCATCGGCGCCGGCCGCTACGACGCGCTGGTGGCCAGCTGTCCGACCTTCGCCCACATGACCGCCCTGGCCGAGCGCGGCGGCCACGACGATCTCGATGAGGTCGAGGCATGATCGACGGCAAGCGTGTCCTGGCGGTGATCGCGGCGCGCGGCGGCTCCAAGGGCCTGCCGCGCAAGAACGTGCTCGACCTGGGCGGCCGCCCCATGGTGGCGTGGAGCGTCGTCGCCGCCCATGGCGCCGCCACGGTGGACCGCACCGTGCTCTCCACCGACGACGACGAGATCATCGCCGCCGCCCGCGCCGCCGGCTGCGAGGTGCCTTTCAAGCGTCCGCCCGAGCTGGCCACCGACACCGCCGGCATCCAGGACGCCATGATCCACGCCCTCGACAGCCTGGGCGAGGACCCCGATTACCTGGTGCTGCTGCAGGCGACGTCGCCGTTGCGCCACGCCGCCGATATCGATGCGGCGGTGGAGCTGTGCCACCGCTCCGGCGCCTCGTCGGCGGTCTCGGTAACCGAGGCGGCCAAGGCACCGTTCTGGATGTTCACCCTGGACGGCGACGGCGGCATGCACCGCGTCGTCGAGCCGCCGGGCGAGGCCGGACGGCGCCAGGACCTGCCGCGCTGCTATGCGCTGAACGGCGCCGTCTATGTGGTGCGGCTGCCCTGGTTCCGGGAAAACCGCAAATTCATTGCCGATGACACCCGCGCCTATGTTATGACGGCGGACCGATCGGTGGACGTGGACAGCCGCCTCGACCTGCTGCTGGCGCGGGCGATACTGGCCGATCGAACAGGAGAATGCGACGCATGAGCTCGGTGCTGAAGGGCAATTTCCAGCCCAAGACCAAGGTCGAGGCCAAGACCGAGGTGGAGAACGAGAACCTCGAAAGCCGCTTCGAGAAGGAGGCGCTGAAGCGCCTCGGCGGCTCCATCGCCTTCGTCAAGAAGAAGACCGTCACCTGGACCGTGGATTGATGACGCCAACCGGTGCTGAGGGCGGCTCGCTCGGCTTCGAGCTGGTCGCCAACATGGACCGCATGACGCGGGACCGCTACGGTTCGCTGGCCGGCGAGAACGTGGCGCGCAACCAGCCCCTGCTGCATCTCGGCCGCTCGCTGGCCGAGCTGGCCGGCGAGACGGTGGGCCGGGGCGACGGCGCCATCGTCATCGCCGCCGGCCCCAGCATCCGCCGCCACGATCCCATCCGGTTCATCCGCGACTCGGGCTACAGCGGCGCGGTGATCGCCACCGACAGCGCCCTGGCCTATTGCCTGCGCAACGGCGTGGTGCCCGATCTGGTGGTGACGCTCGACCCCCACGCCAAGCGCATCGTGCGCTGGTTCGGCGACCCCGAGCTGACCGAGGAGTGCCTGCGCGCCGACGACTATTACCGGCGCCAGGACATGGACACCGTCTTCGCCGACGAGATGGCCAACAACCGCGCCCTGATGGCGCTGATGGACGAGCACGGACCCAAGATCCGCATCGCCCTGTGCACCGCCGCCTCGGAGGCGGTGGTGCGCCGGGTGACCGGCTCGGGCATGAAGGTCTACTGGTGGAACCCCATGGTGGACGACCCGGCCGAGCCCGACTCGGAAAGCCGCGCCTTCTACCGGATGAACAAGATGCCGCTGGTCAACACCGGCGGCAATGTCGGCACCGCCTGCTGGATGATGGCCCACGCCGTGCTGGGCAAGCGCCACGTCGCGGTGACCGGCATGGACTTCGCCTATTACGACGACACCCCCTACAACGCCACCCAGTATTATCACGAGGCGGTGGCGCTGGTGGGCGAGGAGAACCTCGACCGCGTCTACATGCGGATGCTGAATCCGCACACCGGCACCTGGTTCTACACCGATCCGGCCTATATGTGGTACCGCCAGAGCATGCTGGAGATGGTGGCCGACGCCGATTGCCGCACCTACAACTGCTCGGGCGGCGGCATTTTCTTCGGGGAGGGCGTCGAGTTCCTCCCGCTTCAGGACTTCCTGGCCCGCAGCGGCTGAAGAACAAGGGCATTCCATGGCCAAGGTACTGTTCATCAATCCGGTCGTCCGCGAGGAGGACGTGCCCCGGCACGTTCCCTACGGCATCGCCCTCCTGGCCGCCATCGTCATGGACAAGGGCCATCAGGTGCAGGTCTACGACGCCAACGCCTGGCGCCTCGGCGACGAGGTGCTGCGCGAGGTGCTGGCCGCCGACGACTGGCAGGTGATCGCCCTGGGCGGCATGACCACCACCTACGCCTCGGTGAAGAAGGTCGCCACCATCGCCCGCGAGGTCTGCCCGAGCGCGTTGATCGTGCTGGGTGGCGGCATCCTGACCTCGATCCCCCAGGACATGATGCGGCTGCTGCCGCAGGTGGACGTGGGCTGCGTCGGCGAGGGCTTCGTCACCTTCCCCGAGATGCTGGAGCGGGTCGACGCCGGCAATCCCGACTGGAGCACCTGCAAGGGCACCATCTCGCGCGCGGACAATGGCCGGCTGGTGGTGGCGCCGCAGCGCGAGCTGATCCACGACCTCGACAGCCTGCCCTATCCCGCCTGGGACCTGTTCCCGCTGGAGGAGGTCTATTTCAAGAATTCCGAGATGATGTTCTCGGTGGAAGGCATGATGGCCAAGCGGCGGCTGGACATCAACGCCAGCTACGGCTGCTCCATGGTGTGCCGCTACTGCTACCACCTGGGCATCGCCGGCGACATGCGCTACGAGGACGACGGCGAGGGCGGCACCCGCATCGCCTTCGACCAGCCCGGCGCCTATACCCGCACCATCCGCTACCACAGCGCCGAGTACATCGTGAAGATGGTCCGTCACATGGTCGACACCTACGACATCGACTACGTGCTGTTCCTCGACGAAAACCTGATGACCATGGACCAGTACTCGGGCCGGACCTGGCTGAACGACATCTGCCGGCTGTGGCACGAGGACGGCCTGGCGCCCAAATACACCTATGACGCCGAGGGCAACAAGACCGGCTGGAGCGGCATCCACTGGTCGGGCACCAGCCACGCCACCCTGTGCACCCAGCAGGTGCTGAAGACCATGCGCGAGGCCGGCTGCTCGCACCTGACCTACGGCTACGAATCCTTCGCGCCGCATGTGATGAAGACCATCGGCAAGGGCGCCACCCCCAAGACCAACCTGCGCAGCTTCGGCTGGACCCTGGACTCAGGCATCCGGCCGGTGCCCAACCAGATCATCGGCTTCCCGGCCGAGGACTTCGATTCGATCCGCCAGAACATGAAGGCGTGGGAAGACCTCGGCATGATCGTCAAGCCGCACTTCGCCACCCCCTATCCCGGCAGCGAGTGGTTCACCGTCTATCGCGACCGCATCCTGGCCCAGTACGGCGGCGACCTGGAGGCGTTCATCCTCGACCTCGGCGACGCCAGCAAGATCTCGGCGGTGATCAGCCACAACTTCAATGCCGTCGAGCTGATCGGCCTGCGCGACCTGATGCTGAACTGGCAGTGGTCGAAGATCGACGAGTACGAACGCACCTGGCGGCGCAACCACGCCATTCCCGAGGGCGCGCCCTCGACCCTCTACCGCGGCGACCGGGTCGTCGGGGACGCCGTATGAAGGGCCTCCGCACCGCCCTGGTCTATGGCGCCATCATCGCCGTGACCATGGCGATGATCGAGCTGATATCCTTCGGCGCTATCGCCTTCCTTGCCCGCCAGCCCGGCAACGGCAGCCTCGCCAGCCACGTCGAGCGCTTCCATCCGCTGTTCCGGCCACCGGCGAAGCAGGGCAACATCGCCCAGCTGGGCAATCGTGGCGATGCCGACAATCCCTATGTCTTCGATTCACGGCTGTCCTATCGCAACCGCATCGGCGTCAAGTTCACCGAGACCCTGCCCATCGGGCCGCACGGCTTCATCTGCAACGCCCGCTGCGAGGACTTCCCCCGGGCCAAGCCCGAGGGCGAACTGCGCGTCATGCTGTTCGGCGGCTCGTCGGTGGCGGGGTTCGGTCCGGGCATCACCGGCGCCGACACCATTTCGGCCCAGATGGAGGCGGCGTTGCAGCCGCAGGTCCCCGGCAAGCGGGTGCGGGTCATCAATGCCGGCGTCGGCGGCTGGTTCTCCGGGCAGGAGCTGACCCTGCTGGCGCTGGAGGCCCTGTCGTTCCAGCCCGACATGGTGGTGTTCCTCGACGGCTTCAACGACGGCCAGCAGTGGATCTCCGAGCTGACCAACAAGCCCCGGCTGGTCGAGCTGAAGGACATCGTGCTGCCCAACACCCATTACTACGGCTACAGCCTGATCACCGGCTTCGAGCGCGTCCAGAGCATGGGCGGCGCGGTGGCCCACACCCTGAGCCTGGCCTCGCAGCACTATCCGGTACTCTATTACACGGCGGCACTGGCCAAGCACGCCCGGCGCATGTCCATGGGGGCGGCCGCCGCCGACGTCAAGGATGCCGGCGACCCTGCCGCCCAGCAGGCGATCGTCGACGGCTTCGCGCCCCGGCTCGATGACCTGTCCATCAACTCGGTGGCCACCTATGCCGCCAATCTGCGCTCGGCGGCGGGCATCGCCGCGTCGCACCGCATTCCCGGCCTGTTCGTACTGCAACCCGGCGCCCACCATGCCGCCAAGGCCGAGCGCACCGCCACCGAGGCGGCCTTCGTCGATCCCGCCAGGATGCGGGTCGAGGACCGCATGACCCTGATGTTCTTCCAGGCGGCGGCGCGGCGGTTCGCCGGGCTGGCCACGGAGAACGGCCGCTGGACCCGTTACCTGGACCTCACCGGCCTGTTCGCCGCCGAGCGCGAGCCGGTGTGGAGCGACGACATCCACTACACCGCCCATGCCAACCGTCTGATCGCCGCCGCGCTGTCGCGCCAGGTGACGGACATGCTGGACAAGGCCAAGTAATGGCCCACGGGCTGCTGTTCCACCACTTCCACGGCAAGGGGCATCCGCCCAGCCAGGGCTCCCTGTCGGCGGAGGGCTTCGCCGCCATGCTCGACGCGGTGGGCCTTGACCGCTTCCTGCCGGCGCAGGCATGGCGGGAACGGGCCCTGGCCGGCCGCCTGCGGCCCGGCGACCTGTGCCTGACCTTCGACGACAACCTGCGCTGCCAGGCCGACATCGCGGTGCCGGTGCTGGAAAGGCTGGGCCTCACCGCCTTCTTCTTCGTCAACAGCGCGCCCCTGGCGGGCCAGCCCGACCGGCTGGAGCTGTACCGCCACTTCCGCAGCACCCGCTTCGCCGGCGTCGAGGCCTTCTACGCCGCCTTCGAGGCCGCCGTCGGTGCCGAGCGGGTCGAAGCCGCCCTGGACGGCGTCGACATCGACACCTATCTGGCCGCCAAGCCGTTCTACAGCCGCGCCGACCGCCGCTTCCGCTACCTGCGCGACCGGGTGTTGAGCGAGGACGACTACACCGCCGCCATGGACCGCATGATCGCCGCCGACGGCCTCGACATCACGGCGGTGGCGACGGGGCTGTGGATGGATGCCGACACGCTGCGCCGTCTCGACCGCGGCGGCCACGTGGTCGGGCTGCATTCGCACGGCCATCCCACCTGCCTCAGCGCCCTGCCCGGAGAGCGTCAGGCCGCGGAATGGCGCACCAACCGCGAACTGCTGGCCGGCATCCTCGGCCATGCCCCCGACACCGCCGCCTTTCCCTGCGGCGACTACGACACGGTCAGCCTGGACATCCTGGGCGGCCTGGGCGTACGCCTGGCCTTCCGCGCCGATATGGCAGCGGGCTCGGGATCATTGCTGGAACTACCCCGCGAGAACCATTCGGTGACCCTCGCGCGACTTGGAAAAGGACTGCACGGATGACGTCCACCTGGCTGATCACCGGCTGCGCCGGCTTCATCGGCTCCAACCTGGCCTCGCATCTGCTGGACCGTGGCGTCCGGGTGGTGGGGCTGGACAACTACGAGACCGGCACCCGGGAAAATGCCGCCCGCGTCGCCGCCAAGGGCGGCGGGCGCTTCCGCATGGTGGAAGGCGACATCCGCGACGCCGCCCTGGTCGGGGAGCTGGCCACCGGGGCCGAGGTGGTGGTGCATCTGGCGGCGCAGGTCTCGGTGCCGCGCTCCATGGACGATCCGCGGCACACCAATGCCGTCAATGTCGACGGCTTCCTCAACGTGCTGCTGGCGGCCGGCGAGGCGCGGGCGCGCAAGCTGGTCTACGCCTCGTCCTGCGCCGTCTATGGCGACAACCCCGCCCTGCCGCTCGGCGAGCGCGAGGCGCCCCGGCCCATGAGCCCCTACGCCGCCACCAAGCTGATCAACGAGCACTACGCCGCCACCCTGACCCACCGCTTTCCCCATACCGGCGCCGTGGGCCTGCGCTTCTTCAACGTCTACGGCCCGTGGCAGAGCGCCACCGGCGGCTATGCCTCGGTGATCCCGCGCTGGGTCGCCAACTGCCTCGACGGCCGGCGGCCGCCCATGTTCGGCGACGGCACCGCGACGCGGGACTTCGTCGAGGTGGGCGACGTCTGTGCCGGCATCCTGTGCGCCGCCGGGCTACCGGGGCAGGCACCGCGCCCCGCCTACAACCTGGGCACCGGCCGGCCCACCAGCCTGCTCGACCTGTTCGCCGCCATCCGCGACGCCCTGGCCGCCAAGGGCCGCACCCTGCCCTTCGACGGCCCCGAGCGCCAGGGCGAGCGGGCCGGTGACATTTTGCATTCCGTAGCCGACATCAATGCCGCCCGCACCGAGTTGGGATACGATCCCGCCACCGACCTCACCCGCGGCATCGCCCGCCTGTTCGCCGAGCAATACGGCCTCTGACCAAAAGCGACCGCAGCCATGATCACCATTCCGCGCAAGGACAAGTACACCGCCGCCGTCATCGGAACGGGGCGCATCGGCATGCTGCTGGAGAGCGATCCCAAGCGCCGCAAGCCGGCCACCCATTTCGGCATGTGGAACAGCCACGAGCGCTTCGACCTCGCGGCCGCCTGTGACAACGACCCCGCCAAGTTCGAGGTGGCCCGCTCGCTGAACCCCGAGGTGCGCTGCTACACCGACCCGGCCCAGCTGCTGCGCGAGATCAAGCCCGACGTGGTATCCATCTCAACCTGGCGCGACAGCCACTACGAGATGCTGAAGCTGTGCCTGGAGGCCGGGGTTCCCGCCATCGTCTGCGAGAAGCCCATCGCCGAGAAGCAGGAGCATGCCGACGAGGTGGTGGCCGAGGCCCGCCGCCGCGGCATCCACCTGCTGATCAACCACCGCCGCCGCTTCGACCCGCTGCTCTATCCGTTCCGCGACGACCTCAGGAACGGCATCATCGGCGAGATCCTCCAGGTCAACTGCTTCTATGTCTACGGCCTGATCACCACCGGCACCCATCTGGTGGACGCGCTGCGCTTCTTCCTCAAGGACATCGCCGGCGAAATGGTGTGGACCTCGGCCTTCCCCAACGCCTTCTCCACCATCACGCCGCCCGACGACCCCAACATCGACGGCTTCATCGGCTTCGAGAACGGGCTGAAGGTGGCGATCCAGACCCTCAGCATGAAGGACTGGGACAATTTCGATTTCGCCTTCCACGGCCGCAAGGGCCGTGCCGTGTTCAAGAACATCGGCCGCGACATCGAGATCTTCCGCGCCCGGGAATCGCCCGAGCATCTGGGCTTCACCGAGCTGGAGAACACGCCGTCGGAATTCCGCGGCGGCGAGCCGCGCAACCAGTTCGGCTTCATGGCCGACAACGTGGTCGACTGCCTGGAGGGCCGCGGCCAGTCGCTCAGCACCGGCGAGGATTCCCTGAAGGCGCTGCAGGTGCTGCTGGCCATGCAAAAGAGCGCCGCCAGCGGCGGTGCCGTCGTCCGGATCGATTGACGCCATGTGCGGGTTCGCGGCCATTTTCGATCACACCGGCGCGCCGGCCCCGGCCGCCGTGCTGTCGGCCATGGCGCAGGCGCTGCACCATCGCGGACCCGACGACCGGGGGGTGTTCACCGATGGTCCGGTGGGGCTGGCCTCGACCCGGCTATCGATCCATGACCTGTCGCCGGCGGGCCACATGCCCATGGTCGACGACGAGACCGGCAACGTCATCGCCTTCAACGGCGAGGTCTACAACTTCAAGGAAATCCGCGACCAGCTGGGCCGCGAGCGCTTCCGCACCGGCACCGACACCGAAGTCGTCCTCAAGGCCTATGCCACCCACGGCGAGCGGTGCCTGGAGCTGTTCAACGGCATTTTCGCCTTCGCCCTTTACGACCGCAAGGCCCGGCGGCTGTTCTGCGCCCGCGACCGCATGGGGGTGAAGCCGTTCTTCCATGCCCGCATGGGCGGCCGCATCCTGCTGGCCTCGGAGGTCAAGGGCATCCTGGCGGCCGGCGTCGCCGCGACCCCCGACCGGACCACTATCGGCGAATACCTGACCCTGGGATTGTACGACCATTCCCGCCGCAGCTTCTTCGACGGCATTTCGCAACTGCCCCCCGGTTCGGCCATGACCATCGACGCCGCCGGCATCCGCGAATGGCGCTACTGGGACCTGCGGCCGGCCGACGAGGCGGCCTCGACGCAGGCCGGCCCCGGCGCGCTGGAGGCAGCGCAGGACGAGCTGGTGGCGCTGCTGCAGGACAGCATCCGCCTGCAGATGCGCTCGGACGTGCCCATCGCCCTGCACGTCTCGGGCGGACTGGATTCCACCTTGCTGCTGGGGCTGGTCCATGCGGCGGCCGGCGGCCAGGGCGGCATCCGCGCCTACCACTACTGCTATGGCGAGCCGCGCTACGACGAGACGCCGCATGTGGAGGAGGTCGGACGCCGCATGGGCTGGCGCATCGAGCCGGTGGTGCTGCGCCCCGCCGAGGTGCCCGCACTGGCCGCGGAGGCGATGTGGCAGCAGGAGCAACCCTATCCCGGCGTGGTCGGCCTCGCCCGCCACAACCTGATCCGCCGCGCCTATGCGCCCGAATGCAAGGTGATCCTGGAGGGCCAGGGCGGCGACGAGGTGTTCGCCGGCTATCGCTATTATCTCGGTCCGCATGTGATGGACCTGCTGCGCGAGGGCGATGTCGACGAGGCCGAGGCCACCATCGCCGCCTTCGCCCGCCGCAACGGCATGACCGAGGCAGCGGCGCAGCGGGTGATGATGAACGGGCTGGCGGCCTATTTCCGCGCCGACCGCTCGGCCGACGGCTCGTCCTTCGTCAAGCTGGACTGCATCCATCCCAGCCTGCGCCAGACCCCGGCGCCCGAGTGGGAGCAGCCGTTCCGCTCGCAGTTGCTCAACATGCAGTACCGCGACCTGTTCCACACCAAGCTGCCGCGCATCCTGCGCTCGTGCGACCGAGCCTCCATGGGCTATGGCAAGGAGCTGCGGGTTCCCTTCCTCGACCACCGTCTGGTGGAATTCTCGTTCCGCCTGCCCGGGCGCCTCAAGATCGTCGATGGCCAGCAGCGGGCACTGCTGCGCGACGCGGCGCGGCGCTTCCTGCCCGATGCCCTGATCGACGCGCCCAAGCGGCCGGTGGTCGACCCACAGCGCGACTGGCTGGCGGGACCCCTGGCCGAGTGGGCCGGCGACATCCTCGCCAGCCGCGGCCTGGCCGAGCGCGGCATCCTCGACCAGCCCGCCGTGCTGGCCGAGTTCGACCGTTACCGCGCCGACGACGGCCGGGCGAATTCCTTTCACATCTGGCAGTGGATCAGCTTGGAAATGTGGTTTCAGACCTTTGTCGATAATCGTGGAGAGGCGTCATGAGAGTTCTTCTGGTCGTCTACGACAACGGAAGTTACACCCACGTCTTCCCCATGGGACTGGGTTACATCACTGCTGTTCTGGAGAAGAACGGTTATCAGGTCGATATCTTCAATCAGGACGTCCACCACTATCCCGACAGCCATCTCACCAAACTGCTCGACGAGACCCACTATGACATGGTCGGCGTCAGCCTGATCGCCGGCTACTACCAGTACCGCAAGCTGCTGGGGATTTCCGAGGCGATCAACCGCTCGAAGAACCGGCCGTTCTATGTGCTGGGCGGCTATGGCCCGTCGCCCGAGCCCGCCTACTTCCTCAGGAAGACCGGCGCCGATGCCGTCGTCATGGGCGAGGGCGAGGTCACCGTGCTGGAGCTGATGGAGGCCCTGGCCAACAAGACCGGGCTGAAGAAGATCAACGGCCTGGCCTGGCGCGACGGCGACGAGGTGACGGTGAACCCCGAGCGGTCGCTGATCACCGACGTCGACAGCATTCCGTGGCCGGCCTACGACCGCTTCCCCATCTGGTACTATCGCCTGCTGCGCAAGGAGCGCTGCAAGCCCACCGATTTCGTCATGACCATGATGTCGGGGCGCGGCTGCACCTTCAAGTGCACCTTCTGCTACCGCATGGACAAGGGCTTCCGCGCCCGCACCCCCGAGGCCATCATGGAGGAGGTGAAGTACCTTCACCTCGACCACGGCATCACCTATTTCGCCTTCTACGACGACCTGCTGATGTCGTCGGTGCAGCGCACCGAGGAGATCTCCAACGCCTTCCTCAAGGCCAACCTGCCGGTGGTGTGGAACTGCAACGGGCGCCTGAACTACGCCACGCCCGACCTGCTGCGGCTGATGAAGCAGTCCGGCTGCGTCTTCATCAACTACGGCATCGAGGCCCTCGACAACGAGGTTCTCAAGAACATGAAGAAGGGCCTGCGGGTCGACCAGATCGTCAAGGGCGTCGAGGCCACCCTGGCATCGGGCATCAGCCCCGGCCTCAACGTCATCTTCGGCAATATCGGCGACAACCGCGAGACCTTGAACAAGGCGGTCGATTTCATGCTGAAATACGACGACTTCGCCCAGATGCGCACCATCCGCCCCGTCACCCCCTATCCCGGCTCGCCGCTTTACTACGACGCCATCGCCAAGGGGATGCTGGAGGGTGCCGAGGACTTCTACGAGCGCAAGCACCTCAATTCCGACCTGATGTGCTGCAACTTCACCGAACTCAGCGACGACGAGTTCTACGACGCGCTGCTCGACGCCAACAAGCGGTTGCAGGCCAATTACTGGGACTCGGCGCGCAAGCGGGCGCTGGATCAGGTGGAGCAGCTCTACACCGTGCGTGACGTCAATTTCCGTGGCTTTCGCCAGATATGAAGATCGCCGTCTTCACCAGCAACCTGCCCCGCCACCTGTCCCTGGTGGAAACCATGGCCGGCATCGCCGACGAGGTGTTCGCCATCCAGGAATGCCGGACCATCCGGCCGGGGGAAGTGGACGGTTTCATCCGCCAGTCGGCCACCATGCAGCGCTATTTCACCAAGGTGAACGACGCCGAGCGGCAGGTGTTCGGCGATGTCCGCTTCCTGCCGGGCAACGTCCGCCAGCTGGCACTGGAGCGCGGCGACCTGCAACGCTCCGGTGTCACCGGGCTGCTGGCTCCGGCCTTGACGGCGGACGTCATCGTGGTGTTCGGCGCCAGCTACATCAAGTCGCCGCTGATCGAGGCCCTGGTGGGCCGGCGCGCCGTCAACATCCACATGGGCCTGTCGCCCTACTACCGCGGCAATTCCTGTAATTTCTGGGCGATCAGGGACGGCCGGCCCGATCTGGTGGGCGCCACCATCCACATGTTGAGCAAGGGGCTGGACTCGGGCGCCATCCTGTTCCACGCCCTGCCCGAGCCGGCGGAGGTGGACGGCTTCCTGCTGGGAATGCGGGCGGTGCGCGCCGCCCATCTGGCGCTGGCGCGGCGCATCGCCGATGGCAGCCTGTTCGCCCACGACCCGGTGCCGCAGGACCGCGGCCTGGAGAAGCGCTACACCCGCGCCGCCGACTTCACCGACGCCGACGCCGAGGCCTTCCTTGCCGACCCGCCGGCCGCCGAGGCCATCCTGCGGGGGTGCCAGTCACCACCCGAGGCCCGCCAACTGGTCCAGGCGGTGTTCGCCGCATGACGGCACCCACCCGCTACGTGATCCTCGACGAAGCGCTGATTCCCTGGTTGCTGTGGCAGGTGGCCCGGCGCCGCGCCGTGGGGGTGATCGCGGTACGGCCGGCCATTCCGCCGCTGAAGCGGCTGCTGGACATGCTGGTCGCCGCCCTGCGCCGCAGGGGCCTCGTCCGCCTCGTGCTCGACGACCTGCCCGAACTGGTGCCCGGCGGCGGCTACGACAACTACGCCTGCGCCAACGACCACTTCGCCGAAAGCGAGCCGTGGGCCGAGGGTGCCTTCGACTTCGCCGATGCCGAAGCACGTTTCGACCGCTATGGCCGACCGCTGAAGCATCTCGCCTGCAACTACACCCAAACCCTCGCCTTCCATGCCGAGATCGTCGACCGCATCCTGGTCGCGGTGGAGGGCGCCCGGGTGCTGGGGGCGACGCCGGAACTGATCGGCCTGCAACGCTTCCGCACCGGGCGCGTCTTCGCCGACGCGGCCCTTCCCCCCCACCGCCCGGTGCGCGCCCCGGTCGCCGCCCTGATGGCCGTGGGGCTCGCCCTGTTCGCCCTGGCCTGGATCATCCTGCGCACACGGCGGGCGCTTGCGCCGCCGAAACGCTATTTCATCGTCTTCGATCACGCCCACCACCCCAAGGAATCGCGCTGGTGGCAGGAGTTCGACGACGCCCCCGGCGGCGTGGCGGTGCTGTTCCGCAACCGGGGCCGCGCCGATGCCTGCGGCGGCGACCTCAACCGCGACTGGTACGTGGTCGATTCCGGCAAGGTGCGGCCCGGCCAGATTCCAGGGCTGGCTCGCATCGCCGTGGCCGACACCCTGCGCATTCTCACGGCCGGGTGGCGCCTGCCGCCGGACCTGTTCTGGCAGATGATCAAGCTGCCGTTCCGGCGGGTGGGATACCGGGCGCTGTTCAACCTGTTCCGCAGCGAGGTGTTCTTCGCCAAGGACGACTACAACGTCGAGCACATCATCCGCTCGCAGGAACTGCGGCCGCTGGGCACCCGCCATGTGGGCGTGCTGCACGGGCTGCCGGCCTATCCGCCGATCATGGCCCAGTATCGCTATCTCGACCTCGACACCTATTTCACCTTCGGGCGCGAGTGGGGCGAGCGCTTCTACCGCAGCCGCTGGCCGGCCGCCATGCAGGTGATCCCGGTGGGCCAGGTCAACATGAGCCGCGAGGAACTGCAGGCCCTGGCGGTGCCACGACCCAAGGATATCGGCTTCTTCCTCAAGGACCTGATCCAGACCGAGGCGGTGCTGGCCATCATCCGCGCCACTGCGCTGGCCTTTCCCGACCGCACCGTCTACGTCAAGACCAAGGGCAACCCGCGGCCGGCCTATGGCGAGCAGGTTCACGGCCGGCTGGCGGGCCTGGCCAACGTGGTGGTGACCACCGAGGACAGCTATACCCTGATCCCCAGGATCAACTATGCGTTCAATGAGCCGTCGTCCCTGGTGGTCGAATGCATCATCTACGGCCTGTTCTCCTATTGCCTGGTCCCCGGCACCGAGTGGAAGATCAACTACTTCGCCGAGTTCCCGGGCCTGTGCGTGCGGAGCGCCGACGACGTCATCGCGGCGGTTCGCGGCGTCGAGGCCGGCTCCAGCCAATATCCACGAGCCGGCTTCGCGGAGCTGGTGGAGTTGTCGGGGGTGGTCGCCTGGGACAAGATCCGCCACGCATTGGGTGTCGGCCCGGCCCCACAGCCTTTGCCCCATTTGACATTCATCGCGGAGCGGGCGGAGACACGATAGGGCAGCGGCCGCTCCCATTGACCACCGACCGCGACACCGCCCTTTACGCCGTCTCCGCGGTCCGCTATCTCCTTACGAAACATTCGGGCTGTACCGGAAGGGCCCCACTCCATGTCCAGACACGTCTTCGTCACCGGCGGCGCCGGTTTCATCGGCCGCGAGCTGACCTCCAAGCTGCTGGCGAAGGGCTATCGCGTCACCTGCTTCGATGTGGGCGAGCAGTTCCTCAGCAACGCCGCCTTCTTCGAGGCCCTGCCCAACCAGGACAGGCTGACCTGCGTCCGCGGCACCATCCTCGACCGCTGGGCCATGCAGAACGCCATGCGCGGTGCCGAGGTCTGCGTCCACCTCGCCGCCATGCTGGGGGTGAAGCGCACCGAGGACAACAAGCTGCGCTGCATGGAGATCAACGTCACCGGCACCGACCGGACGCTCTCGGCCTGCGCCTTCAACAACATCAAGCACGTCATCCTGGCCTCGTCGTCCGAGGTCTATGGCGAGCCGACCCGCAATCCCATCCAGGAATGCGACGAGACCAAGGGCAAGACCGTCTACGCCGTCTCCAAGATGGCCGGCGAGGAACTGGTCAAGGGCTACAACCAGCTGTTCCCCGCCATGGACTACACCATCATCCGCTTCTTCAACACCTATGGCGAAGGCCAGGTGGCGCAGTTCGTGCTGGCGAAATTCGTCAAGGCGGTGCTGGAGGGCCGGAACCCGGTGGTGTTCGGCGACGGCAGCCAGAAGCGCAGCTATTGCCACGTGGACGACAGCACCGACGGCGTCATCCGCATCATCGAGAACCCCATCGCGCGCGGCAAGGTCTACAACATCGGCAATTCGGCCGAGCTCAGCACCCTGAAGCAGCTGGCCCAGACGGTGATCGACGTGCTGAAGCCGGGCTCGTCGCTGGGCGTCGATGTGCTGGGCGGCTTCGACGGTTCCGACCGCTCGCATGAGCGCGAGATCTTCCAGCGCTTCTGCGACAACTCGCTGGCCCGCGCCGAGCTGGGCTTCGACCCCCGCATCACCGTCGAGGAAGGCATCCGCCGCATCGCCGCCGCCGGGTGGATCCGCGACAACTGGCCGAACTCCTGACGCCATGATCGGCGGGAAACGCATCGTCGCGGTGGTGCCGGCGCGCGGCGGCTCGAAGAGCGTGCCGCGCAAGAACATCAAGCCGCTGGCCGGCCGGCCGCTGATCGCCTGGACCGCCGACCAGCTCGCCGCCCTGCCCGAGCTGGACCGTGCCGTGCTCTCCACCGAGGACGCCGAGATCAAGGCGGTGGCGGAGGGCTGCGGCTTCCAGGTGCTCGACCGCCCGGCCGAACTGGCCACCGACGCCGCCCGCACCGAGCCGGTGCTGCTCCAGGTGCTCGACGCCCTGGCCGCCCGGGGCGAGGAGTTCGACTACCTGCTGTGCCTGGAGCCGACCTCGCCCCTGCGCCGGGTCGCGACCATCCGCGCCGCCATGGAAGCCTTCGTTGCCTCGGGGGCGCCGTCACTGGTGGCCGTGACCCCGGTGAAGGATTTCCTCGGCGAGATCGAGGACGGCTTCTTCCGTCCCTATTGGCCCAACGAGCGCGGCCGGCGCCAGGACATGAAGCCGCGCTACCGGGTCGCCGGCACCCTGTTCGCCTGCACCGTCGCCCACCTGCGCGCCACCCGCGAGCTGATGGCCGCCGACTGGTTCGCCTGGCCCGTCGACGGCGACGACCTGGTGGACATCAATACCCCGGACGATTTCGACTACGCGGACTTCCTGATGAGGAAACGGCCATGAGCAAGACAATCGACATCGGCGGCCGCCTGGTCGGCGAGGGCCAGCCTCCCTACATCATCGCCGAGGCCTGCATCAACCATCAGGGCGACGTCGCCATCGCCCGGCGCATGGTCTATGTCGCCCACGCCATGGGCTGCGACGCCATCAAGTTCCAGATGCACGTGCTCGACGACGAGATGCTGCGCCAGGCGCCGCAGTCGGCCAATTTCGCCGAGCCGCTCTATGATACGCTCCATAAGACCAACCTGTCGGTGCCCGAGCACCTGGAGCTGAAGGCGCTGTGCCGGCAGATCGGCATCGACTATCTCTGCACGCCGTTCTCCAAGGCCTCGGCCGATCTGGTGGCCGAGGTGGGCGTGCCGGCCATGAAGACCGGCTCGGGCGAGCTGACCAACCTGCCCTTGCAGCGCCACATCGCCTCCAAGGGCGTGCCGATGATCGTGTCGACCGGCATGACCACCTTCGACGAGGTAGGCGAGACGGTGGCGGCCCTGAAAGCCACCGGCATCCCCTTCGCGCTGACCCATTGCGTCTCGGCCTATCCCTGCCCCTACAACCGGGTCAACCTGGGCAACATCCCGCGTTACGCCGCAGCCTTCGGCGTGCCGGTAGGGCTGTCCGACCACACCGTGGGCATCTACACCTCGATCGGGGCGGTGGCGCTGGGCGCCTGCGTCATCGAGAAGCACTTCACGCTCGACCGCTCGTGGAGCGGCCCCGACCACGCTTCCTCCATCGAGCCCTATGAGCTGGGCGAGCTGGTCAAGGGCTGCCGCGCCGTGTTCGAGGCGGGCGGCGCCAACCGCGACATCTTCCCCGAGGAGCGCGAGATCGTCGCCTGGGCGCGCGAGACGGTGGTGTCGGTGACCGACATCGCCGCCGGCCAGCGCATCACCGCCGACATGGTGACGGTCAAGCGCCCCAGCCCCGGCCCCGGCGCCGTCGCCGCCAAGCATCTCGACGAGGTCATCGGCAAGACCGCCACGGCGGCCATCGCCCGCGACCGCCAACTGCTGTGGAGCGAGATCGCCTGATGGCCCGCAAAATCCTCTGCATCCTGGAGTCGCGCGCCACCTACGGCTACTCCAAGAACGTCATGCTGGCCATGCGCGACTTCCCCGAGCTGGAGGCGCAGACCCTGGTCACCGGCATGCATCTGGTGCCCGAACTGGGCAACAGCATCGAGCTGATCCGTGCCGACGGCTTCCCCATCTCGGCCGAGGTGCCGCTGGCACCGGTCGACCAGCGCCAGGGTGCGTGGTCGCGCGCCATGGGCGGCGCCATGACCGGCATGGCCGAGGCCTTCGAGCGCCTGGCCCCCGACGTGGTGCTGCTGTCGGGCGACCGGGTCGAGACCTTCACCGCCTGCGTCACCGCCTCTTACATGGGCATCCCCACCGCCCACATTCAGGCCGGCGACAAATCGGGCCACATCGACGACATCGCCCGCATGGCTTTGGCCAAGCTGTCCCATATCCACCTGGCCTCATGCGAGGATTCGGCCGAGCGGGTGCGGCGCATGGGCGAGCAGGACTTCCGCATCTTCAATGTCGGCGCGCCGCAGCTGGACAACATCGTCGGCCGCGACTACCGCGCCCCGGCGCTGACGGTGGGCGGGCAGCGGCTCGACCTCGCCCGGCCCTACATCCTGCTGGTGCAACATCCGGTGATGGTGGAGCGCGACGAGGCCAGCCTGCACATGGCCGCCTGCCTGCGCGCCTGCCTGGCCTCGGGGCTGCCGGTGGTGTGGATCTATCCCAACGCCGATCTCGGCTATCAGCAGATCGTCCAGGTGATCGAGCGGTTCGAGGGCTCGGCCGGAGTCACCACCCTCAAGAACGTCGACCGCGAGGACTACCTGACCCTGCTGGCCAACGCCGCCGCCCTGGTGGGAAACTCGTCGAGCGGCATCCTGGAAGCGCCGTCGTTCAAGGTGCCGGTGGTCAACATCGGCAACCGCCAGCGCGGCCGCATGCAGGCCGCCAACATCCACAACTGCGGCTACGACGAGCCCGACATCGCCGCCGCCATCCGCCACGTGCTGGACGATGCCGGCTTCAAGGCGGCCTGCGCCGCCGCCGCCAACCCCTATGGCGACGGGCAGTCGGGCCGCCGCATCTGCGAAATCCTGCGCGACATTCCGCTGGACCGCCGGCTGATCGACAAGGAAACGGTGTATTGAGCCGCCGCTCCGTCAGGACCATGGGAACGGCGTGGTAGCACGGGCATGACGGACAGCGTCGATCTCATCCTGATCTGCCAGTCCAACGTGGTGAATTACGACGGCTCCTCCACCCTGCCGCTGGAGGAACTGAGCCGCTACCAGACCCTCATCTATCCGCGCATGGTGCGCCACGGCGACCGCTTCGTCAGCCATCTCGACGCGATCAACCTGATCAAACACGGCCAGACCTATTTCGAGGCCGATTATCCCGGCCGCCGCGAACGCCTCAACATCTGGAACATGCCCTCGGCCAGCGGCCTGCACCTGGCCAATCTGCTGAGCGGCGAGGGTATCCGCACCAAGATCATCAACAATCTCGACTCCGAGTGGGATCTGTTCGTTGCGGCCTATGGCGCCTGCCGGCGGCCGCCGCTGGTGGGCATCTCGTCCACTTTCTACCTCGGCTTCAAGGAGATCGGCCGCATCGCCCGCCGGCTGCGTGCCGTCGATGCCGACATGGACATCATGGTGGGCGGCGCCCATGCCAATTCCAAGGTTCTGTCCACCGGGGTGGGCAGCCTGGAACAGCCCATGCGCAAGTATGGCATCGACTATGTGCTGCATGCCTTCAACTCCGACGCCGACCTACGCGACGTCCTGCTGGCGCGGCGCGATGGCCGCGGCCTCGATGCGGTACGCAATCTCACCTATTTCGAAAACCGCGACCGCGCCAAGGGCCGCTTCGTCACCACCGCCACCCAGTGGAACACTCCGATGCTCGACGAGGTGCCGGCCAACTGGCACCGCATCGAGGCGCCGTTCCTCAACCGCACCCTGCAGATCCGCACCGCCTCGGGCTGCCCGTTCTCCTGTGCCTTCTGCTCGTACCCCACCACCGCCGGCGGGTGGAAGACCATCGATCCGGCGCGGGTGCGCCAACACCTGGACAGTGTCAAGGCCATTCCCGGCATCGACCGGCTGATCTTCATCGACGACACCTTCAACGTGCCCAAACAGCGCTTCAAGGAGCTGCTGAACATCTTCAAGGACTACGATTTCGAGTGGTTCTCGTTCCTTCGAGTGCAGTACGTCGACGACGACATCGTGCGCGCCATGAAGGATTCGGGCTGCCGCGGTGTCTATCTCGGGGTGGAATCGGCCGACGACCGCGTTCTGGCAAACATGAACAAGAAGGCGCGCCGCGCCGACTTCGCTCGCGGCATCGACCTGCTCAACAAGTATGACATCAGTTCGCTCTCGGCCTTCGTGCTGGGCTTCCCCGGCGAGGATGATAAAAGCATCCGCACCAACATCGACTTCATCGAGAACTGCGGCGTAAGCTTCTACTCGCTGAAAGAATTCTTCTACATGGAGCACACCGACGTCCACAAGCGCCGGGAAGAATTCGGCCTGACCGGCATGGGCAACAGCTGGTCGCACCGCACCATGGACTATTCCCAGGCCGCCGAGATCAAGCTTCAGATGTTCCGCGAGATCAAGAACGCCATCTCGGTCGATCCCGACACCAGCCTATGGTACATGGCCTATCTCTACGACCAAGGTTATGACTTCGACCGCATCGCCGCCGTGCAGCGCGGCCTCAACGGCGTGATGGACGACCAACTAGGCGGCGAGATGGGGCTGGACACCGCCGCCTGGACCGCGCTGAAGGCAGCCGTGGCACCATGAGCGGCCCCGCCGACTGGACGACGGTAAAGGTCCTGGCCGACGATGGCGATGCACAGGCCGCCTACCACCTGCTGGGCCGCCTGGCCAAGCCCGAGGACGATTTCCCCACCCAGCGCAAGCATGCCCGCCTGTTCGCCCGGCTGCCGCGCCACGAGTTGGGCCTGCGGCCGCTGCGGGTGGCGCTGCTGGCGACCTCCACCACCGACCATTTCGCCGAGGTGCTGACGCTATGGCTGGGGTTGCAAGGCTTCGACGCCGAGATCCACCAGCCGCCCTTCGGCCAGGCGGTGCAAAGCGTGCTCGATCCCGCCAGCGCGCTCTACGCCTTCGAGCCCGACATAGTGTGGTTCTTCGAGACCTGGCGCGACGTTCCCTTCGACCTGCCCATCGGCGCCGGCCGCGATGCCGTCGAGGCGGCAGTGGGCGCAGCGGTGGAGCGCAATGCCGCCCTGTGGCGAATGCTGCAACACCGCTCGCCGGCCCTGGTGGTGCACAACACCGCCGATATTCCGGCCCGCGACGTTTTGGGCCACTTCGAGGCCAGCGTGCCGTGGAGCCGCCGCTCGCTGCTGCGCCGCTATAATCTTGCGCTGGCCGACGCGGTGCCGGCCGGAGTGACGCTGTTCGACCTCGACCACCTCGCCGCCTGCTGGGGCAAGGACCGCTGGATCGACGAACGCTACTGGTACCACTCCAAACACGCCTTCGCCTTCGACGCGGTAGGTCCGGTGGCCTTCCAGTTCGCCCGGCTGATGATGGGCGCCAGGGGCCTGTCACGCAAATGCCTGGTGCTCGACCTCGACAACACCCTGTGGGGCGGCGTCATCGGCGACGACGGCATGGACGGCATCGACCTGGGCAGCGGCGCCGTCGGCGAAGCTTTCACCGATTTTCAGGACTATGTGCACCGCCTCAAGGAGCGCGGCGTCATCCTGGCGGTATGCAGCAAGAACGAGGATGCCAACGCCCGCGAGCCGTTCCTGCACCACCCCGGCATGCGCTTGAGCCTCGACGACGTCGCCGTGTTCCGCGCCAACTGGGACAACAAGGCCGACAACATCCGCAGCATCGCCGCCACGCTGAACATCGGCCTCGACGCCGTGGTGTTCGTCGACGACAACCCGGCCGAACGGGCCCTGGTGCGCGACTGCCTGCCCATGGTGGCGGTGCCCGAGCTGCCCCTCGACCCCAGCGCCTACGCCGCCACCCTGCACCGCGCCCGCCTGTTCGAGACCGTGTCGTTCTCGCAGGAGGACACCCGACGCAACGACTATTACCGCGCCAATGCCGGGCGTGATGACCTGCGGACACAGTTCGCCGATCTCGGGGCCTATCAGAAGAGCCTGGAGATGGTGGCGCGGGTCGACACCATCGACGCCTTCCACCTGCCGCGCGCCACGCAGCTCGTCAACAAGAGCAACCAGTTCCACCTGACCGGCCACCGC
Source organism: uncultured Rhodospirillaceae bacterium (assembly GCA_903941105.1). Classification (GTDB taxonomy): domain Bacteria; phylum Pseudomonadota; class Alphaproteobacteria; order Rhodospirillales; family Magnetospirillaceae; genus CAJANL01. Next base: position 43,391 of record CAJANL010000152.1, read on the forward strand.
TACGGCGAGGCCGAGCTGCGCGCCCTGGTCGAGCCGCCGGACTGGGCCGGGCGCGTCTTCTCCCTGACCGACCGCTTCGGCGACAACGGGTTGATCGCGGTGGTGCTGCTGCACCGTGACGGCGACGAGGCCCATGTGGATACCTGGGTGATGTCATGCCGCGTGTTGGGCCGCGGCATGGAGGAGTTCATCGCCAACGAGATGGCCACGCTGGCCGCCGCCATGGGCTGCCGCCACCTTGGGGGACGTTATGTGCCCAGCAAAAAGAACAAGCTGGTGGCCGATCTCTACCCGCGCCTGGGCTTCACCCGGGACGGCGAGGACGAGGGCGGTGAAACCCGCTGGCGGCTGGACCTCGACGGCTTCCGGCCACTGGCAACCCACGTCCGACCGGCCTGACCCGCCGTGTCACGCCCCTCCGGCCCGCTTGTGCGGCCTGGGAAAATAGCGGATAAGACCGGCATCGCCGTTGAAAGTAGCATCGTCATGACTCTGCCCGCCCCGCGCCCGCCCGTTGCCGATCCGGCTCTGTCGCGTCCCGACTGGACCAAGCCGCAGCCCCGCGACCCGGCAATGCTGTGGCTGGACAAGAACGAGAACACCGACCCCAAGCTGGCGACGGTGCTGGCCGGCGTGATGAAGGGGCTGCCGACCGAGGCCTATTACACCTACCCCGATTCGGCGGCGCTCTACGCCAAGCTGGCCGACTGGGTCGGCTGCGAGGCGCGCAACCTGCTGCTGGCCGCCGGTTCCGACGGGGTCATCCGCAGCGTGTTCGAGGCCTATGTCGGCGAGGGCGACACGGTGCTGCACACGGTGCCCACCTTCGCCATGTACCCGGTCTATTGCCGCATCTACGGCGCCCGCGCCGTCGGTATCGGCTACGAGGCCAGCGACGGCGGCCCGCGTCTCGACGCAGCGACGGTGATCGCCGCCATTGCCGCCGAGCGGCCCCGGCTGGTCTGCCTGCCCAACCCCGACAGCCCCACCGGCACCGTGTTTGCTCCCGACGCGCTGGAGGCCATCGTCGCCGCCGCGGGGGATGCCGGCGCCCTGATCCTGATCGACGAGGCCTATCACCCGTTCCATCCCGACACAGTGGCACCGTGGATCGCCCGCCATCCGCATCTCGTGGTGGCGCGCTCCACCGGCAAGGCCTGGGGCATGGCGGGATTGCGCATCGGCTACGGCATCGCCTCGCCCGAAGTGGCGGTGATGCTGCACAAGGTGCGGCCCATGTACGAGGTCAACACCGTGGCGGTGCACGCCTTCGAGCGCATGCTCGACCACAGCGACACCATGCAGGCCTCGGTGGGCCGGCTGATGGAGGGCAAGGCGCTGTTCCTCGGCGCCATGATCGCCATGGGCTTCAAGACGCTGTCCGGCCGCGGCAACTTCCTGCACGTGGCCTTCGGCCCGCACGCCCCAAAGGTGCACGCCGCACTGGCCGACATGGTCCTTTACCGCCAGGATTTCGCCGAGCCCTGCCTCAAGGGCTTCTCGCGCTTTTCCTGCACCACCCCCACGCTGTTCGCGCCGGTGATCGAACGCATCCGCGACGCCGTCCGCCAAGGAGTCCGTTCATGACCGTGAAAGTCGCCATCATCGGCTGCGGCCGGGTGTCCGGCCACCACCTGCGCTCCATCGCCAAGGTGGAGGGCGGCGAGATCGTCGCCGTCTGCGACCTGCTGGCCGACAAGGCCAGGGCGTATTCCGAACAGTTCGGCTGCCGCTGGTTCACCAGCTACCACGCCATGCTGACCGAGATGCCCGAGATCGACGTGGTCGCCGTCGTCACGCCATCGGGGATGCACCACGAGCACTGCATGGAGGTGATGCGGCGCTACAGGAAGCACATCATCATGGAGAAGCCGACCTTCATGCGGCCGAGCCAGATGATCGAGGCCTACGACGAGGCGGCCCGGCTGGGGGTCGAGATCTTCCCGGTGTTCCAGAACCGCCATAACCGCGCCGTCCAGCGGGTCAAGTCCTCGCTGGACAACGGCGAGCTGGGCGACATCCGCATCATGAACGTGCGCCTGCGCTGGTGCCGGCCGCAACGCTATTACGACATGGCGCCGTGGCGCGGCACCTTCAGCCATGACGGCGGCGCGTTGTCGAACCAGGGCATCCACCATGTCGACCTGCTGCGCTATCTCGGCGGCGAGGTGGAGGCGGTCAGCGCCACCATGCGCACCCTGGGCGCCACCATCGAGGTGGAAGACGCGGTGGTCGCCACCTACACCTACCCCTCGGGCGCCATCGGCTCACTGGAGGTGACCACGGCGGCCCGGCCCGACGACTTCGAGGCCAGCCTGTCCATCGTCGGCTCGAAGGGCCTGGCGCAGCTGGGCGGCTGGGCGGTCAACGAGTTGCAGGTGTTCACCCCCGACCCCGAGGCCTGCCAGACCGCCTCGCAGGTCATCCCCGACGCCTACGGCTTCGGCCATGTCACCGTCTACGAGAACATCGTCGCCCACCTCACCGGCCGCCGGCCGTTCGACGTCAACCGCGAGGACTGCCTGAACAGCCTGCGGCTGTGGCATTCGTTCTATTGCTCGGACGAGAGGGGCGGCGCCTGGGTCAAGCTGGCGGACAAGCCCGAATCGGCCCGCCTGGGACGCCCCGACGAGGCCATTTCCGGCCTCTACCGCACACCGGCGCCGTGAGCGGCATGGACAAGCTTCGGGTCGGCATCGCCGGCTACGGCGTGGTGGGCCGGCGGCGGCGCCAGTTCATCGATCTCAGGCCCGACATGACCACGGTGGCGGTGTGCGACCGCAGCTTCGCCGAGGTCGGCACCCTGCCCGACGGCGTCCGCCACTATCGCACCCCGGACGAGCTGCTGAACGCCGAGAAGCTCGACGCCCTGTTCGTCTGCCTGACCAACGACGTCGCCGCCGACATCACCATCGCCGGGCTGGAGCACGGCCTGCACGTCTTCTGCGAGAAGCCGCCGGGCCGCGACGTCGGCGACATCCGCCGAGTGATCGGGGCCGAGGGGCGGTGTCCCGGCCGGGTGCTGAAATACGGCTTCAACCACCGCTATCACGACTCGGTTCGGGACGCGCTGGCCATTCTGGCCCGGGGCGAGATGGGCCGCGTGCTCAACATGCGCGGCGTCTACGGCAAGAGCCAGTTCATCAGCTTCGGCGCCCATTCCGACTGGCGCACCCAGCGCGCCGTGGCCGGCGGCGGCATCCTGCTCGACCAGGGCATCCACATGGTCGACCTGATGCGGCTGTTCGGCGGCGAGTTCGACGAGGTGCGCAGCATCGTCACCAACGACCATTGGGGCCACGACATCGAGGACAACGCCTATGCCCTGATGCGGTCGCGCTCGGGCGTGGTGGCCATGCTGCATTCCACCGCCACCCAGTGGCGGCATCGTTTCAATCTCGAAATCACCATGGAACGGGGGGCGCTGATCCTGTCGGGCATCCTGTCGGGCTCGAAATCCTATGGCGCCGAGACCCTGACCGTGGTGTGGGCCGAGGAGGACGACCAGGGCGACCCCAAGGAACAGACCACCCGTTACAACCAGGACCCTTCCTGGGCCGACGAGATCGCCGAGTTCGCCGACGCCACCCTGCGCGGCGGCCGCGTCCAGGCCGGCTCGTCCGACGACGCGCTCCGGACCATGGAGCTGGTCTATCGCATCTACTGCGCCGACCCGGAATGGAAGGCGCGCTGGAACCTCACGGAGCCCTCGGCATGACCAAGATCATCGGCCTGATCCCCGCCCGCATGGCCGCCAGCCGCTTCCCCGGCAAGCCGCTGTTCCCCATCTTCGGCCGCCCGATGATCGAGCACGTCTTCGAGCGCGCCCGCCAGTTCGGCCGCTGGGACGTGCTGGCCATCTGCACCTGCGACGAGGAGATCCGCGCCTTCGCCGAGTCCAAGGGCTATCCGGTGATCATGACCGCCGATACCCACACCCGGGCGCTGGACCGCGTCGCCGAAGCCACCACCAAATGCGGCATCGCGGTGTCGGACAACGACATCGTGCTCAACGTCCAGGGCGACGAGCCGATGATGCATCCCGCCATGATCACCGCCACCATCCAGCCCATGGAGGAGCACGCCCATGTGCGCGGCACCATGCTGGCCATGGACATCGTCGACGAGGCGCAGTTCAGGAACCCCGACACGCTGAAGATCATCCACGACCTGTCGGGCCGCGTGCTCTACACCTCGCGCCAGCCCATCCCGCACTGCAAGCAATTCGGCCCCGAACTGGAGGCCAAGCGGATCTACGGCATCTTCGGCTTCCGCTGGGAGTTCCTCAAGCTGTTCACCCAGTTGCCGCCCTCGCCGTTGGAAATCAAGGAAGCCTGCGACTCCAACCGCCTCTACGACCACGGTTTCCACCAGCACATCGCCCCCTACCCGTTCTGCCCCAGCTATTCGGTGGACAGCCCGCACGACATCGGCATCGTCGAGGCGGCCATGGCCAAGGACCCGCTGTGGGGCAGCTACTAGAGGACACACCCATGGCCCTGACCGACGACATCATCTACCAGCGCCTGGCCACGGTGTTCCAGGACGTGTTCGACGACGACGCCCTGACGCCCCATGCCGCCATGTCGGCCAAGGATGTCCCCGAATGGGACAGCATGAGCCACATCCGACTGGTGGTGGCCGTCGAGGAGGAGTTCGCCATCAAGCTCTCCACCGCCGAACTGGCCAAGCTGGAGAATGTCGGCCAGATGGTGGTGCTGATCCGGGCAAAGGCGGCATGAGCGCTCCGTCGGTCCACAGCCTGTCCGACATTCCCGAGGGCACCACGGCGCGGCTACCCTTCCGCATTGCCGCCGCCGACATGGACGCCTTCGCCCGCCTGTCCGGCGACGTCAACCCGCTGCACACCGACGACGCCTTCGCCCAGGGCCGGGGCTTTCCCGGCCGGGTGGTCTATGGCGGCCTGCTGGTGGCGCAGGTATCGCGCCTGCTGGGCATGGAACTGCCGGGCCGCGACGGGGTGTGGATGGGACTGAGGATGGATTTCCGGGCGCCGCTGCACATCGACGAGGACGCCGTGCTGGAGGCGGTGGTCGACCGCGTCTCGGAGGCGGTCAGGCTGGTGCGCCTCAAGCTGACCATCCGGGCCGGCGAGCGGCTGATCGCCACCGGCAGCGTCGAAAGCACCCTGAATGGCTGAGGCTGTACTGGTCACCGGCGGCTCGGGCGGCATCGGCGCCGCCACCTGCCGTGCCCTGGCCGCCGCCGGCTTCCGGCCGCTGGTGGGCTATGCCACCGGCCGCGAGCGCGCCCTGGCGGTGGCCGCCGCCACCGGCGGACTCGCGGTGGCCTGCGACATGGCCGACGATGCCTCCATCGACGCCGCGGTGGCCGAGGCCGCCGCCACCACCCTGGCCGGCGTCGTGCTGGCCGCCTCGCCGCCGCCGGCATCGCTGCCCTTCACCAAGGTGACCGCCGAGGCCGGGCTGCAATGGCGGGTCAACGTCGCCGGGCCACGCCGCCTGCTGGCCGGGCTGGTGAAATCCTGCTTCCGCCCACGCCGCGCCGGCTTCGCCGTGGCGGTGCTCAGCCGCGCCATGGGAGTGGGCGAGGCCGCCGCCCTGTCCGGCATGGCCGACTACGTGGTGGCCAAGCACGGGCTGCTGGGACTGATGAAGGCGGCGGCGGCCGAGTTCCCCTGGCTGCGCAGCCATGCCGTCACTCCCGGCTTCACCGAAACCGCCATGCTGGCCGCCTTCGACGCGCGCTTCCTGGAACAGGCCCGCGCCACCACCCGCTTCGCCACCCCGGACGAGGTGGCGGCCGAGATCCTCGCCTTGGTGACGGCGCCGTGAGCCTGTCCCTGGCCGACCTGCCCTGGCTGCCGCCGGCCCCGGATGACTTCCGCGGCGCCCTGGCCGCCGCCGCCTCGGCCGCCGGGCTGGCCCGCCTCGCCAATCACCGCCTCGGCGAACCGCAGCTGGTGCGGCTGGCCAAGGCGTTGGGACGCCTATCCGACACCGCACCACTGACACCCTTTCGCCTCGCCGTGCTCAGCAACGCCACCACCGAACTGCTGCTGCCGGCGCTGGTCGGCACCGCCCTGCGCCACGGGCTGGCGCTGGAGGTCAGCGCCGCGCCCTTCGATCAGGCGGTGCAGCAGGCGCTCGATCCCGCCTCGGCCCTGCACGGCGTCCGCCCCGACGCGGTGCTGCTGGCGTTCGATGCGCGCGGCTACGGCATCGACGGCCACCACCCGGCGCTGACCGGCGCCGAGGCCGCCGCCAAGATCGACGGCGCCCTGGCCAAGGTCGCCACCATCCGCGCCGGGCTGGCGCGGGGCTGTGCCGCGCCGCTGCTGGTGCAGACCCTGGCGCCACCGCCCAAGCGGCTGTTCGGCGGCCTCGACCGTCGCATTCCCGGCAGCGCCTCGCGCCTCGCCGCCGCCTTCAACGACCGGCTGGCCGAGGCCGGCGACCTGCTGTTCGACGTGGCGGCATTGGCCGAGACGGTGGGGCTGGAGAGCTGGCACGATCCCTCGCGCTGGCACCACGCCAAGCTGGCCTTCGCGCCCCGACTGGTGCCGCTCTATGCCGACCACCTTGCCCGCCTGCTGGCCGCGCTGCGCGGCAAGGCGCGCAAATGCCTGGTGCTCGACCTCGACAACACCTGCTGGGCCGGGGTGATCGGCGACGACGGGCTGGAGGGCATCGGCATCGGCCAGGGCGACGCGCTGGGCGAGGCGCATCTGGCGGTGCAGCGGGCCGCCCTCGACCTCAGGACGCGCGGCGTGGTGCTGGCGGTGTGTTCGAAGAACGACGACGCCATCGCCCGCCGCCCCTTCCGCGACCATCCCGACATGCTGCTGCGCGAGGACCACATCGCGGTGTTCCAGGCCAACTGGATCGACAAGCCGACCAATCTCAAGGCCATCGCCAAGCAGCTCAACATCGGCACCGACGCGCTGGTGTTCCTCGACGACAACCCCGTGGAGCGTGCCCTGGTGCGCCGCGAGATGCCCGAAGTCGCCGTCCCCGAGCTGCCCGAGGACGCCGCCTATTATCCCCGCATGCTGCTGGCGGCGGGCTATTTCGAGGCGGTGGCGTTCTCGGCCGAGGACCGCGGCCGCGCCGAGCAGTATCAGGCCAACGCACGGCGCGCCGAGTTGGAATCCAGCGCCACCGACCTGGATTCCTACCTGCGCTCGCTGGAAATGGTGCTGACCCTGGCGCCGTTCGACGCGCTGGGCCGCGCCCGCATCGCCCAGCTGATCAACAAGTCCAACCAGTTCAACCTCACTACCCGGCGCTACACCGAGGCCGAGGTCGCCCGTCTGGAAGACGATGCCGCCGTCTTCACCCTGCAGGCGCGGCTGCTGGATGGTTTCGGCGACAACGGCATGATCAGCGTCGTCATCGTCCGGGCATCGGCCGCCGTCTGGGAGTTCGACACCTGGCTGATGAGCTGCCGCGTGCTCGGCCGCCGCGTCGAGGAGGCGGTGCTGGCCGCCGTGGCCGGGGCGGCCCGGACGGCGGGCGCCAAGGCACTGGTCGGCCGCTACATCGCCTCGGGCCGCAACGGCATGGTGGAAGACCACTACCGCAAGCTGGGTTTCGCGCCGGCCGGGACCGAGGGCGAGGCAACCCTGTGGCGCCTCGACCTCGCCGGCTGGACACCGCCCGCCCTGCCGCTGGCCATCGAAAGCACCCTGCCGTGACCCTGCCGCCCGCCGTTTCGCTGGCCTGGATGGCGGCCAAACTGATCGTATTCGTCGTGCTCGCCAACCAGGGCCTCAAGGTCGTGGTGGTGGCCTACCAGCAGTTCTGATGACAAGCCCCCTGCGCCCGTTCCGATGGATGCTGACCGCCGCCGTGGTGGGGGCGGCGGTCGAGCTGCTGTTCCGGCTGGCGCTGTTTCCCGGCTGGCGCGACCTGCACCACGACATGTACGTGCCGCATCCGGTGTTCGAGCACTACAGCCGCCCCAACCTCGACATCCGCCGGCTCAACCCCGGCAATTGGGACGTGCGAGTCCACACCAACGCGCGGGGCATGCGCGGGCGCGAGGCCGACCGCGAGGCCGAGCTGGCCGGGCTGTGGGTGGTGGGCGATTCCAACGCCTTCGGCGGCTATCTCGACGATGGCGAGGTCTTCGCGGCCCGGCTGGCCGGTCATGGCCTGCGCGCCGCCAACCTGTCGAGCGAGGGCCACGACCTGCTGCGGCAATCCCGCGTGCTGCGCAGTCTGGCGGCCGAGGGGCGGCGGCCCCGGGCGGTGGTGGCGGCGGTGACGCTCTATCACGGCATCAAGCCCTATCGCACCGACATGGCCGAACTGGACCAGCCGCTGCCCGAGGTCAAGGCCAGCGCGCCGGCCGGCGGCGCCGCCACGGCGCTGGGCCGCGGCATCGGCCGCCTGCTGGACAGCTGGCCGCGCGACCTGTTCGCGGTGCGGGTCTTCCTCGGCAGCAACAGCGCCGCCTATGGCTGGCTGAAGTCGGGCATCATGGGCATTCCGGCCTTGCGCGAGTGGACCCTGGCGCGCGGCCTGCGCGCCGACCTCGACATGATCTATCCCTTCGGCCTCGACCTGCTGCGGCCGCTGACGGCGGATAATCCCCGTCTGGACGACGTCCGCGCCACCGCCGACCTGCTGGCCCGCCTGTCCGGGCTGGTGCGGCGCGACCTCGGCGCCCCCTTCGCGGTGGTGCTGCTGCCGGCCCACCACCAGATCTATCCCGCCGCCTTCGCCCGCTGGCGCACCGCCAACGGTTTTGCCGGCGAGGATCTCGACCCGCTGCGCCCGCTGGCGGCATTGCAGACCGAACTGACGGCCCGCGGCGTGCCCACCCTGGCGACGCTGGACGCCCTGCGCGCCTCGCCGTGGCGCGTCACCTTCCCCGACGACGGCCATCTCAACGCCGCCGGCCACAGGATCGTCGCCGAGGCGTTGGCCGGCTGGCTGCCGGGAGCCCTGGGCATCGAGGCGCGGCCATGATCCCCAACCTCGCCCCCATCACCGTTGACTCACTGGCCTTCCTGGTGCTGGCCGGCATGGCCGTGCTCACCGCCTGGAGCCGCCCGGCCCGCTTCCCCATGGTGCTGACCGGCCTCAGCCTGGTGATGCTGGCCTCGTGGCTGAAGCCGCTGGACGCGGCGGCGCTGGCGCTGGTGCTGGTGCCGCCCTACCTGATCGCCCGCCGCCTGTGGGGCCGCGGCGAGGCCGGCGGCAGCGTGGTGCCGGCGCTGGTGCTGTGGCAGGTGGCGCTGTTCGTGGCCTTGCGCCGCTACGAGCCGCTCGACCGCTGGCTCGACCACCCCATCGCCATCATCGGCCTGTCCTATATGCTGTTCCGCACCCTGCATCTGGTGATCGAGGCGCCGCTGTCGGGCCACCTGCCGCTGACGCCGGAGCGCTATCTCGGCTACGTCACCGGCTTCTGGACCCTGCTGGCCGGACCGATCCAGCGTTACGACGACTTCTGCGCCGGCCTCGCCGCGGCGGCCCGGCCGGCACCCGATCAGGCGCTCGCCGCCGGCCATCGCGCCGTCAACGGCCTGCTCAAGGCTTTCCTGCTGGCGCCCCTGGCGCTGGAGGCCTCGACCCTCGACTTCCTGACGGCGCCCGGCGCCGGCTGGAGCGACGGGCTGATGGCGTTCTACGGCTATCCCGTCTACCTCTACCTGAACTTCTCGGGCTACACCGACGTGGTGCTCGGGCTGGCCGCCCTGTGCGGCATGCGCCTGCCGGAGAATTTCGACCGCCCCTATCTGGCGCGCAACGTCGCCGAGTTCTGGGGCCGCTGGCACATGTCGTTCGGCGTCTGGATCCGCGCCTATGTCTTCACGCCCCTGTGCAAGACCCTGCTGAGCCGCGCCCGCGGCCGGCACGCCGACCCGCTGACGGCGCTGACGGTGTTGATCACCTTCGTGCTGGTCGGCCTGTGGCACGGCACCACCGCCGCCTTCGTGGTATTCGGCCTCGCCCACGGCGCCGCCATCGTCGCCGGCGGAGTGTGGGGCGGGCTGCTGAAGGCGCGCCTCGGCAAGAAGGGGCGGAGCGCCTTCCTGGCCCATCCCGCCACCACGGCGGTTTCCACCCTGCTGACCTTCCATTTCGTCTGCCTCAGCCTGCAACTGGTGGCCAATCCGCTGGGCAAGGTGGTGACGGCGTGGTCCGCCTTCCTGGCCGGATGACGGACGCGTATACTGCCGGCCACGAAACCATTACGAGTCTTCCCGCCTTGATCCTGCCCACCTTGACCCTGCGCTGCCCCGAATGCCACCACCCCGGACTGGACGGCGCCGCCGGCGAACTGGTCTGCGCCGGTTGCGGCGCCCGTTTTCCGGTGGATGCCCGCACCGGCGTGGCGGCCTTGCTGGCGCGGCGCTCGGGCACCGAGCAGAAGGCCGACATCCGCGCCTGGTGGGGCGACCTCTACGAGCAGCTCTACGGCCCCACCGACCGCAGCCTGACACCCGAGAGCCTGGAAGCGCTGCTGTCCGAGACCGAGGATCTGTTCCGCCGCCGCCGCCTGCTGCCGGTGGTCGAGATGCCGCTGGCCGAACTGCGCGGCAAGCAGGTACTGGAGATCGGTCCCGGCGGCGGGGCGCATTCCTGCCTGTTCAAGCGCCACGGCGCCCAGGTCACCGCCGTCGACATCACCCCCGAGCGGGCCATGTCCACCGCCTTCAAGCTGTCGCTCATCAAAGGCGGCGAGGGTCGCGCCTTCAACGCCGACGCCGAGAACCTGCCCTTCGCCGACGCCAGCTTCGACATCGTCTATTCCAACGGCGTGCTGCACCACTCGGCCGATACCGACCGCACCCTGGCCGAGGTTCACCGCGTGCTGAAGCCGGGTGGCCGGGCGGTATTGATGCTGTATTCGCGCCATTCGGCGGTCTACTGGGGCACCATCGTGCCGCGCGGGCTGGTCTCGGGCGAAATGTTCCGCTGGCCGGAGCCGGAATGGATCGGCCGCGTCACCGAGGGCAAGCCCAAATTCGGCCAGACCCGCAATCCCTTCACCCGGGTCTATTCCGAGGCCGAATTGCGCCGGACCCTGGCCGCCTTCACCATGGTCAGCCTGCGCAAGAACAGCTTCCAGTTCGACAATTTCGCCATTCCCCGCCTGACTCAGCTACGGGTGGCGGTGCTGAAGGCGCTGGGCTACCGGCCGCATCCCGGCGCCCTGCTGGTCTATGGCGGCGCCGACTTCGTGCCCGAAACGGCGCTGGAGCTGTGGCTCGGGCGGCATATGGGGTTCGCATGGAACATCGTGGTGGAGAAACCGCAATGAGGAAGGCGTTGGGGACGACGGCCCTGGTCACCGGCGGCACCCGCGGCATCGGGCGGGCCATCGCCCTGCGGCTGACGGCCGACGGCGTCGCCGTCACCGTCACCGGCACCCGCCCCGACGGCGAAGCCCCCGAGGGCTGCGCCTATCTCGCCATCGATTTCTCGGACACCGCCGCCACGGAACGTTTCGCCACCGGAATTGCCGCGCAGGGCTTCGACATCCTGGTCAACAACGCCGGCATCAACAAGCTCAGCCCCTTCGCCGAGATTTCGCTGGCCGAGTTCGAACTCATCCAGCGGATCAACGTCACCGCGCCCATGCTGCTGGCCCGCGCCGTGGTGCCGGGCATGCGGGCGCGGAACTGGGGCCGCATCGTCAATGTCGGCTCCATCTGGAGCATCATTTCGAAGGAGCAACGGGCCAGCTATTCCGCCTCGAAATTCGCCCTCGACGGTCTGACCGCCGCCCTGGCGGCGGAAGTCGCCGTCGACAACGTGCTGGTCAACACCGTGGCGCCCGGCTTCATCGACACCGAACTGACGCGGCGCATGCTGGGCGACGAGGGGATGCGGACACTGACCGCCAGCGTGCCCATGCGCCGCGCCGGCACCCCGGAAGAAATCGCCGTCTTCGTCGCCTGGATGGCCGGGCCGGAGAACACCTTCATCAGCGGGCAGTGCATCGCCATCGACGGAGGTTTCACCCGTGTCTGACACCCTGACCATCCAAAGCCACAAGGGTCCCTATACCGTCACCTTCGACGACGATGCGCTGGAGCGGCTCACCCCCGGCGGCGCCCATTTCATCATCGACGCCCGGGTGGCCGAACTTTACCGCGACCGCATGGCCGCCGTCCTGGCCTCGCCCAGCGTCCTGATCATCGAGGCCACCGAGGCCAACAAGTCGCTGGAGTGCATGCCGGCCTATGTCGGCCATCTGGTGGAGCGCGGACTGCGGCGCGAGCAGACCCTGGTCGCCATCGGCGGCGGCATCATCCAGGACATCACCTGCTTCCTCGCCGCCACCATGCTGCGCGGCGTCGCCTGGACGTTCCTGCCCACCACCCTGCTGGCCCAGTGCGATTCCTGCATCGGCTCGAAAAGCAGCATCAACTGCGGCGACGCCAAGAACATCCTCGGCACCTTCACCCCGCCGGGCGAGGTCATCATCTCCACCCGCTTCCTCGACACCCTCGACGTGCGCGAACTGCAGTCCGGGGTGGGTGAGATGCTGAAGGTGCACGCCATCGACGGCCCCGCCAGCTTCGCCGGCTTCGCCGCCGGCTACGACGCCCTGTTCCGCAACCGCGCCGCCATGGTCGCCGCCATCCGCCGCTCGCTGGAAATCAAACGAGGCTACATCGAACGGGATGAATTCGACCGCGGGCCCCGGCTGGTGTTCAACTACGGCCATTCCTTCGGCCACGCCATCGAGGCCGCCACCGATTTCGCCGTGCCGCACGGCATCGCGGTGACCATGGGCCTCGACATGGCCAACTGGATTTCCGCCGGGCTGGGCCACGGCACCCTGGCCCACTGGGCCGCCGCCCATCCGCTGCTGGCGAAGAACTACCGCGGCTTCGAACGCCGCCCGGTGCCGCTGGACCGCTTCCTCGCCGCCCTGGCCAAGGACAAGAAGAATACCGGCACCGGCTCGGTGACACTGATCCTGCCCGACGCTGAAGGCCGCATATTCCGCGGCACCCATGCGGCCGACGAGCGATTCCGCGAATTATGCCGGCGTTACCTGGAGGAAATCCGATGAGCGAGGTGAAGCCGAGCGCACCGAGCGCCCCACAGCGCCAGCGGAGGCAAGCCAGGTGGACCGAAGGCGCGCGCCCGGCATTTGAGGGGCAGAAACAATGACCCGTGTCGCCGTCGCCTCGCGCTCGTTCTCACGCCATCCGGTGCTGCGGGCGGAATTGCTGTGCCATTACCCGGACGTAACGTTCAACGATGCCGGCCGGTCGCTGAAGGACGATGAGTTGGTGGCGTTCCTGGCCGGCCACGACCGAGCCATCACCGCCCTGGAGCACCTCGACGAGGCGATCCTGTCGCGGCTGCCCGAGCTCAAGGTGGTGGGCAAATACGGCGTCGGCCTCGACATGATCGACCTTGCCGCCATGAGCCGGCTGGGCAAGAAGCTGGGCTGGACCGGCGGAGTCAACAAACGTTCCGTCTCCGAACTGGTCATTTCCGCCGCCATCGCCCTGTTGCGCCACATGCCGCAGGGGCAGGCGCTGGTGCGCGGCGGCGAGTGGCACCAGCTGATGGGCCGCCTGCTGTCCGACCGTACCGTCGGCATCATCGGCTGCGGCCATATCGGCAAGGACCTTGCCCTGCTGCTGCGGGCGTTCGGCTGCCGCGTGCTGGCGCATGACATCCGGGATTTCCCCAATTTCTACCCCATCCACCACGTCACGCCGCTGGGCCTCGACGACCTGCTGGCCGCCTCCGAGGTGGTAACGCTGCACCTGCCCTACGACGCCTCGACCCGCAACATCCTCGACGGGGAGCGCCTGGGACGGATGCGGCCGGGCGCCATCCTGATCAACATGGCGCGTGGCGGCCTGGTGGACGAGGCGGTGCTGAAGGCCATGCTGCTGGACGGACGCCTGGGTGGCGCCGCCTTCGACGTCTTCGCCTGCGAGCCGCCCACCGATCTTGAGCTGCTGCGCCTGCCCAACATGCTGGCGCTGCCCCATATCGGCGGCTCGGCCGAGGAAGCGGTGCTGGCCATGGGCCGCGCCGCCATCGCCGGGCTCGACCATGCCCGCGACCCGCTGGAGTTCGCGGGGCAGGGGGGATGAGCGATCACGGTGTGGACGATCTGCTGGCCCGCAAGGATGCCCTGGTCCTGGAGCTGGCCGACCGGCTGGTCCGGCTGGGCCTGCCGCTCGACTACGCCATCCCGGTGATGCGGTCGGCCGGCACCCTGCCGCCCGAGGAGCGCATCGCGGTGCTGGAGGCGCTGGTGGAGATCGAGGCGCTGAAATACACGCTGGCCGCCCGCCGGGTCCGCGAGCTGGAGGACGAGTCATGACCGCCGGCAACGCCGATGCCTGGAGCATGCCGGGGGTGCTCGGGTTCTTCGACACCGAGCGGCGGACCACCGCCCAGGTCTACGCCTCGGAATGGTTCTTCCTCAAGGACCGGCTGCGCGAGGGGGTCGGCGTGCTCGACGTCGGCTGCGCCCAGGGCGGGTTCGCCTCGGTCCTGGAAGAAAACCTGACCTCATTCGGCTACACCGGCATCGACATCAGCGCCGCCATGATCGAACGCGCCCGGACGCGGCATCCCCGGCAGCGCTTCGAGGCCGTTTCGGAAGCGGATTGGTCGCCGCTGGGGGCGGAAACCTTCGAACTGGTGCTGGTTCTAGGCATCCTGCACCTGCACGAATCGTGGCGGGACACCATCGCGCGGGCCTGGACCCATACCGCCGGCAGCCTGATCCTCGACCTGCGCGAGCACGACGGCCCCACCATCGAGGACAAGGCGGTGTCATCGCTGCGCATGGACTTCGGCGGCAACAGCGCCGCCTATGCCGAGACCCAGGTGCCCTATGTGCTGGTCAATTCCGCCGAGGCCCTGGCCACCGTGCGCCGCCTGACGCCGGGAGCGCGGCGGATCAGCCATTTCGGCTACCTGCATCCGGTCTCCGGCTCGGCGAGCTGCCCGGTGGCCGAGGCCATGGCCAATGTGTGGTGCATCGAGCGATGAACGCTCAGGCCACCTTCTCGACCTCGATGAACCAGAAATAGCCCAACGGCCCCTTGGCCTCGGTATCGGAATGCAGCCAGGGCAGGCTGTAGCCCACCGGGTACAATTCATTGATGCGGAAGTCGGAGAACATCCGGCGCATCTCGACCTCGTCGTAGCAGTCGAGATGCGGCACGCCGAAGCATTCCAGCACGGCGGTGCCGAGGAAACGCTCGAAGTGGTAGCCCTTGACCAGGGCATAGAGGCAGCGCTCGCGCCCCAGGGCGGCGTCGAGCAGGCGCTGGATCGCCCGCAGGGCCTTGGCCACCATCACCTTGGGACCCCAGGTCCGGTAGAGGTAGACATAGGCGCGGCCGCCCGGCTGCAGCACCCGCATGATCTCGTCGATGGCGCGCTGGGGATGGGCGGTGTGGTGCAGCACGCCCATGGAATAGACGCACTCCACCGAGCCGCTTTCCAGGTCCAGCGCCTCGGCGTTGGCGACGCGGAAACTGGGCCGCACCTTGAGTTGGCCGGCCTCGGCCACGGCGGCCTCGGCGGCGGCGATGCTGTCGGGCGAGTAGTCGAGGCCGAGATAGCGGCCGTGCTCGGGCAGTTGGGCACAGAGATTGAAGGCGTCGGTGCCCATGCCGCAGCCCACCTCCACCACCTGGGCATGGCGCGAGGCGATGCGGCGCGCCGTTTCGGGCAGGTAGGGCTCGACGGTGTAGCGATAGCGGCGGCGCGCTTCCAGCGTCGACTGCCCATTGCAGGGCGACGAGTTCCAGAACGACCGCGTCGACTCGAGGGCGGCAACGGCATGGTCTTTCGGCGACATGGCGGCATCCGGATGCTGGCGGGTGCGCTGGTGTTGTTGGATCGCGGCCGGCGAGTCAAGGGGAGATTGGCCGCCGCAGGTTTTTCTGGACGCGGTCCGGGCCAGCCTGCATGTTCACCGGCGCCCTGGCGGCGAGAGTGGGGGAGTTTCTTTCCGATGTGCGGGTTTTTCGGCTGGGTCCGGACGGCAGGCGAGCTGGGGGCGGACGAGCGCGCCCGGGCGCGCGCCGCGCTCGACACCCTGACCCACCGCGGCCCCGACGGCAGCGGCGAATGGGCGGCGGGCGGCGTCTGGCTCGGTCACCGCCGGCTCAAGATCATCGACCTGTCCGACGCCGCCGCCCAGCCCTTTCACCACGAGGACGGCCGCCACGTCCTGGTGTTCAACGGCGAGATCTACAATTACGTCGAGCTGCGCGCCGAACTGGAGGCGGCGGGCCAACGCTTCGCCACCCGATCCGACACCGAGGTGCTGCTGAAGGCGCTGCTGTGCTGCGGGAAGGCGGTCCTGCCCCGCCTCGACGGCATGTTCGCCTTCGCCCTTTACGACCGCGAGGCCGGCACCGTGCTGATGGCGCGCGACGCCCTCGGCCAGAAACCGCTCTATTACACCCAGGCCGGCGGTGACCTGCTGTTCGGCTCGGAGCTGCGGGCGGTGCTGCGGGCACGGCCGCAGGGCTGGCGACTCGACCGCGACGCCTTCGCCCGCTTCCTCATGCTGGGCTACTACGCCGGCGAGGAGACGCCGGTGACCGGCATCCGCAAGCTGCCGCCCGGCTGCCTGATGGAGATCGGACCGGCCGGCGCGCGCATCGAGCGCTATTGGCGGTCGCGACCGGGCAGGCCGGTCCGCCCCCTGGCCGCAAAGGCGGTGGGTGAAGACGAGGCGGTGGCCGAGTTCGAGCGCCTGTTCGCCGCCTCGTGCCGCCGTGCCATGCGGGCCGACGTGCCCTATGGCGTGTTCCTCAGCGGCGGCATCGACAGCTCGCTGGTGGCGGCCTTCTGCGTCGAGGCGGAACCGCGGCTGCGCTCGTTCAGCGTCGCCATGGCCGAACGCGACTTCGACGAAAGCGACAAGGCCCGGCTGATGGCCGGCCATCTCGGCATCACCGAGCACCACGTCTTCATCATGGACCAGGATGCCATCGCCCGGGCGCTGGGCGGGGTGCTCGACAGCCTGGACGAGCCGCATGGCGACCCCGGCTTCGTCAACAGCTACTTCCTGGCCCAGTCGTGCCGGCCGCACCTGACCGTCGGCCTGGCCGGCGACGGCGGCGACGAGCTGTTCGCCGGCTACGCCCCCTTCGCCGGGCTGAAGGCGGTGGGTCCGCTGGCCGCCCTGCCCGGCCCGCTGCTGGCGGGGCTCAAGGCGGCGGTGGAGCTGCTGCCCGGCAACGACACCTATCTCGGGCTGAAGTTCAAGGCGCGCGCCTACCTGCAAGGCTTCCCCGCCAGCGAGTCGGCGCGGTTCCCGCTGTGGCTGTCGGCGGTGTCGCCGGCCGAGCTGGGCCGCCTGCTGCCCTGGCTCGACCCGAGGGGACTGTTCGCCGGCGTCGAGGACGAGTTGACGGACATGGCCGGGGCCAGCCGGCAGCAATTGCTGCTGCACTACTACCAGCGCCGCTTCCTGGCGGAGTTCGTCTGTACCCACACCGACCGGGCGGCCATGCAGTTCGGGCTGGAGGTGCGTGCTCCCTTCCTGTCGCCCGAGCTGATCGACTTCGCCAATGGCCTGCCGGATTCGTTGCGCATCCGTGACGGCAGCCTGAAATGGCTGCTGAAGCGGGTGGCGGCCAAGCGCGGCTTCCCCGACGGCATCATAGCCCAGCGCAAGCAGGGCTTCACCTTCCCGCTGGCGCGCTGGCTGAAGGGACCGTTGCGTTCGCGCATGGAGGAGGCCCTCGATCCCGCCCAGTGGGAGGATGGCCTGCTGGACACCGCCGAGATGGGCCGCCTGATGCAGGGGCACCTGACGGGGCGGGTCAACAATTACCGCATCCTCTACAACCTCATGGTCTTCCGGGCCTGGCGGCGGAACCATCCGCAGGTCGGGATCGGCTGAGCGGGACGACGACATGACCAACGACTTCGACACCCAGATCCGCTTCGTCGCCGGCGCCGCCTGGCGCCTGATGGAGATGCAGGACAAGAACCCGCTGTCGCCGAGCTGGGGCTGCTTCCACTATGCCTACTGGCGCGACAAGACCAGCGAGTTCGCCGACGCCCGCTTCCAGGAGGCCGGTCCCGCCCTGGCGCTGCTGTCGCTGCCCGCCTTCGACGCGGTGCGGACCGAGGCCGGGCTGCCCTCGCCGGTGGTGCTGCGGCAGGCCTTCTCCGCCGCCCTGGCCAACTGGCAGGCGCAGCAGTATCCCGACGGCTGCTTCGACGAATGGTACAAGGGCGAGCGCGGCTTCGCCGCCACCGAGTTCACCATGATCGCCTACGGTCTGGCCGCCCGCTTCCTGGGTGACGCCATGGCCGCCGCCGACCGTGCCCGCCTGAGCGAGACCATGGCACGGGCCGGCCGCTGGCTGGCCCGCCGCCACGACCGCGTCAAGGCCAACCACGAGGCCGCCGCCGCCGCCGCCCTGGCCCTGGCCTGGGAGGTCACCGGTAACGAGGAGTTCCGCCGCGCCGCCCGCGACAAGCTGGACGACACCCTGGCCCGCCAGCGGCCCGAGGGCTGGTTCCCCGAGGTGGGCGGCATGGACCTGGGCTACTGCTCGGTGCTGCTGGACTACGTCATGCTGCACGGGCTGGTCACCGGCGATCAAACCGCCGTGCCGGCCATGCGGCGCCTGTTCGCCTATATGCTGCCGCACCTGCATCCCGACGGCACCATCACCGCCGAATCGGGCCTGTGCCTCAACCCCTATGTCAGCCGGCTCGGCCTCGGCCTGCTGTCGGCCCATGACGACGACGCGGCGGCGCTGGTGACCACCTTCCGCTCCAGCTCGCCAGGCATCGCCGGGCTGCGCCCGACCCTGGCCGACGACCTCCGGCTGTGCCGCTGGTCCTATCTGCCGCTGACCACGGCGCTGCTGGCCGAACGCTTCCGCGGCATCGGCGAAGGCCCGGAGGCTTTCGCCGCCCGCCTGCCGCAGGGTTGGACACACCGGGCCGAGTCGGCGGTGGCGGCCTGTCACCAGGGCCGCCTGCACGTCTATTTCGCCCCCGCCGGCGGCGGCGTGGTGCGGATCTATGACGGCCGCGCGCTGCTGCTGGAGGACGACGGCCTGCACATGGACGACGGCACCGCCAAATGGGCCAGCCTGGGCTATGATCCCGACCGCCCGGTGGAGCCGGTGGTGGGCGGCTTCGGCATGGCCTCGGCGCTGGGGCCGGCTTCGTTTTTCTACCCGAGCTTCCTGTCGCGGCTGGTGCTGCGGGTCGGCTGCATCGTGCCGCAGCTGTCCTACCTGCTGCGCGCCGCCATCGACTTCTACCGCCTGCGCGCCCGCACCGCGGTCAACCAGTCCGCCGCGCCCATGGCCAAGGGCAAAAGCCCCTACGGCTACCGCCGCGACGTGGTGGTAATGGACGGCACGGTGCGGATCCGCGACCGCCTGGAGTGCCGCGGCGGCAGCTTCGACACCGCGCGGGTGGTCGCCACCGCCCGCCGCCGCGGCGAGCCGCTGGCGGTCGCCATGCCGGCGGGCAGCTGGCCGGCGCTGGAGATCGAGAAGACGGTGGGGCCGGGGGGCGAGGTGGAGGTGGCGGCGCGGACGGATGGGCTTGCGCCACCCCAGTCGAGCCGCTAAAACACAGCCATCCTGCTCGGGGTTCCCATGTCCGCTGAAGCCTCCCCCACCTACTCGGTCGTCGTGCCGGTATTCTGCGAGGCGGTCAGCCTGCCGGAACTGTGCAGCCGCATCCACGCGGCCTTCCAGCGGCTGGGCAAGGACGGCGCCTTCGAGATCGTCTTCGTCGACGACGGCTCCACCGACGAAACGCCCGAGATCATCGTCGCCCTGGCGCGCGCCCACGACTTCGTCCGCTCGGTCAACCTGCGGCGCAACTGCGGCAAGGCCCTGGCGCTGATGGCGGGCTTCCGCCATGCCAGGGGCGCGGTGGTGATCACCATGGACGGCGACCTGCAGGACAAGCCCGAGGACATTCCCGCCCTGCTGGCCAAGCTGGACGAGGGTTTCGACCTCGTCAACGGCTGGCGCACCGAACGCGAGGACAGCGGGTTCCGCAAGCTGGGCTCGCGGCTGTACAACGCCACCGTCAAGAAGGCCTCGGGCCTGGCGCTGCACGACATGAACTGCGGCTTCAAGGCCTATCGCTCCGAATTGACCGCCAGCCTGTGCATCTACGGCCAGTACCACCGCTACATCCCGCTGCAGGCCGCCCTGGCCGGCTTCAAGGTGACCGAGGTGCCGGTGGCCAACGACAAGCGCAAATACGGCCACTCCAAGTACCGCGCCCTGCGCTACGAGGGGCTGTTCGACCTGCTGTCCATGCTGTTCACCCACAAATACGGCCTCAACCCGCTGCATTTCTTCGGCGTGGTCGGCGCTTTGGTGTCGCTGGTGTCGCTGTCGGTGGTGGGCTTCATGGTGTTCGAACAGGCGCTGTACTGGCTGGGCTTCGGCGCCGCGGTGCCCAACCGGCCGCTGCTGGCCATGGCGTTGACCGGGCTCAGCGTCGGCATGGTCATCTTCTTCACCGGCTTCGTCTGCGACTTCATCCTGCACCACCAGATTCGCGGCTCCATGGCCTCGATCCTGGAACTCAGCATCGCCAGCCGCACCGAGGCCGGCGGCGTGCGCGTCAAACCGACGGCCCCCGGGCAATGAGCCGCCGCCTCGCCAGTCTCGACCGGCAGACCATCCTCACGGCCGATGTGGTGGAGACCGACCGCTGGCGCGACATCCTGGCCCTGGATGCGCGGCCGATGATCGCTCGCGGCGCCGGCCTGTCCTATGTCGCCGCCAGTTTCGGGAACAATGCGCCGAGCGTCGGCATGGACCGCTTCGACCGCATCCTGGCCTTCGACGCCGGGGCGCGGCGCATCGAGGTGGAAGCCGGCGTTTCCCTGGGCAAGCTGCACCGCTTCCTGGGCGGACACGGCCTCTATCTGCCGGTGCAGCCGGGCCATCCCCAGATCACGGTGGGCGGCTGCATCGCCGCCAACGTCCACGGCAAGAACCAGTTCCGTGAGGGCACCTTCCGCCGCCTGGTGGAAAGCCTGGTGCTGTTCCATCCGGCCAAAGGCGTGGTCACCTGCTCGCCCAACGACAACGCCGAAGCCTTCGAGTTGACGGTGGGCGGCCTCGGGCTGACCGGCATCATCCTGTCGGCGGTGCTGCGGCTGGAGCCGCTGCCCGGCGGCGCCGTCGAGGTGGAACACATTCCGGTGGCCGACCTCGCCGAGGGCTTCCGCCGCCTGGTGGAGCTGCAGGCCGACTACGACATGCTGTACGGCTGGCATGACCTTGCCCGCTTCGGCGGCGATGCCGGCCGCGGCTATCTGGTGGCGGCCCGCTTCCGCGAGGGTGACGCGCCGGCCGGGCCACTGCCGGGCTGGCGGACGCTCGACCCCTCGGCGGCCTCGCGCCGCCGCCTGCCAGTGTTCAACCCCGCCACCATGCCGTGGGTCAACCGGGCCTATCGCCACCTCGGCCTGCGCCGGCCAGGACCCACCCGGCTGTCGCTGTTCGAGTTCCTGTTCCCCGCCGTGGGCAAGGAATTCTATTTCGACTTCTTCGGCAATGCCGGCCTGATCGAGGTGCAGGCGCTGGTGCCGCACGCGGCGGTGGCCGGCGGCTATGTCGCCGAATTCCTGGCGCTCTACCGCCGCCACGGCGTGCCGGTGCCGCTGACCACGGTGAAGGCCTTCGCCGGCGAGCGCCGCCTGCTGCACTATGACGGCGCCGGCATCAGCTTCACGCTGGACACCTTCGCCGACGCCGCCTCACTGGCGCTGCTGGCCGAGTTCGATGCGCTCAACAGCCGCTTCGGCGCCATCACCAGTGTGATGAAGGATTCCCGCATCGCCGCCGAGACGGTCCAGGCCCAGTACGGCGGGCAGTTCGATGCCTTCCGCGCCCGCCTCAGGGCCTACGACCCGGACCGGCTGTTCCGCTCGCATCTGTCGGAAAGGCTGGGCCTGTGACGTCGCCGGGACTGAAATCGCTGGTGGTGGGAGCGTCGGCGGGGCTGGGCCGCGCCGTGGCGGAGGCGCTGGCCGAGGCCGGCCATGACCTGTTCCTGGTGGCCTCGGACCGCCGCGACCTCGACCCGGTGGCCCGCGACCTGAGCTTGCGCTTCGGCCGCAGCGTCCACTGGCTGGAGGTCGACCTGCTGGCTCTCGACCTCGACGCCCTGCGGAGCCGGGTGGCGGAAACCCTGGGCCGCGTCGACAACCTGTTCCTGCTGGCCGGCCAGGCCTTCATGGCCGAGGACGGCGAACCGCTGCCCGATGCCAAGGCGGAACGATTGGTCGAGGTCAACCTGACGGCGCCGTTGCGCATCGCCAACGCCTTCCTGGCCGAGATGATGGCCGGCGGCGGCAACATGGTCGGCGCCGGCTCGGTGGCCGCGGTGCGCGGCCGCAGCAACAACATGGTCTACGGCGCCGCCAAACGCGGGCTGGAAAGCTATTTCGAGGCGTTGCGCCACCGCCTCGGCGCCACCGGCTGCCGTATCCAGTTCTACCGCCTGGGCTACCTGCGCACCCGCATGACGGCGGGCCAGAAGCTGCCCTTCCCGGCCATGACCCCCGAGGCAGCGGCGGCGGCCATGGTCGCCAACCTTGGCAAGGACCTGGGGACGGTGTATCTGCCCGCCTGGTGGGCGGTGATCATGGGCATCATCGCGGCCTTGCCGTGGCCGGTGTTCCGGCGTCTGAAGATCTAGGAGACGGGTTTGGGCGAACGACTGGACGTCCTGTTCATCTATCCGCCGTGGCCGGTGCTGGACGACCGCGCCATCCTGCAGAACAGCCTGCCGCCGCTGGGCATCCTGTCCATCGCCGCCTACCTGGAGTCCCTGGGCCACACGGTGGCGGTGTGCGACGTCCACGGCGAGAAGCTCGACGAGACCGAGGTCTGCGAGCGACTACGGCGGCTGCGGCCACGCTTCGTCGGCATCAGCGTGCTGACCAACATGAGCATCCCGGCCCAGAAGATCGCCCGGCTGGTCAAGCGCGAGGTGCCCGACTGCACCGTGGTGGTGGGCGGCGTCCACGCCGAGGCCATGCCCGAGCGCATGCTGAAGAACTCGGCCATCGACTGCGTCTGCCGCGGTGACGGCGAGGAAGTCATGCGCGAGGTGGTGGAGGGTCGCCCCCTGGCCCAGGTCGACGGCCTCAGCTGGCGTGACGGCACCACGGTGCGGCACAACCCGCCACGCC
Organism: uncultured Rhodospirillaceae bacterium; assembly: GCA_903941105.1. GTDB lineage: Bacteria > Pseudomonadota > Alphaproteobacteria > Rhodospirillales > Magnetospirillaceae > CAJANL01. The sequence goes on from CAJANL010000152.1 coordinate 66,545, forward strand.
TGCTCAACATGGAGCTGGACCGCTATCCCTTCCCCGCCTACCACATGGTGGACTTCAAGAATTATTTCCCGGCGGTGGGCTCGTACCGCAACCTGCCGGCCATCAACATGCTGATGACCCGGGGCTGCCCCGGCAAGTGCAGCTTCTGCAACTCGGCCCGCACCACGCTGCGCGCCCGCGGCCCGGCCCGGGTGGTCGAGCAGATCCGCCTGCTGCGCGAGACCTACGGCATCCGCCAGATCCAGTTCTACGACGACACCTTCACCGTGTTCAAAAAACACGTGCTGGACTTCTGCGCCCTGCTGGCCGAGGCCGACCTGGGCATCACCTGGACCGCCTATATCCGCGGCGACTGTTTCTCGGAGGACATGGCGGCGGCCATGAAGAAGGCCGGCTGCCATCAGGTGCTGATGGGTATCGAGACCGGCAACGAGCAGGTCGCCGCCCGTATCGGCAAGACCATCGACCGCGAACGCTACAAGGAAACGGTGCGCATCGCCCACCAGCACGGCCTGGAGGTGCGCGGGTCGTTCATCATCGGCAACATGGACGAGACCTGGCAGTCGATGACCGACACGCTGGATTTCGCCATCGACCTCGACGTCGACCTGTTCCAGCTCAACATCTCCACCCCCTATCCCGGTACCGCCCTGTTCAACGAGGCGGCCGAGAAGGGCTGGCTCAAGCACCGCGACTGGTACGCCTACGGCCAGGGCGAGGTGCTGGTGGAGCAGCCCCAGATCACCGCCGCCGAGATCTTCGCCTTCGAGCGCCACGCCTTCCGCCGCTTCTACCTGCGGCCGGTGTCGGTGCTGCGCATGCTGAAGCGCATCGCCTCGTTCCGCCACATCCGCGACCTGGTGGTGGCCACCACCGTGCTGCTGCTGGGCAAGCACAAGAAGGGCGGCGGCGAGGACAAGTGGGCCTGCTGGAAGGATCTGCGCGAGGAAGACTTCTTCGACGTGGCCCTCGACACCGCCGAGCCGCTGCGCATGACCTACCAGCTGCGCCAGGAAAAATTCATCGCATGAGGGCCGGCGGCAGGCACAGCGGCGGCGCCATCCTGCTGACCATGGCCCTGGTGCTGTTCGGCCTGGGACACCTGCTGCCCACCGGCGCCATGCTGGGCTACGACGACCCGCAGATCGTGTCGCGCTGGCTGCACGGCAATTCCCTCAGCGGCTGGCGGCCCGACCTCGGCTTCGGCCAGTCGGTGTTCTTCTCCGATCCCGGCTCGCAGCATCCCTGGTCGCCGCTCGGCCTGCTGGAAGCCGCCATCCCCAACGACGGCTGGCTGTTCACCGCCACCGTGGTCGGGCTGTGCCTGATCGCCGCCCTCGGCCAGTTGCTGCTCAACCGGGCCTGTGGCGCCTCCCCGCTGATCGCCTCGCTGCTGGCGCCGCTGGTGGTGCTGGGGCCGCTGCTGGACAAGTTCCTCACCCAGCGGCTGTGGATCACCCAGCTCATCGGCACCAGCCTGCTCACCCTGGCCATCGCCCGCTTCTCGCGGCGGCCCGACGGCGCCACCGCCTGGCTGTTCGCCCTGGGAATGTTCGTGGTGGTGTTCTTCGGCACCATCCCCACCTGGCTGGGCACCATGCAGGCGCTGCTGCTGTTCGCGGTGGTCCACGCCGTGGCGTTGCGCGGCGAAACCCTGGCGGCGCTGCTGCGCTCGGGGGTGCTGATGGCGGTCGGCGCGGCGGCCATGGCGGCGCTGGGCGCCTTCGCCTTCTATTCCATCATCGTCGAAGGCGGCATGGTCGCCTATGTCCGCGACACCGCCCCGTTCCGGCCCGACCCCGCCGCCGATACCGCCTGGATGATGGCCATCCGCACCGCGCTGAACGGCCTGATCGACATCTTCCACACCGGCTGGCTGGGTCGGGCGGCCAATTTCCCCGGGCTGCAGCACCTGCACTCGGCCTCGGCGCATCAGGCATCGCTCGCCTTCCCCATCCTGCTGGCGGCAGCGCTGCTGCTGCCCAGCCGCAGCCCGTTGGAACGGGCCGTCAAGGCCACCGCCGCCCTGCTCTACCTCAACGACCTGGTGCCCTTCCTGCCGTTCATCCTGGGGACCCTGTTGAGCGTCGCCCGGCTGGTGCTGCCGTTCATCCCGCCCGCCGACCAACTGCGGCTGATCAGCGTTCCCGCCGGCCATGTGTTCCAGGTCGCCACCCTGGCCATCTTTGTCGGGCGCGTCGGCGAGTGGGGGATGCAGGCCGAGCATCCGCTCGCCCGCCTGCTGCGCCGGGTGACGGCGGCGCCGATCCTGCTGTTCCACGCCGGACTGGTGGCGCTGTGGCTGGCCATGGCGCTGGTCCCCGGCGACGCGGCCCGCTTGATGGGCGCCGTGCTCGACCGGCTGCCCCTGGGCGGCCGCCGCGACGAGGCCATGGCGGCGCTGGATGTGGCGGTGGAGATCCTGCACCGTGAGATGGATGGGCGGCTGCTGCTCTATTTCCTGCTGCAGGCCACCCTGGCGCTGGTGCTGCTGCACCGCCCCAGCACGCTGCGGCTGGGCCGCGGCGCCGGGCTGGCCCTGCTGCTGCTGGCCACCTCCATCGCCTGCGCCCGGGTGACTGCCGAACCGGCACCGCTGCCCATGGTGTGGGCCGACGCCCCCGGCCTGCTGCGGCCGTGGGATCGCGCCTATCAGGTGGAGATTCAGGGCGGCCCGGGCGAAAAGTCCGCCGAATACTTCCGGCGCAACTGGCTCGACCCCGAGTTCGGCCTTGCCAACCTGCGCGCCGGCTATCCGCTGGTGCCGTCGCTGAACCTGTCCATGGTGAAATCCTTCACCCCCGCCGAGGCCACCACCGTCGTGCGAGACACGGCGGGGGCGGACGGCGCCATCTCCGCCGTAAGACGGCTCTACAACGGGCCCCTGGTGCATCCGGGGCTGTTCGACCTCGCCGGCGTCAGCCACTACTTCTCGGCCCGTCCGCTGCCGCCCCGCGAGGGCCTGACCCCGATCCATCGAAGCCAGGGCTTGTTCGTCTATCGTAACGAAGCCGCCTGGCCCCATGCCTATCTGGCGGCGCGGGCGCTGCCCTATCGGTCCGGCCGCGACCTCGACACCGCGACACGCGGCGACGTGTTCCTGGCACCGGACGAGGCGGCCCGCCAGACCACGGCCTCGGAGGGCCGCGTCGACACCCTGGCCTTCGAGCCCGGCCACATGCGCTATCGGGTCGAGAGCGACGCGGCGACGCTGCTGGTGGTGTCGGACGGCTGGCACCCACTGTGGCGGGCCAGCATCGACGGCCAAGACGCCCCCGTGCTCAAGGCCAACGGCATCTTCAAGGCGGTGGCGCTGCCGGCGGGCAGCCATGTGGTGGAATTCCGCTTCGACACCGCCCGTTATCGGCCCGGCATCTGGCTGGCGGCGACGGCCTGGGCGCTGTTCGCCGCCCTGGGAGTGGCGCTGCTGCTCCGCCGTTCCGCCTAGGCCGGCTTGCTTTCGGGGGAGCGTGCCTCTATCAATGCGCCAGTGCCTATTGATCGGAAGCCGCCTATGACCGTCCGCGTCAGCATCGTCGTCCCCGTCTACAACGAGGAACGGACGATCGTCGAGATCCTGAAGAAGGTCGCCGCCCAGAAGGTGGACGGCATCGACTTCGAAGTGGTGGTGGTCAACGACGGTTCCAAGGACGCCACCGCCGCCCGCCTGCGCGAGCGCCCCGACCTCTATGCCACCTTCGTCGACCGGCCGCAGAACGGCGGCAAGGGCGCCGCGGTCAAGGACGGCCTCGCCGCCGCCACCGGCGAGTACGTGCTGTTCCAGGACGCCGACCTGGAATACGACCCCGCCGACTACCCGAAGCTGATGGCGCCGGTGCTGGAGCATCAGGCCGACATCGTGATGGGCAGCCGCTTCGTGGCGCCGCAATGCACCCGGGTGTTCTATTTCTGGCACAAGGTGGGCAATGGGCTGATCACCTTCACCTTCAACATCTTCAACAACACCACCTTCACCGATATCTATTCCTGCTACCTGCTCTACCGCCGCAGCCTGGTGGATCCCACCCGGCTGGCCACCGCCGGCTGGGAACAGCAGGCGGAAATTCTCAGCAAGGCGGTGCGCGCCGGCCGGGTGTTCTACGAGGTGCCCATCAGTTACCACGGCCGCACCTATGGCGAGGGCAAGAAGATCAAGGCCCACCACGCCATCGCCGTGCTCGCCACCATCGTCCGCGAGCGGCTGTTCGGCGCCTGAAAATGCCGGTCCTGCTGCGCCCGCCCACCGATCTGCCCACCACCGGGTGGGATGCCTGGGTGCCGCTGCCGGGAACCGCCGGCTCCGCCTGCGACAGCCTCGACCCCTCCCGCCGCCAGCCGGCTCCCCTCGACGACGCCTTCGCCGCCATCGCCGCCGACTGGCTGGCCCTGGGACAGCGCCTGTCGGCCGAGCCCTCGGCCGGGCTGGCCCATGCGCCGGCCTGCGCCGGCACCATTTCCGACCTGGGCGAGATGCTGGCCTGGACCCGGCTGGTGGACGGCTGGGCGGCCGGTGAGCGCCGCGTCCTCTGCCTCTGCGCCGACCCCTGGCTGTTCCGCCATCTCGCCGGCCGTCCCGGGGTCACCGCCACGCCGCCGCCGCCGCTGCGGCCGATCGAGCGCAAACTGGCCCTACGCGGCCTGCTCGCCCGCCTCAAGGCGGCCGGCTCGGTGGCCGCGGCGTCGCTGAGCTGTCGCGCCGCCGCCGCCCGGGTGCCGCCGGATGCGCCGGTGCTGCTGGTCTACGGCCATCCCGCCAGCCGGCCCGACGGCTTCGATGCCTATTTCGGCGAGCTGATGGGCGGGATGCCCGAGCTGCACCGGGTGCTGCATACCGATTGCCCGCCGGCCCGTGCCAATGCCCTGGGCGCCGGGCTGCACGGCTGGGGCTCGGTGCTGTATGCCGCCACCCTGCCGTTCCGGCACTGGCGGCCGCGCCATGGCGACTGGCTGGTGCGGCGCGCCGCCGCCCGTGAGGGCGGCACCGGCACGCCGGCCATGCTGGCCTGGCAGCGCCATTGCCAACAACGCTTCCTCGATCGGGTGCGGCCGCGCGTCGTCGCCTGGCCGTGGGAGAACCACGCCTGGGAACGCGATCTGGTGCGGACGGCGCGGTGCCTGGGGGTTCGCACCCTGGGCTGCCAGCACGCCACCATCGGCACCCTGGAACTGAACTACGCCGATGGCGACTTCCTGCCCGATGCCATCGCCTGCAGCGGACCGGCCGGCCGCGACCGCCTCGCCGGCTGGGGCCTGCCGGCCGAGCGGCTGTGGCTGGGCGGCGCCTGGCGCTTTCCGCCCATGCCGCGGCTCGCCCACGACCCCGACGGCCCGGTCTTCCTCGCCCTGCCGGTGCAGCGCCCGGTCGCCGCCCAGATGCTGGCCGCCGCCGCCGCCAGCGGACGGCGCTTCCTGGTCCGCGAGCACCCCATGACGCCGGTGGGCTTCGCCCAATCGCCACGCCTGAGCCGCAGCCCCGGCCCGCTGGCCGAGGCGGGAGTCCTGTCGGCGGTGGTGTTCGCCGCCACCTCGGTGGGGCTGGAGGCGGCCCTCGGCGGCCTGCCGGTGGTGCGCTTCCTGCCCGATGGCGTCCTGGCCAACGACGTGCTGCCGCCCGGCCTCGCCGTCGCCGCCACCGATGCCGCCGGTCTGGCCGAGGCGCTGGAACGGGCACAGCCCATCGCCTGCGACGCCGCCACCGTCTTCACCACGGTGGACCCGGCGGCCTGGCGGGAGCGGCTGGCATGAGCCGCATCCTGCTGCGCAAGGCCAAGCAATTGGCCGCCGACCCGACCCTGCTGCGTTTCCTGGTGGAACGGGCACTCGGCCGCGTCGCCAGGCCGGCCGCCTTCACCCCTGGCCACCCGCCCTATCTCGCCTCACTCGCCCTTGAGGCGCCACCGGAATTCCGTTCGTTTATCGAAACGATGCCCGGAGAGCCCTGCCGGCCCCTCACCCTGCCGCTGCCCGGCGCCACCGTGACCCTGGAACCGGGGCGGGCCGAGGCGCTGTTCGCCATGGAATTCACCGACCTGGAGACCCGGCTGGCGGTGCACCGCTTCGCCTGGCTGCCACTGACCGACGCCGAGCCGGCCTGGGTCACCGCCCTGTGGCGGGCCTGGGCGGAACGGTTCGCCATTCCGGATACCGGCTGGGCGTGGCACCCCTACACCGCCGCCGAGCGCGCCATCAACATCCTGGATTTCGCCCGCCGCCACGGCCTGCCCGGACCGGCGGCGGCAACGCTGGCACTTCTGGCCGCCCACGGCCCGGCCATCGCCTCGCGGCTGGAATACGGCGGCGAGCACTACACCGGCAACCATCTTGCCAATGACGGACGCGGCCTCTACCTGCTGGGCCTGGAGCTGGGCTGGGAAGGCTGCGCCGCCCTCGGCCGCGACATCCTGCTCAACGAAGCCGAGCGCATCTTCCTGCCCACCGGCATGTTGCGCGAGGGCTCCAGCCACTACCAGCTGCTGCTGGGGCGCGGCTACCTGTCGGCCTGGCTGGCAGCGCGGCGCCACCACCGCCCCGAGGCCGCCACACTGGCCGGCATCGCCCGCCGCGCCCTGGGAGCGGCACAGCGGCTGGCCCTGCCCGGCGGACTGCCGCTGATCGGCGACGTCTCGCCCGATTGCCCGCCCCGCTTCCTGGCCTGCCTGCTGCCCGGCGGGGATCTGGGAACCGGCTGGGGCGCCCGGCTCGACGACGACGACCGCGCCGCGGTCCGGGCCTTGCGCGACGGCGCCGCACCCGAGGGCGGCGAGGACGGCTGGCTGCGGGCCGAGTTCGGCGAGTGGACCGGGTTGTGGTACGCCGCCCCCGCGGGCTGGCCGGTGATGCCCGGCCACGGCCATCAGGACCTGGGCGCCTGCGAAATTCATTGGCGCGGGGTCCCGCTGGTCATCGATCCCGGCCGGGGTGGCTATGGCGAGAGCGGGGCGGCGGCGCTGTACCGCTCGGCGGCGGTGCATTCGACGCTGCAACTGGACGGCGGCGACCCGACGCCACCCAACCGGCCCTATTACGACGACGCCTTCCGTGCCCGCTCCGGCGGCGCGGCGCCCCGCCTGGAGCGACTGGCCGACGGCGTCCGCCTGACTCATCATGGCTTCCGTCGCCACGGTGGCCGCGAGGTGGAACGGCGCTGGACCTTCACCCAAGACGGTCTCGAAACGAACGACGCGGTGCAAGGCATCGGCGCGCCGCGCATCAGCCGCCGCCTGGTCACGCCCTGGCCGGTCCGGATGGAGGGCGGCGCCGCCCTGGTCCATACCCCGGCGGGAAGCCTGCGCGTCCATGCCGATGCGCCGCTGAGCCTGACCACGCTGACCCGCTGGACCGCCTATGGCGAGGGTCAGCCGGCCATGGCGATCACCGCCGACTGCGGTTCGCTGCTGCCGTGGCGCGGACGCCTGTCGGTGGAGGTGGTGTGATGTGCGGCCTGGCCGGCATCTTCACCCCGCGGCAGGCCCAGCCCATGGCGGAGACCCTGGCCGGTGCCGTCGGGGCCCCACAGGGCGCCAA
>CAJANL010000153.1 GCA_903941105.1 uncultured Rhodospirillaceae bacterium
CGAGATGGTGATGCCGGGCGACAACGTGAAGATGCACGTCACCCTGATCGCCCCCATCGCCATGGATCAGGGCCTGCGCTTCGCCATCCGCGAAGGCGGCCGCACGGTCGGCGCCGGCGTGGTTGCCAAGATCGTTCTGTAGCTTCCGCTACGGGCAAACGTTACCGACGGCGCCGGAGGGAAACCTCCGGCGCCGTTTGGCGTTCCTGGCGAGGGATGGCGGCCCTCGAACGGGGAGCGGGAGGAGGGGGCTGCGGCAGCACCTTTCCCGAAGCCGTTTGCATTCCGTGGACATCTCTCTTCGCCGGATGGTGGCGTTGCCGGCACGGACCCAGGGAAAGCTACAAATGACGAATCCATGACTTGCCAAACTCCGTCACCGTCTGTATAAACCGGTCCTCGGCCTCGGCCTCATTCCGCAAGAGCGTTCGCGCTGACTGCGGGAGGTTCTTTGAACCGAACGAAATTCACTCTGATCGGCGCTCCGACGAGGGGCGCCGATCCGATTTAACGGATGGCATGTCAATGGAAAGCCAGAACATCCGCATCCGCCTCAAGGCGTTCGATCACCGCGTGCTCGATCAGAGCACCCGCGAGATCGTCAACACCGCCAAGAGGACTGGTGCCCAGGTGCGCGGCCCGATCCCGCTCCCCAGCCGGATCGAGAAGTTCACCGTCAACCGTTCCCCTCACATCGACAAGAAGTCGCGTGAGCAGTTCGAGATTCGCACGCACAAGCGTCTTCTGGATATCGTCGATCCGACGCCCCAGACCGTCGATGCGCTGATGAAGCTCGACCTCGCCGCCGGCGTCGACGTCGAGATCAAGCTCTGAGGATAGCGCCAATGCGATCCGGTCTCATTGCCCAGAAGGTCGGCATGACGAGGATCTTCACCGCGGACGGCACGCATGTGCCCGTCACCGTGTTGAAGGTTGACACCTGCCAGGTGGTCTCGACCCGCTCTGTGGAAACCGACGGCTATATTGCCGTCCAGCTCGGTGCCGGCCAGCCCAAGGTGAAGAACGTCAGCAAGCCGCTGCGCGGTCACTTCGCCAAGGCCAAGGTCGAGCCCAAGCGCAAGGTCGTCGAGTTCCGTGTCACCGCCGAGAATCTTCTCGACGTCGGCCTTGAACTCTCTGCCGCCCATTTCATCGCCGGCCAGTTCGTCGATGTCACCGGCACCACCATCGGCAAGGGGTTTGCTGGCGTCATGAAGCGCCACAACTTCGCCGGTCTTGAGGCCAGCCACGGCGTCTCGGTCAGCCACCGTTCGCACGGCTCCACCGGCCAGCGCCAGGACCCCGGCAAGGTGTTCAAGGGCAAGAAGATGGCCGGTCACATGGGCGACGTGCAGGTCACCACCCAGAACCTCAAGGTGGTCTCCACCGACGCGGACCGTGGCCTGATCCTGGTCAAGGGATCGGTTCCGGGCTCCGACGGGTCGTGGGTCCTGGTCAACGACGCGGTCAAGCGCAAGCTGCCCGACGGCGTGCCGTTCCCGGCCGGCGTCAAGGCCGCCGCCACCCCTGCCGCCGAAGCCGGCGAGTAAAGGAAGACGGCCATGAAGACGAACGTTATCAGCCTGGACAACCAGACCGTCGGCGAGATCGAGCTGGCCGACGAGGTGTTCGGCGTCGATCTCCGCACCGACATCCTGCACCGGATGGTCAACTGGCAGCTGGCCAAGCGCCAGAGCGGCAACCACAAGACCAAGGGCGTCTCCGAGATCTCGGGCACGACCAAGAAGCCCTTCAAGCAAAAGGGCTCGGGCAACGCCCGCCAGGGTAGCCTGCGCAGCCCGCAGTTCCGCGGCGGCGCGGTGATTTTCGGCCCGGTGGTGCGCAGCCACGCCCACGACATGCCCAAGAAGGTCCGCAAGCTGGCCCTCAAGGTGGCGCTCTCGGCCAAGGCCAAGGACGGCAAGCTGATCGTCATCGACACCGCCAAGACCGACACCGCCAAGACCAAGGACCTGGCCACGCGCCTCGCCACCCTGGGTTGGAGCTCGGTGCTGGTCATCGACGGTGCGGTGGACGGCAACTTCGCCCTGGCCAGCCGCAACCTGCCGCATGTGGATGTGCTGCCGCAGGTGGGCGCCAACGTCTACGACATTCTGCGCCGCGACACCCTGGTCCTCACCAAGGACGCGGTGCAAGCCCTGGAGGCTCGCCTGAAATGAGCAAGGTCAACGTGAGCAAGGAGCGGATGTACGATATCATCCGCGCCCCCGTGATCACCGAAAAGGCGACCATGGGCTCCGAGTTCCGGCAGGTCACCTTCAAGGTGCCGCTGGATGCCAGCAAGCCCGAGATCAAGGCGTCCGTCGAAGGGATCTTCGGCGTCAAGGTCTCGGCGGTGAACACGCTCGTCCAGAAGGGCAAGGTCAAGCGCTTCCGCGGCCGCATCGGTCAGCGCAGCGATGTCAAGAAGGCCGTGGTCACCCTGGCCGAGGGCCACTCCATCGACGTGACGACGGGAGTCTGACGCCATGGCATTGAAGACATTCAATCCGACGACTCCGGGCCGCCGACAGCTGGTCCTGGTCGATCGTTCCGAATTGTGGAAGGGCAAGCCTGAGAAGGCTCTGACCGAAGGCCTGCGCTCCAAGGGCGGCCGCAACAATTCCGGCCGTATCACCATGCGCTGGCGCGGCGGCGGGCATAAGCGCCGCTATCGCATCATCGACTTCAAGCGGGACCGCTATGATGCCCCCGCGACGGTCGAACGGCTGGAATACGATCCCAACCGCTCTGCCTTCATCGCCCTGGTGGTCTACGCCGACGGCGAGAAGCGCTACATCATCGCGCCGCAGCGGCTTGCCGCCGGAGACGTGGTGGTGGCGGGCGAGAAGGCCGACATCAAGCCGGGTAACGCCCTGCAGCTGAAGAACATTCCGGTCGGCACCATCATCCACAATGTGGAGCTGAAGGTGGGCAAGGGCGGTCAGATCGCCCGCTCGGCCGGTACCTACGCTCAGTTGGTGGGCAAGGATCAGGGCTACGCCCAGCTCCGACTGTCCTCGGGCGAGTTGCGCATGGTGCGGGCCGAATGCATGGCCACCATCGGCGCGGTCTCCAACCCCGACCAGCAGAACGTGTCCATCGGCAAGGCGGGCCGCAACCGCTGGCTGGGTAAGAAGCCCAGTGTTCGCGGCGTGGCCATGAACCCGATCGATCACCCGCATGGCGGCGGCGAAGGCCGTACCTCGGGCGGCCGTCACCCGGTTACCCCGTGGGGCAAGCCGACCAAGGGCAAGAAGACCCGTAACAACAAGAAGACGGATCGGCTGATTATGCGCCGCCGTCAACTGAGCAAGTAAGGAGGGGACGAGAATGGCTCGTTCCGTTTGGAAAGGCCCCTTCCTCGACGGCTTCATGCTCAAAAAGGCCGATAAGGCCCGTGCGAGCGGTCGTAACGAGGTAATCAAGATGTGGTCGCGTCGCTCGACCATCCTGCCGCAGTTCGTCGGCCTGACCTTCGGCGTCTACAACGGTGCCAAGTTCATTCCGGTGCTGGTGACCGAGAACATGATCGGCCACAAGTTCGGCGAGTTCTCGCCGACCCGGACCTTCTATGGGCACGCGGTCGACAAGAAGGCGAAGAGGAAGTAACCATGGGCAAGAAACCCGCAGAGCGTGTGCTGAGCGACACCGAGGCCAAGGCTTACTTGTCTTCCCTTCGCACCAGCCCGCAGAAGCTTAACCTGGTTGCTGCAAGCATCCGCGGCCTCAAGGCCGAGGTGGCGCTTCGTGCGCTTACCTTCTCCAAGCGGCGCATTGCCCAGGACGTCAAGAAGGCGCTGATGTCGGCCATCGCCAATGCCGAGAACAACCACCAGCTTGACGTCGACCGGCTCTATGTGGCCGAGGCGTATGTCGGCAAGCAAATGGTGTTGAAGCGCTTTTCCGCCCGTGCTCGCGGCCGGGTCGGGCGCGTCGAAAAGCCGTTCAGCAACCTGACCGTCATCGTGCGCGAACGCGCCGAAGCGACCGGGGAGTAAGTCATGGGTCAGAAAGTCAATCCGCTCGGTCTTCGACTGGGCATTAACCGCACCTGGGACTCCCGCTGGTTCGCCGACGGCGATTATTCCAAGCTCCTCCACGAGGATCTCAAGCTGCGCAAGTACCTGCGCGAGAAGCTGGCCCAGGCCGGTGTGTCGCGCGTGGTCATCGAGCGGCCGGCCAAGAAGGCCCGCATCACCATCCATACCGCCCGTCCGGGCGTGGTGATCGGCAAGAAGGGCGCCGATATCGAGGTCCTCCGCAAGGAGCTGAGCAAGATGACCGGCGGCGACGTTCACCTGAACATCGTCGAGATCCGCAAGCCAGAGCTCGACGCTCAGCTGGTGGCCGAGTCCATCGCCCAGCAGCTGGAGCGCCGCGTCGCCTTCCGCCGCGCCATGAAGCGTTCGGTGCAGTCCGCCATGCGTCTGGGAGCCCAGGGCATCCGGATCAACTGCTCCGGCCGTCTCGGCGGTGCCGAAATCGCCCGCATGGAGTGGTACCGCGAAGGTCGCGTGCCGCTGCACACCCTGCGCGCCGACGTGGACTACGGTGTCGCCACCGCCAAGACCACCTACGGCACCTGCGGTGTCAAGGTGTGGGTGTTCAAGGGCGAGATCCTCGCCCATGATCCGATGGCCCAGGACAAACGTGCCGCCGGCGAGTCCGTGTCGGTCGAGCGTCGCTGATAAGCAAGAAGGTACGCTGAGATGCTTTCGCCCAAGCGAACCAAATACCGCAAGGCCCATAAGGGCCGGATCAAAGGCGAGGCCCGTGGGGGCACCGCGCTGAACTTTGGCGCCTTCGGCCTCAAGGCCATGGAGCCCGAGCGCATCACCGCCCGGCAGATCGAGGCCGCCCGTCGCGCCTTGACCCGCTGCATGAAGCGTCAGGGCCGCGTCTGGATCCGTATTTTCCCGGATCTGCCGGTGTCGAGCAAGCCGGCCGAAGTCCGCATGGGCTCCGGCAAGGGCACGCCCGAGTTCTGGACCTGCCGCGTCAAGCCCGGCCGCATCATGTTCGAAGTGGACGGTGTTCCGGAAGACGTGGCCCGTCAAGGCTTCGCTCTGGCTGCCGCCAAGCTGCCGATCAAGACCAAGTTCGTCAGCCGCATCGGGGAGTTGTAAGCCATGGCCAAGGCTGCCGATTTGCGCTCCAAGTCCGTCGACCAGCTCAATGAGCGGGTCCTCGAACTGAAGAAGGAGCAGTTCAACCTGCGTTTCCAGAAGGCCTCCGGCCAGCTGGAGAATACCGCCCGGGTCCGCCAGGTGCGTCGCGAAATCGCGACCATCAAGACCGTCCTTGGGCAGCGCGTCAAAAGCGCGCAGAAGGAGGCCTAGGAAATGCCGAAGCGCATTCTTCAGGGTGTGGTGGTCAGCGACAAGATGGAAAAGACCGTCGTGGTCCGCGTCGAACGGCGCGTGATGCACCCGATCTACAAGAAGTTCATCCGTCGTTCGAAGAAGTATCACGCCCACGACGAGAACAACCTCTTCAAGTCCGGCGACGCCGTGCGCATCCGCGAGTGCCGTCCGATTTCGAAGACCAAGTGCTGGGAAGTGATCGTCGAGGCGGCCTAAGCCGCGATCGCCGATATCGACCTGGATAGAAAGGAAGACTCGACATGATCCAGATGCAATCCAACCTGGACGTCGCCGATAATTCGGGTGCCCGCCGGGTGCAGTGCATCAAGGTTCTGGGTGGATCCCACCGCACCAGCGCCAACGTCGGCGATGTGATCGTGGTGTCGATCAAAGAGGCGATCCCGCGTGGTCGTGTGAAGAAGGGTGACGTGCATCGTGCCGTCATCGTTCGCACCGCCAAGGAGATCCGCCGCCCGGACGGTACCGTTATTCGGTTCGACACCAATGCCGCCGTTCTGATCAACAAGCAGAACGAGCCCATCGGCACCCGTATCTTTGGCCCGGTGACTCGTGAGCTTCGCGGAAAGAAGTTCATGAAGATCATCTCGCTGGCTCCGGAGGTGCTGTAATGGCCTCGTTGCATGTGAAGAAGGGCGATCGCGTCGTCGTGCTCGCCGGTAAGGACAAGGGCAAGAGCGGCGAGATCCTCTCCGCCAGCCCCAAGGAGCAGCGCGTCGTCGTGCAGGGTGTGAATATGGTCAAGCGCCATACCCGCCCCAGCCAGGCTAACCCCCAGGGTGGCATCGTCGAGAAGGAGGCGTCCATTCACGTCTCCAACGTCGCCCATGCCGATCCGAAGGACGGCAAGCCGACCCGCGTCGGCAGCAAGGTCCTCGAAGACGGCCGCAAGGTGCGCGTAGCAAAGCGCTCCGGCGAAGTCATCGACCGGTAAGGGGAGCACTGACCATGGCACGCTTGCGTGAACATTATTCCAAGGTCGTCCGGCCGGCGCTGCAGGAGCAGTTCGCCTATGGGAACCCCATGCAGGTTCCCAAGCTGGAAAAGATCGTTATCAACATGGGCGTCGGTGAAGCCGCCCAGGACGCCAAGAAGATCGAGGGCGCCCTGGCCGAACTGACCCTGATCAGCGGCCAGAAGCCGGTGGTCACGCGCGCCAAGAAGTCCATTGCCGCCTTCAAGCTGCGTGAAAACCAGGTTGTCGGCTGCAAGGTGACGTTGCGCGCCGATCGCATGTACGAGTTTCTCGACAGGTTGATCAACATCGCCCTGCCGCGCGTTCGCGATTTCCGCGGCGTTCCCGGCAAAAGCTTTGACGGCCGCGGCAACTATTCGCTCGGCCTGAAGGAGCAGCTCATTTTCCCCGAGATCAACTACGACAAGGTTGAGACGATCCGGGGCATGGACATCATTTTCGTCACGACGGCGAAGACCGATGCGGAAGCCAAGGCGCTTCTCAAGGCCTTCGACCTGCCGTTCGCGGCGTAAAGGAGTTTTCACGCAATGGCAAAAATCAGCTCCGTCGAGCGCAACAAGAAGCGCGAGAAATTGGCCACGCGGTTCGCCAACCGCCGCGCCCGGCTGAAGGCGATCGCCAAAGATCGCACCGCGACCCCTGAGGAACGCTTTGAGGCATCCTTGAAGCTGGCCGAAGTGCCGCGGAATTCCGCCAAGGTGCGGGTACGGCTGCGCTGCGAGATTACCGGGCGTTCGCGCGGTAATTATCGCAAGTTCAAGCTGTGCCGGAACAAGCTGCGTGAACTGGCCTCCAATGGCCAGATTCCCGGCATGGTCAAGTCGAGCTGGTAAGGGAGGGCATGCAGCAATGGCTATGACCGATCCGCTCGGCGATATGCTCACCCGCATCCGTAATGGACAGCGTGCGAACAAGTCGTCCATCCTTTCGCCCGCGTCGAATCTCCGCACCAATGTGCTGGAAGTTCTGAAGCGTGAGGGCTACATTCGCGGTTATACCCGCAGTGATGTCCGCCCCGGCATCGCCGAGCTCGCCATAGAGCTCAAGTATCATGAAGGCCAGCCGGTCATCAAAGAGATCAGCCGTGTGTCCAAGCCTGGGCGCCGGGTGTACTCGAAGATTTCCGACCTGGACCGTGTGGCCAACGGGCTTGGCATCGCCATCCTGTCGACCCCGCGCGGTGTCATGTCCGACGCCGAGGCTCGCGCCCAGAATGTGGGCGGCGAAGTCCTCTGCCACGTGTTCTAAGGAGGAACTCCCCAATGTCGCGAGTCGGCAAATATCCCGTGCCGGTGCCGTCGGGAGTCACCGTCCAGATCGCGGGGCGCGACGTCACCGTGAGCGGCAAGCTCGGTCAGTCGAGCCTGTCTCTGGTGGATGACGTGGACGCGTCCCTCGAAGGTGACAAGCTGTGGGTCAAGCCCAAGGGCGAGACCAAGCGGGCCCGCATGATGTGGGGCACCACCCGGGCGCTCCTCAATAACATGGTCAAGGGCGTCTCCGACGGCTTTACCGTCAGCCTCGACATCAATGGCGTCGGTTATCGCGCCGCCGTCGATGGGCAGACCTTGAAGTTGGCGCTCGGCTATTCGCACGATGTCCTCTATCCGATCCCGGAGGATGTGGGCATCAAGTGCGACAAGCCGACCTCGATCACGATCACCGGCCGCGACAAACAGCGCGTCGGCCAGATCGCCGCCGAGATCCGGTCCTATCGCGGTCCCGAGCCTTACAAGGGCAAGGGTATCAAGTACACCACTGAGACCATCCTTCGTAAAGAAGGTAAGAAGAAGTAAGGGGCATCGCCATGATGACGCCGAAGAAGCTTTTCGCGCGCCGCAAGCGGCGCACCCGTTCGAGCATCGCCAAGAAGAGTGGCGGCCGTCTCCGGCTGTCGGTCTTCCGCTCGGGCAAGCATATCTATGTCCAGGTGATCGACGATGCCAAGGGCCTGACCTTGGCCGCCGCCTCCACGCTCGACAAGGAGCTGAAGGCCGGGGCCAAGACGGGCGCCGACATCGCCGCCGCAGTCGCGGTGGGCAAACTGATCGCCGAGCGGGCCAAGGCTGCCGGCATCACCGAGGTGGTGTTCGATCGCGGTGGCTACATTTATCACGGCCGCGTCAAGGCGCTGGCTGATGCGGCCCGCGAAGGCGGCCTGTCTTTCTAAGGGAAACGCAAGCATGGCACGTACTCCCAGTTCCTCTGATCGTCCCGAGCGCGGCAATCGCGGCGAGCGCGGCGACCGCGCCCCCCGCGGGCGTTCCGACGCTCCGCGCGAGCGCGAGGAGAGCGAATTCGTAGACAAGCTGGTCCACATCAACCGCGTCGCCAAGGTGGTGAAGGGTGGCCGTCGCTTCGCCTTCGCCGCTCTGGTGGTGGTGGGTGATGCCAAGGGCCGGGTCGGCTACGGCTCCGGCAAGGCGCGCGAGGTCCCCGAGGCCATTCGTAAGGCCACCGAGCAGGCCAAGCGCAACATGATCAAGATCGCCCTGCGCGAAGGTCGCACGCTGCACCACGATTGTTTCGGCCGCTTCGGCGCCGGACGCGTTGTGCTGCGCGCCGCCCCGGCCGGTACCGGCATCATCGCCGGCGGCCCGATGCGCGCCGTGTTCGAGACCATGGGCGTTCAGGACGTGGTGGCGAAGTGCCTCGGCACCTCCAACCCGCACAACATGATCAAGGCGACGTTCGACGCCCTGGTCAACATGGCCAGCCCGCGCTCCGTCGCCGCCAAGCGCGGCAAGAAGGTGGCCGATATCATCGGTCGCCGCGATGGGGCCGCGGCTGCCGCCGCCGTCGCCTGAAGGAGGGATTGACCATGGTCGCCACGAACAAGGCCCCCGCCAAGGCTTCGGTCACCGTCACCCAGACCGGTAGCCCCATCGGGCGCCCTCAGGACCAGCGCGCCACCCTGGTGGGGCTGGGCCTGAACAAGCTGCACCGCACCCGCCAGCTGGAGGATACTCCGGCGGTGCGCGGCATGATCAGCAAGGTTCGTCACCTTGTGCGCATCGAGGAATAGGACATGAGCAAGCTCAACGACCTGCGCGATAACCCCGGCGCCCGCTACAAGGCCAAGCGCCTGGGCCGCGGCATCGGCTCCGGCAAGGGCAAGACCTCGGGTCGCGGCGTCAAGGGCCAGACGGCTCGTACCGGCGTCTCGATCAACGGGTTCGAAGGCGGCCAGATGCCCATCTATCGGCGTCTGCCCAAGCGCGGGTTCAACAACCCGTTCGCCAAGGAGTATGTCGAGGTCAATCTCGGCCGGCTCCAGGCGGCCATCGAAGCCAAGCGCATCGATGCCGGCAAGCCCATCGGCGTGGCCGAGCTTCAGGCCGCCGGCCTGATCGGCAATCCGCACGATGGGGTACGCCTGCTTGCGCGCGGCGAACTGAAGACCAAGGTGACCATTGAGGTGACCGGTGCGTCGAAGGCGGCCGTCGAAGCCGTCGAGAAGGCCGGTGGCAGCATCAAGGTCGCCGGAGCTCCGGCCGCCGAGGCCTAAGGCCTCGGTTGGCGTGTCCGACCTTTAGTTCGTCCCAGACCCGGAGTAAGGCATGGCTTCCGCTGCCGAGCAGCTCGCCGCGAACCTGAATTTTGGTGTGCTCACCAAGGCGACCGACCTCAAGAAGAGGATCTGGTTCACCTTGGGGGCACTGATCGTCTACCGGCTGGGGACCTGGATCCCGCTGCCTGGGGTCGATCCGCACGTCATGGCGGACCTGTTCAAGCAGACCGGCGGCGGCATCCTGGGCATGTTCGACATGCTGGCCGGCGGCGCTTTGTCGCGCATGACCATCTTCGCGCTCAACATCATGCCTTACATCTCGGCCTCCATCATCATGCAGTTGATGACGACGGTGGTTCCGAGCCTGGAGCTGGTGAAGAAGGAAGGCGAGGCCGGCCGCAAAAAGATCAACCAGTACACCCGCTACCTCACCGTGCTGATTGCCGCCCTGCAGGCCTACGGCATCGCCGTCGGCGTCGAGGGGATGACCGGCTCGCGCGGCCCGGCGGTGATGATGGACGATATGCTGCTGTTCCGCTTCACCGCCGTGGTGTCGCTGGTTGGTGGCACGCTGTTCCTGATGTGGCTGGGTGAGCAGATCACTGCCCGCGGTATCGGTCAGGGAACCTCGCTGATCATCATGGCGGGTATCGTCGCCGGCCTGCCCGGCGCATTGTCCAACACCCTGGAGTTGGGCCGCACCGGCGCCCTGCCGATCCTGGTGATCATCCTGTTGCTGGTGATGAGCATCCTGGTCATCGCCTTCATCGTCTACATGGAGCGCGCCCAGCGGCGGCTGATCGTTCAGTATCCGAAGCGCCAGGTGGGCAACAAGATGTACGGCGGCGAATCGTCGCACCTGCCCCTGAAGGTGAACGTGTCGGGCGTCATTCCGCCGATCTTCGCCAGCTCGATCCTGCTGATGCCGGTCACCGTGGCGCAATTTTCGGCGGCCGGCGGCCCCGAGTGGCTGACGACGTTCGCTGCCATCATGGGCCGTGGCCAGCCGCTGTATCTGGCGCTCTATCTCGCCCTGATCCTGTTTTTTGCGTTCTTCTACACGGCCGTGGTGTTTAATCCGACGGACACGGCGGAGAACCTGAAGAAGCATGGGGGCTTCATCCCTGGCATTCGTCCGGGTAAGAATACCGCCGATTATCTCGATTACGTGCTTACCCGCCTGACGGTAGTGGGTGCAGCCTACCTTTCTGCGTTGTCCGTCCTGCCCGAATTGCTGATTGCCAAGTGGTCCGTGCCTTTTTACTTTGGTGGTACAAGCCTGCTGATTGTGGTGACGGTGACCATGGATACGGTCGCTCAAATCCAGTCGCATCTGCTGGCTCACCAGTATGAGGGACTGATCAAGAAGTCCCGGCTCAGAAGCAAGCGCGGGTAAACCGCGCGGCCAAGGGAGAGACAAGGCATGAACCTGGTTTTGTTGGGGCCGCCCGGCGGTGGCAAGGGTACCCAGGCCAAGCGGCTGCAGGACAAGTACGGCATCATTCAGCTTTCCACCGGCGACATGCTGCGCGCCGCCGTGGCGTCCGGGTCCGAGATCGGCCGCAAGGCCAAGGCGGTGATGGATGCCGGCCAGCTGGTTTCGGACGACATCGTCATCGGCATCATCGACGAACGGCTGGACCAGCCCGATACCGGCCGGGGCGTCATCTTCGATGGTTTCCCGCGGACGGTGGCCCAGGCCGAGGCGCTGGACGCCATGCTGATCCGCAAGGGCAAGCGGCTCGATTCGGTCATCGAGATCCGGGTGCCCGATGCCCCCATCGTCGAGCGCATCACGGGCCGCTATACCTGCGGCACGTGCGGCGCCGGCTATCACGACAAGTTCCAGAAGCCGGCGGTGGAAGGCAAGTGCGACGCCTGTGGCGGCACCGACTTCATCCGGCGGGCCGATGACAACGCCGAGACCGTCAACAAGCGTCTGGCGGCCTATCACGCCCAGACGGCGCCGCTGCTGCCCTATTATGAGACGCACGGCATCCTGCGGATCGTCGACGGCATGCAGGACATCGGCAAGGTGACCAAGGACCTCGAAATCATTCTCGATGGTGCCGCGGTCAAATAGTTCGGGGAGGCGGTTGACTCTGGGGCGATTGCCCCTATAATCGCGCCTCTTTGGTTTCCCGGCCGCCGGGTCAAGCCCGGCGTCCGTTTTGTTGTTCACATGGGCGCCCGGCGCGAGTCGGCTGTCCGCTTTGTCTCGGTGAAGGAGTAACCAGCTTTGGCTCGTATCGCTGGCGTCAATATTCCCACGAACAAGCGCGTCTTGATCGCGCTGACCTATATTCACGGTATCGGCCGCACCAAGGCTGCTGAGATCACTGAGGCGCTCGGCATCCCGATGGATCGTCGCGTCAATCAGTTGACCGACGACGAGGTGCTTCGCATCCGCGAGCTCATCGACCGTGACTACCAGGTTGAGGGTGATCTCCGTCGCGCCGTGGCGATGAATATCAAGCGTCTGATGGACCTGGGCTGCTATCGCGGTCTGCGTCATCGCCGGGGCCTGCCGGTCCATGGCCAGCGCACCCACACCAACGCCCGGACCCGCAAGGGCCCTGCGAAGCCGATCGCCGGCAAGAAGAAAGCGACGAAGTAAGGAACACCTCCGATGGCCAAGCCTGCCGCTGCCGCTGCGCGTCCCCGTCGCCGCGAGCGAAAGAACATCACTTCTGGCGTCGCTCACGTGAACGCCACGTTCAACAACACGATGATCACCATCACCGACGCCCAGGGCAACACGATCTCGTGGTCGTCCTCGGGCATGCAGGGCTTCAAGGGCTCGCGCAAGTCGACGCCCTATGCCGCCCAGGTGGCCGCCGAGGACGCCGGCCGCAAGGCCATGGAGCACGGCATGCGCACCCTTGAGGTGGAAGTGAAGGGGCCGGGTGCCGGTCGCGAGTCGGCGCTGCGTGCGCTGCAGGCGGTCGGGTTTTCGATCACCTCGATCCGCGACGTTACGCCGATCCCGCATAATGGGTGCCGGCCGCGCAAGCGCCGTCGCGTCTGATCGGGTCTTTATTGGGATCGGCGCGGCCGCCGACCTCCCCCAAGGGAGGTTCGGCGGCGTGCCCGTTCCCGAGATGCATTTCTTTCGTTCCTAGCATGAGGTCACGCTCGTGATTCAGAAAAACTGGCAGGAACTGATCAAGCCCAATAAGCTCAACATCGAGCCGGGTGCCGATCCGCAGCGTACCGCCACCGCTGTCGCCGAACCGCTGGAGCGCGGCTTCGGCATGACGCTGGGCAACAGCCTGCGCCGTGTTCTTTTGTCCTCGCTGCAGGGCGCGGCCGTCACCGCCATCCAGATCGAGGGGGTTCTGCATGAATTCTCCTCCGTCCCCGGTGTGCGCGAGGACGTCACCGACATCATTCTCAACATCAAGACCCTCGGCCTGCGTATGCATGGCGAGGGGCCGAAGCGCATGCACCTGCGTGCCACCGGCCCCGGCGAGGTCAAGGCGGGGATGATCGAGGCCGGCCACGACATCGAGATCATGGATCCCGACCTCGTGCTGTGCACCCTGGACGAGGGCGCCAAGCTCAACATCGAGTTCACCGTCGAGACCGGCAAGGGCTATGTGCCCGCGTCGCAGAATCGCCCGGAAGACTCGCCGATCGGCTTGATCCCCATCGACGCCATCTTCTCGCCGGTGCGCAAGGTTGCCTACAAGGTGGAGAACACCCGCGTCGGACAGGTCACCGACTACGACAAGCTGATCATGACGGTCGAGACCAACGGCGCCGTCACCCCCGACGATGCGGTGGCCTTGGCCGCCCGTATTCTTCAGGACCAGCTGCAGCTGTTCATCAACTTCGAAGAGCCGACCACCGTGGTCGAGGAAGAGAAGAAGGATGAGTTGCCGTTCAACAAGAACCTGCTGCGCAAGGTCGATGAGCTTGAGCTGTCGGTGCGTTCGGCCAACTGCTTGAAGAACGACAACATCATCTATATCGGTGATCTGGTTCAAAAGACCGAAGCCGAGATGCTCCGCACTCCCAATTTCGGTCGCAAGTCGCTGAACGAAATCAAGGAAGTGCTGGCGCAGATGGGGCTCCATCTCGGCATGGAAATCCCCAACTGGCCGCCGGAGAACATCGAAGAGCTGGCCAAGAAGCTCGAAGAGCCGTACTGAGCCCAGTCGTCTGCGGGCCCTTCGGCCCAAGCCGCGCCGTACTCCCGATCCGGGGGGCGGCCGGTAACGTAATCGGTTCTCGCCCGGCGAGACCAAGCATAGGAGAGTGAGAGATGCGTCACGGTATGTCCGGCCGCAAGCTGAACCGCGATAGCTCGTCCCGCAAGGCGCTGTTCGTCAGCCTGGCCAACGCGCTGTTCAAGCACGAGCAGATCAAGACCACCCTGCCCAAGGCCAAGGACCTGCGTCCCATCGCCGAGCGTCTCATCACTCTGGCCAAGCGCGGCGACCTGCATGCCCGCCGTCAGGCCTATGCCTTCCTGCGCGACGACAAGGTGGTGGCGAAGCTGTTCTCCGTGATCGGCGAGCGCTACAAGACCCGTCAGGGCGGCTACACCCGCGTGCTCAAGGCCGGTTTCCGCTATGGCGACTGCGCCCCCATGGGCATGATCGAGCTGGTCGACCGCGATCCGGCCGCCAAGGGCCTGGACTCCGGCCCCACCGCCGACAAGACCGAAGAAGCCGAGGAGTAGACCTCCGCCGATTGGAACCAGGGAAGGGCCGCCCCGCAAGGGCGGCCTTTTTCGTTTACCCCAGCCCCGGCAGCGCCTGACGCAGTCCGTCCAGCACGAACTGCGCCGCCAGGGCGGCCAGCAGGACGCCCAGCACCCGGCTGATCACATGCGCCCCGGTGATGCCCAGCAGCTTCAGCACATGTCCGGCGGCGAGCAGCGCCGCCAGCACGATCAGCAGGGCCAGGCCCAGTACCGCCAGCACCGCGAGTGTTGCCAGCGGGTCACCCTGGGCGCGGCCCATCATCAGCACCACCGAGGTCAGGGCTCCCGGTCCGGCGATCAACGGGAAAGCCAGCGGGAAGACGGTAATGTCCTCGCGTTCGGCGGCCTCGGCCTCCTCCACCGGGGTGGTGGAGCGCAGGCCCGACTGGCGGGCGAATACCATGTCGGCGGCGAGCAGCAGCAACAGGATGCCGCCACCGATGCGGAAGGCGGGCAGGGTGATGCCCATCACCCGCAGCAGCCACTCTCCGGCCAGGGCGAAGGCAAACAGCATCATGGCCGCCATCACGGTGGCCCGCCGCGCCATCACCCGGCGATGCTGGTCGGGGACATTGCGGGTCATGGCGGCGAACACGGCGGCGGTGCCCGGCGGGTCGAGGATCACCAGGAAGGCGACGAAGGCGTAGACGGCGGTTTCCCACATGGCGCAACCGACCCAAATTTGGTGAATGCTACCATGGCGGCCCATGGTGGAGGTATAGCCCCTCAATACCCTTGACTTGGCCACCCCCGAATCGCCACTCTTCCCGCCTTTCCCGAAGGGGAGCCCCAAGCGGGGCTGAGAGGCCGGCGAAGGTGCCGGCGACCCTTGGAACCTGATCCGGGTCATGCCGGCGAAGGGATCGGAGTCTTCCGCTTCCCGTCGGCCTGTCCCCAAGCCACGGAGAAACGCAGATGTCGAAGGCTCCCGACGA
Source organism: uncultured Rhodospirillaceae bacterium (assembly GCA_903941105.1). Classification (GTDB taxonomy): domain Bacteria; phylum Pseudomonadota; class Alphaproteobacteria; order Rhodospirillales; family Magnetospirillaceae; genus CAJANL01. Next base: position 15,518 of record CAJANL010000153.1, read on the forward strand.
TCTTACCGGCGACCTCAGTGTCACCAGCGGCCCGCTGCCCGGCTCACGTAAGATTTATGTCGCCGGCTCGCGGCCCGATCTGCGCGTCGCCATGCGCGAGGTCGACCTGGAGGCCTCGGCCAGCGAGCCGCCGATCCGCCTCTATGACTGCTCCGGCCCGTTCACCGAGGCCGCCGGCCGGGTCGACATCACCAAGGGCCTTGCCGCCCTACGGCGGCAGTGGATCCTGGAGCGCGGCGACGTCGAGACCTATGCCGGCCGCGCCCACCGCCCCGAGGATGACGGGCTGAAGCCGGGCGAGGTCATCTCGGTCCCGGTGTTCGACCGCGCCGGCCGCCAGCCGTTGCGCGCCAAGCCGGGCTGTGCCCCCACCCAGCTGGCCTATGCCCGGGCCGGCATCGTCACCCCCGAGATGGAATACGTCGCCATCCGCGAGAACCTCGCCCGCGCCGAGGCCAAGGACCGCGCCGCCCGCGACGGCGAGCCGTTCGAGGCCGACATCCCCGACGAGATCACCCCCGAATTCGTCCGCTCCGAGATCGCGCGCGGCCGCGCCGTGCTGCCGGCCAATATCAACCACCCCGAATCCGAGCCGATGATCATCGGGCGGAACTTCCTCACCAAGATCAACGCCAATATCGGCAATTCGGCGGTAGCGTCCTCGGTGTCCGAGGAGGTGGAGAAGATGGTGTGGGCGATCCGCTGGGGCGCCGACACGGTGATGGATCTCTCCACCGGCAAGCATATCCACGCCACCCGCGAATGGATCATCCGCAACAGCCCGGTCCCCATCGGCACCGTGCC